>JAZRCR010000085.1:0-10583 GCA_045659805.1 Acetatifactor sp.
ACCCCCTACGCCGACACGGGACCCCACGCCGACACCGGCCCCGACGCCTACGCCGGACCCTACGCCGGACCCGACACCTACACCGGACCCGCCGCCTACGCCGGACCCGACACCTACACCGGACCCGACGCCTACGCCCGACCCGACACCTACACCGGATCCGACGCCCACGCCGGACCCGACACCTACACCGGATCCTACTCCTGATCCTGATCCGGAAGAGCCGGAGATCGAGTGGGATCCTGAATGGAGTCCTGACGACTTGTAAATTACGAAAAGCAAATAAGCAGGCTGACAGTGATCAGCTTGCTTATTTTAGCTATTGCCGGAAAGCACGTGGCCACCGGAATAGGACATTTATTATTTGTAAATATTATTGAAATATGGTATGATAGAATGAATATCACTGAATTGCGGAGAGGTACAAATGGATAAAAGTGTATTGGTATCCATCATAGTCAGAACTTGCGGTAACACGCATGTGTTGGGACGCGCACTGCAGAGCATACAGCATCAGACCTACAGGAATATTGAGGTGATCGTCGTGGAAGACGGCCCCAATCTGTCGGAACAGTTTGTGAAGAACAGTTGCGGCGATCTGCGGTATGTCTATCATGCGACAGGCAAGCGGCAGGGGCGGACCTGTGCCGGCAATATCGGAATGTCTTTGGCCACCGGAAAGTATCTGAATTTTTTGGATGAAGATGATATTTTGCTGGAGGAACATGTGGAGCTTCTGGTGGATGCCTTGGAGAGTCGTGATGTGAAAGCGGCTTTTGCCATTGCGGAGGAACATCAGATAAAGGTGCAAAGCGAGAAACCTTATGTTTTCAGGACCAAGAGGAAGCTGGTACGTTACGATCATCCCTTTAACAGACTGTTGCTTTGTTATATGAATCTGTTCCCCATTCAGTCTGTCATGTTTTCCCGGGAACTATATGAAAAGCATGGTGGGTTTGATGAGGAACTGGACATGCTTGAAGATTGGGACCTGTGGGTAAGATATGCTTCAGATACGGACTTTATAAAGGTTTCTGAAGTGACATCGGTCTACTATACGCCTTATAAAGGGAAAAATAAGAGACAGCGTGACGCAGCTATGAAAAAAGCTGCGGACCGGATTCTCCAAAAGCATGAGTTGTACCCGATAAATCTGTCGGCCGGGCAGATCAACCGGGATATGGATTATATTTTGAATGTGTTCAACCGAAAAGGATTGTGGTTTTATTTAAAAAAGGTGAGAAATTACCTGTTGTACCGTGATATATAAGGAAAACGAAGATGACATTTATTAAGAGTTTATGGCGAGACAGGAATGTGATATGGCAGTTGGCCCGAAATGACTGCAGGGCCCGGTTTGCAGCTTCGGGCTTAGGAGTGCTGTGGGCTTTTTTGCAGCCGCTTTTAAATATCCTTGTGATATGGTTCGTGTTCCAGGTAGGTTTTAAAAGCATGCCGGTTGATGATGTGCCGTTCATTGTCTGGTACATCCCGGCCTTTCTGAGTTGGAATTTCTTTTCTGAGGCGGTGTCCCAGTCCACCGGCAGTTTGTTGGATTACAGCTATCTGTTGAAAAAGGTTAATTTTAACGTGACCGTGATCCCGCTGATCAAGGTGGTCTCTGCAGCATTGATCCATGCCGGTTTTATTGTATTGATCCTTGTGATCAATCTGGTTTACGGACGGATTCCGACAGTATATTTTGTGCAGATATTGTATTATTTTATCTGTGTATTTTGCCTGAGCGCCGGTCTTGGGTGGCTGTTATCCTCTGTTTCCGTGTTTGTGAAGGATATTGCAAATGTGGTTTCGGTGGTTCTGCAAATAGGATTCTGGGCGACGCCCCTATTTTGGGATCCCAGTGGAATGTCCCTGATCGTGAAGCAATTATTGAAGATCAATCCTATGTACTATGTGTGTATGGGATACCGCGAAGCGGTGGTGGATCGGGTGTGGTTTTGGCAGCATCCGGTACAAATGTTATACTTCTGGTGCGTGGTGATACTGTTGTTTGTTTGCGGAAGCAGACTGTTTATGAAGCTGAGGCCTCATTTTGACGATGTGATGTAAAGAGGAATGTATGAGCGAGAATGCAATTGTAGTTAAAAATCTGACAAAAGTATATCACCTTTATGATTCCAATGCAGACCGTCTCAAAGAAATTCTTCGCATTGGGAAAGGTTCCAGGCATCAGGATTTTCATGCTTTAAAGGATGTCAGCTTTGAAGTCAAAAAAGGGGAAACCTTTGGCATTATCGGCACCAACGGAGCCGGGAAATCCACCTTGCTGAAGCTGATCACGGGAGTTGCCGCCAAGACAAGCGGAACCATTGAGGTTAACGGAAAGGTTTCCGCACTGCTTGAGCTCGGAGCGGGATTTAATGCGGAGTACACGGGGCTTCAGAATATTTATCTGAACGGTACCATGATGGGTTATACCCGCAGGGAAATGGAGGAGAAGGTGGCGGATATCGCAGAATTTGCCGATATCGGAGACTTTCTTTATCAACCGGTGAAAACCTATTCCAGCGGTATGTTTGCGAGGCTGGCATTTGCTGTGGCCATCAATGTGAAGCCGGATATCCTGATCGTGGACGAGGCGCTGAGCGTCGGAGACGTATTTTTCCAGAATAAATGTTACCGAAAGTTTGAGGAACTCAGAAGTCTTGGAGTTACAGTGCTCTTTGTCTCCCATGACATTGCCACAGTGAAACAGATGTGCTCACGGGTCCTGTGGATTGAAAAAGGGGTACAGCAGATGGTGGGTGACAGCGTGGAAGTGTGCAATGCCTACTCTAACAGCATCCTGGAGAAAAGAGCGGAAGAGTTTGAAAAATGTAAGGAAGAATTGCAGGCGGCAGATCCGGGAACGGATGGGAATGCATATCCCATCAACCGTTTCGAAGTGGAGGATTATCCGACAATCTCTTATACAAAGGAAAGTATCCTGTGTGACGATGTAAAAATCATATCTGCGTTCTTAACGGATGCCGAAGGGAAGCGGGTGACCGAATGTGAACCGTATCATAAGTATAGCGTCAATCTGATCTTTTCCTCGGCCAGAGAGATTTCCTCCTGCATTGCCGGATTTGTGCTGGAGACCGTAAAAGGACTGTGGGTCATCAATACCAACACAGCCATCAATGGCAGGGAGACCGGGTTCCGGGTGGAAAAAGACGGCATGTATAAGGTGGAGTTCCATTTTACAATGCCTTCTGTCATGAACGGGGATTATGTGCTGGGTGTGGCTGTATCCGAGGGAACGGAAGATTCGTATAAAGTGCTGACCTGGCTGTACCATGTTTTATATGTCAGAATCAATAATGCGGCGCGTAATTCTGCTGTGATCGATGTCCCTACGGAGATCAGGATTTTTGAAAAGCAGCATGGGGGTAAGAATGAACAAATATGACTATGGATATGAATTGACGGAAGATACAACCGCTCTGTGGGCATATGACAAGATCAAGGAAGATTCCGTTGTCCTGGAACTGGGTCCGTCCAACGGCAATCTTGTATATCACCTGACAAGGGACAAACATTGTATTGCCGATATCGTGGAACTGGATGCAGAGGCCGGCACCCTTGCGGCGCGCTTTTGCAGAAACAGCTGTATCGGTGCGCAGGAAGGGGATCTGGAGAAAGATGAGTGGTTTCAGCTTTTGAAAGAAAACCGGTATGATCATATTGTGCTTCTGGATGTATTGGAACATCTGAGGAAGCCGGAGAAGGTTTTGGAAAAACTCCGCTTGCTGTTAAAGGACTCCGGAAGTATTCTGATCTCCGTTCCCAATATTGCCCATAACTCCGTGCTTTTGAATTTGCTGCAGAATCGGTTTGAATATTCATCCGTGGGGCTTTTGGATGACACACACCTTCATTTTTTCACTTATCAATCCATTAAACAGCTGTTGAATGAAAACGGTTTTGTTACTGCCAGGGAAGAAGTCAGGACAATACCGGTGGGAAACAATGAAGTTTCCGCGACATACGGAAGCCTTGGATCTGACGTGGAGGCATTTCTGAAAACGAGGGACCTGGGTACGGCGTATCAATTTCTGTTTACCGTACAAAAAGGCAGTGAGCAGAAGGATGTCACCCTGGAGTATGACGGAGAAAAACCCTATGAGATTGTGGTTTTTGACGGAGAAAGCAGTAATATATTGTGTCGTCAGAGCATCAATCCGAAGGAAAGGATATCCCTCCGCATTCAGGCTTTGCCCGGTCAAAGGCTCCGTATCGATCCGTTAAATGCCAACTGTATTCTTACCGATGTGAGTGTAGTGGGTACGCGCAAAGACGGAGAGGTTCAGACTGTAAAGATTACGGAACAGACAGGTAACTGTTTCCGGGATCTGTATGTTTTTTATGACGGAGATCCGCAGATATATGTGGATATGCCGGCGGACGTGGGTGAAATTGTTTTTTCGTGTAACTACCTGTGTTTTGACAGCGAGGCCTTAACACAAATGACGGAAGTCAGGGATCTGGTGCGTTGGATGGAGATCACCATACAGGAGAAACAGGAGATCCTTGGGAAAAAAGAGGAGGAAGCAGTCGCAATCCGTACTGAAAATCAGAAACTGACAGAGAATGTTCAGGCGTTACAGGATCAGAATACGGTTTTAAATGACCGGGTGAAACACTTGGATATTCAGATTGCCGAGCAGGATAAGATCACAGAGAACTTGAAGGCAGAGCTTTCGGCGATCGGCGCGTCGGTCTGGGGAAAGATGTACTATAAGATAAAAAGTATAAGGGGAAAAAGGTAAGCATGGAAAAAGTAAGTATTATCATGCCTTGTTATAACGACGGCCGCTATATTACAGAAGCCATCGCATCCGTTCAAAAGCAGACCTATCAGAATTGGGAACTGATCATTGTGGATGACGGTTCGGATGATGAAACTACGGTTGATATCTTATCCCGGATACAGGGAGATAACATCAAGGTCTTTCACACAAACCGCTTAAGACCCGCCGGCGCAAGGAATTTCGGCATTGCCAAAGCGGAGGGGACTTATATATTGCCGCTGGATTCCGATGACAGGATTGCGGAAACGTATCTTGAAAAAGCGGTTGCAGAAATCGAAAAAGACACAGAAACAGGCATTGTATACTGCAAGGCGGAGCTGTTCGGTGAAAAGACCGGTCCGTGGGAATTGCCGGATTATTCGTTCAGGACAATGCTCCTTGACAATATTGTATTTGTGACGGCTCTTTTTTATAAAGCAGACTGGGAAAAGGCCGGGGGATTCAGGACCTCCATGACGGCAGGAATGGAAGATTACGATTTCTGGCTGTCTGTGATGGCGCTTGGCCGTAAGGTATACCAGATACCGGAGGTTTTGTTTTATTATCGCATCAAACCGGTTTCCAGAACGACGAATTTTCAGAATAGCTGCGAGCAGGTTCAGGAGACCTATAGGCAGATTTACAGAAATCATGCGGATTTTTACCGAGAGCATTATGATGAATATGCCATGGTTTTGCGGGATGCATTGATCGAGCAGATCTTTTTGAGGAGAAAATACGAGGAGCGTTGGGCGAAGGTGAAGAAGTTGGCGTCATACCCCATCATCGGAGGTATGATTCGTAAGCTGCTCAGGGAGGAAAAATAGAAATGGTCGTATTTACATCGATATGTGCCAATTATCTGCATAAAGCGCGTACGCTTGCGGAATCCGTGAAAAACAATATGCCGTACGCAAAATTTATCGTATGCATGACAGAACGTGAAAAGACCCCGGATATGGATTCGGAATACTTTGATGAAGTGGTTCTTTCCAAAGACATGTGGGAAGGAAACTTTGACAGATTTATTTACAAGCATACCATCGTAGAGGCGTCTACCGCAGTGAAAGCCCGCTTTTTTCAATACCTTATGGAGCGCTTTGAGGGGGAAACAGAATTTATTTATCTGGATCCGGACTGCTATGTGTATTCGGAACTCACGGAGCTTCGGGAATTGCTGAAAAAACGTCCTGTCGTTGTATGCCCGCATCTGTTGCAGCCGGGCAACATTGACATGGAACTTTCCTCCACCGCACACGGGGTATATAACCTGGGTTTCCTGGCGGTTAACCACAGTGACGAGGCCGTGAAGTTTATCCGTTGGTGGGCAGAGAGGTTATATTTATTTTGCTATGACGATATAAAGAGGGGGATTTTTACCGATCAGAAATGGATAGATCTGGCACCGTGCTTTTTTGATGTGGAAATCTTCAAACACAGGGGTTATGATTTTGCCCCCTGGTCATTGTTGGATTGCGGTATGACCAAAGAGGGAGAGCAGTACTTTGTAAAAGGCGATCCGCTTCGCTTCGTTCATTTTTCGGGTTTTGGCGCATCTGCGCAAAAGTGCATGAGAGAATGGCTGCCGGAGGGAGAACATCCTTTTAAGGAGCTCTATGCCGGGTACAGCGCTCAGCATGAGAAGAATGATGCAGATCACGTTTCGGGAACGCGGTGGTCGTACAATTATTATTACTCCGGTGAAAGAGTTGACGATTCACTGAGAGCCAAATACAGGGAAGACTACGATCTGATGTTTTCCATGGAGGATCCGTTTGCGCTGAGCAACGACCGGATCAAGGCTGAAATGAAGCATAAGAAACCGGTGAAGAAATACTGGGCCTCCACCAAATATATCATCAGGAAAGAAGGATTAAAGGGTTTCTGGAGGAAAGTAAAGGAAGTACTTTTTTCTTAAAAAACCGTCAACCGCTGTTTACAGAAACGGTGTGTACAAGTATAAACAGAGGAGATATTGCCTATGCTGACACGTACAGCTATCAGAAAGCTGACCCACGCTTCCTTCTATGCAAGGGGGCTGGATCTGTATCTTCAGGATAAAGTAGAAGATTTGTATATCAGCGAAAACTCATTTGTAGAGTATATTTCCACAAACGTGCAGGGAAGCGGCACGAAAGTTTATGATGTGCATTTTCAATATGATAGGGCAAAAGATGCTGTGTCGGGCTTTCACTGTGATTGCCCGGCATTTGCCAGTTATGACGGACTGTGCAAGCATTTGATTGCGGCGCTTTTGAAGTATGAGAGCCAAATGGGGAAGGACCGCGCTTTTTTGAAGCCGGCTTCAGGCATGGGCGAAGCTGAGAATCCATATATAGAAGATAAGAGGACATTCCATAAACTTCCTGTGACGACACCTGCCATGAAGCAATTTTTAACAAGGCAGGTCTCCCGGCGCATGGCGGGACTGATGCAGGATCAGAACTTTGGACGGATTCGGTTGGAGCCCACCCTGACTTGTCAGGATGGCCGGGCATCCGTAGAGTTTCATATCGGCGTGTCCCATAAATATGTGATAAAGGATATCTATGAGTTTGCCGGGCACTTTGAGTGGGAGGAGGAGCACAGATACGGAAAACAACTGCAATTTGTGCATCTGCCTGAAGCATTTGAGCCCGTCAGTCAAAGGCTTTTAAAGTTTATACGGGCCTGGGTAAGAGAGAACCGGGAAAACAGCTATCAGTTATATTATAACGGATACCGGTCCCAGACAAAGATCCGGAGTCTGCCTTTGTCGGAAAGTGAGCTGGAAGCATTTCTGGATGCGGTGGGAGAGCTTCCCATTCAGGTGTACACAGACGAAACGTATCTCGGGTGGTGTGTACAGTCGGATGATTTGCCCCAAAGAAGACTTGTGCTTACAGGTAAAGAGGGAGGCGTGGAACTTAAAAGTGAAGAATCCTGCAGCTGTAAGGGAAGCCGGCATCAGTTCTGGTTTGAGGAAGAAAAGATCTGTCGGGAACCGCTGGAGGCATTGGAAACCATTGCAGAGTTCCGTGAGTGTATGAACACTCTTTCCGATAACAGAGCGTTCATACAGAAGGAAGACGTGCCCCTGTTCTGCCGGGATTGGCTTCCTTTCATCAAAGAACGTTATGAGTGCTTTTTTGACCATTTCTCAGAGTCGGATTATGATATTGAGACGGTGAATTTTGAGATTTATCTGGATGCTCCCCGGACTGATAAGATTTCCTGCAGGCTGATCGCCGTTTACGGCGAGAACCGATACAATGTTTTCGGTGACACACAGGAGATAGGGAAACGCGACCTGAGCAGAGAGTTTTCTGCCGGCAAGATCATATCCTCATACTGCAGTTCTTATGATGAGAAGATACAGGCTATGGTGATAGACCATTCGGAGGACGGGATGTATGAGTTTCTCACAGAGGGAATTGTAAAGCTGCAGGAACTCGGACAGGTATTTGTCTCAGATGCTCTTAAGAAGATCAAAGTGAATCCTTCACCCCGAATCCGTGTGGGAATTTCACTCTCGGGAGAGCTGCTGCAAATGACTGTGGACTCTCAGGATATGCCCAAGGAGCAGCTTCTGGAAATATTACATAAGTATGACAGAAAAAAGAAATATTACAGGCTGCAGAACGGAGAGTTTGTGAACGTGGCGGGTGACAGTCTGGAGACGCTTCTGGATCTTGAGAAAGGTCTTGGTTTAAGTGACAGACAACTGTTGCGGGACAGTATAGAATTGCCGGTCTACAGGGCTCTGTTCCTGGATGCCGGTCTTCGCGACAAAACAAGCGTATTTACGGAGAAAAACAGAGAATTCCGTGCCCTGGTCCGCAACATGAAGACAGTGGAGGACAATGATTTTGAAGTGCCGGAGCTTTTGCAGGGGGTTCTGAGAGAATATCAGAAGAAGGGTTTTTTGTGGCTTAAAACCCTGAAGAATAATGGGTTTGGGGGAATCCTGGCGGACGATATGGGACTGGGAAAAACTCTGCAGGTTATAGCTTTTCTGTGTTCGGAGTATGCTGAGAACCCGGGCAGGAGTCTCATTGTGACACCCGCATCACTGGTGTACAACTGGTACAATGAGTTTGCCGGGTTTGCCCCGCACCTTCCGGTCATGATGGTATTGGGAAGTGCTCCGGAGCGTAGCCGGATACTTCAAAGCGCCCCTGAACAGGCCATATTGATCACTTCCTATGATCTTTTGAAGAGAGATGCGGAGCAATACGCGCAGATGAAATTTTTTTGTCAGGTGATTGACGAGGCTCAGGTTATCAAGAATCATGGTACACAGGCAGCAAGGGCGGTGAAGGAGATAGACTCTTCTTTCCGGCTGGCACTCACAGGCACCCCGGTTGAGAACAGGCTCAGTGAGCTGTGGAGCATCTTTGACTATCTGATGCCTGGTTTTCTGCTGGGATATCAGAGATTCCGTGAAGAGTATGAAAGCCCTATCGTGCAGCAGCAGGATGAAAAAGCCATGGACCGTCTGCAAAAGATGATACGCCCCTTTGTGCTGCGCCGCCTGAAAAAAGATGTGCTCAAAGATCTTCCGGATAAGCTGAAAGAGGATCTGTATATCTGCATGGAAGGAGAACAGCGTGAGCTATACGGTGCACATGTAAAGAGACTTGCGCTCATGCTTGACAAACAGTCCGATGAGGAACTGCGAAAAGGGAAACTTCAGATTCTCTCAGAACTTACGAGGCTGAGGCAGCTATGCTGCGATCCTGCACTCCTTTATGAGGATTACGGCGGCTCCTCTGCCAAACTGCAGCTTTGCATGGACCTGATCCGCAATGCGGTGAACGGAGGACATAAATTGCTGTTATTTTCCCAATTTACTTCTATGCTGGAGATTCTGTGTAACCGTCTGGAGGAGGAAGGAATTACTTTTTATACACTGACAGGAACCACCACCAAGGAAAAGCGGAAAGAATTGGTGGAGAAGTTCCAGGAGGATGACACCTCTGTATTCTGTATTTCGCTGAAAGCGGGCGGGACGGGACTGAACCTGACGGCCGCAGACATCGTGGTCCATTACGATCCCTGGTGGAATCTGGCAGTTCAGGAGCAGGCAACAGACAGAGCCCACCGTATCGGCCAGAAGAACGCGGTGACGGTTTACCGGCTGGTAACAAAAGGGACAATTGAGGAAAACATGATAAAGCTCCAGGACAAAAAAAGAGAGCTTGCAGACCGGATCCTGAGCGGAGACGGTGTGGGAAGCGGCAGTTTTACCAGGGAAGAACTGAAGGAAATCCTTGGAGTGTTATTATAAATTGCTTTTCCCGACAATATATGGTATAATGTAATGTGGCGGTGTCTAATCATCGGGCATCAAGGATACAATGAGAGTAAAAAGTCAGGAGGACTTCACATGTTAAACAATAAAACCATCTTAATCACCGGAGGAACCGGAAGCTTTGGAAAAACATTCACCAAGTACGTGCTTGACCACTATGATCCGAAGAAGATCATCATCTATTCCCGCGATGAGTTCAAGCAGTTCATGATGCAGAATGAGTTTAAGAAATATGCTGACAAGCTGCGTTTCTTTATCGGTGATGTGAGAGACAAAGAGAGAATGATGCGCGCGTTTGAGGGTGTGGACTATGTAATCCATGCGGCTGCCTTGAAGCAGGTACCTGCCTGTGAGTACAATCCTCAGGAAGCCATCAAGACTAATATTCACGGCGCTCAGAATGTGATTGAATGTGCACTGGACAGCGGTGTGAAGAAGGTAGTTGCTCTTTCCACAGATAAGGCAGTGAATCCCGTAAACCTTTACGGCGGTACCAA
>JAZRCR010000086.1:0-110052 GCA_045659805.1 Acetatifactor sp.
GAGCCATATATTGCTCCAACGCCAAACTGTTCATACCAAGATGTTTAGTAGCATACTTTTGAAATTCTGATTTTTGCATAATTCATTTATTTTAATTCGTTTATAATTCTAATTTTTGTTTTAAAAAAATTGGCTTCTCCATTACGCCCGCCTTGATCATTCCCTGAAAAAAGTCTATAGAAATGGCAATTTCCCCAAGAGGCAGGTCTATCTTCTATCGCCATATCTTCACCGGTGTCGTTGCTCACATACTCGTTTATCATATTGTGCCAAGCACGAATACGAGCGAGCGAACCTTCATAATTAAAATATTCAGAATTAGATGCCAATTCTTTAAGATATGCCACATACTGTGCTTTATATTCTGGTATTGACATCACCTTACGCATCAACACACGGTCGCCACCAAGACTACCCCAATTCAACGGATCGTGCGTACCCGAATTTTCCATTATATTTGATGTGCCTAATGTATTGTCATAGTCGTATGGGATAAAAATAAACTTATTATTATCAAAATAGAAATAATAATTGTTCATATTACACCAATAGTCATCCCACATACCCACAGCCACATTGACGGCATAAGCACGAAGGAATAGGTCAACATCAACTCGTGATTCGAGATACGCCTTCAATTCGGCACTACCACTTTTCAATACATTCATATCGTTGACAAACGACTTCAATTGTTCACGTGCCTCTGTGAGTTTCTTTTTCTTTGTTTTAAGGTCGTACATATACGTCTCGCTCTGAGATGGATTCAATGCTGCCACTTCTACTCCCATATTATTGTCGGTCATAGTGCTCGGACTAAGATTTGCGCCATACGATGCTTTCCATAAAAATCCATCTTCGGTAGTATATTTACCAGCCTCAACACGACTACGCAAATAACTATCTTTCATACCTTCAATAAGCGCATATACACCCATATAAACTGGCTTATCATCACCTTTAACAAATATACTCAAACGTGTGTAACATGCTCTTGGTGCAGACCATACGCCAAAACGACGGAATAAATCGTAACAATATACCTCACGGCAATAATTTGCATCATCTTTATGCCATTTGAGATAGATACGGTCAGCTGTACAGAAAGTTTGGTCATCAACAAATTCGTCGAACTTCACTCCAAAATGAGCGTGATGCCAATCACTATCCTTGCGATGTTGTTCGCCTACATTGCCTTCTGGTCTTCTGCGACTTGTATTACCACGTAAGCGAATACCTATACTATCTAATCCAAACTTTTCTTCGCTTTTTTCGTACTTAAATGATGCAGGAATATACTCCTCATTATGCGGATTTTGGTCGTAATACGAAAGAAAATCATTCCAATCATCCTCTGTTACAGTAATAGTTATATGCGCCAAAGTCGCCATATCATAAAGATACTCCAACCCATATTGCGCAACTGACAATGTATCATTTACATCCCCATCATCAGGCTTTTGACCTTCCACAACATCAGGCTCACAAGCCACACAGAATAATATAACTAAACTAAGCAAAAATTTTAATGGTTTCATATTAATCTCTTTTATCTTGTCAGCATAAATTTAATACTTACACCAACGTTAGTATTCGACATTGGGTATGATGTTGAGATATATGGACGGTTGGTTTGATGGTCGCAGAAGAAACGGAAGTTCAATTTCGAACTAAACACATACTCTGCCATAAATTTAACAGTCAAAGTTTTGTTACCTGATGTTGCTTGTGTATCTTCGATAGAATCAAGTTTACGCAACAATGTTGAAATATCTTTGAAAGAGAAGTCGAGACGAAGTGTAAGGTCATTCTTAACTTTTTTAGATGACTCTTTCAATTTCAATATCATATCAAACTCTTTCAACACATAACAGAAGATCAAAATCCCGATAGCCAGTCCGATGTAAATTCCGTATTCCGGCTTCTGTGCCTTAAACTGTACCGCAATGAGAACACCCACGATTCCCAACAGTCCAACCTTGATCATTTCAGCCATATTCGTCTCCCCTTATCTCTGTTTTTCCTTTACATTGTAAAAAGGTCCTGAATGACCGTAAACAAGTCATATATGTACGGTATGATCCAGGTGAGCACCAGGATCAGGCCCGCGAGACTGATCAGAAATGCATGTTCCTCCCTGCCGCTGTACTTCAGCACCTGACATAATATAGTCACAAGAATACCTACTGCAGCTATTTTAAAAATCAGACCTATTCCCATGTCACTCCCTGCCTTTTCGTTAAGTTTCAAGCTGTTATACCAAAATTACGGTCAGCAAAAGCCCTCCCAGGGTTCCAAGCCCCATAGCCAGTCTGCCCTTTTGGCTCACTTCCCTCTCAAGCTCCAGGGCTATGCTCTTAAGCTGTTCCCTGCAGCCTTCCATACTGTTTAACTGCATCTGTGTCTCTTCATATCCAAACCTGGCAGTCAATTCCAGAAATATCTGTATCTCCTGCTGTCCCAGCGGCACCTTGTTCAGACATTCGCGCATGCGGGCAGTAAAAATCTCATTACAGGAAATTCCGGTATTCTCCCTTGCTTCCTCCCAGATCTTCACAAGGCTTTCCCGATACGGTTCCTCAAGCCTCCCGGAAAGCCGTCTGCAACATTCCGGCAAGGGCGCCTTGCTGTAGCGCACCTCGCTCATCATCATATCGACCAGAGAGATCAGAATCTTAATATGCCGGATCCTGTCCACAAATTGCCGCCGGTACCAATACCCCAATCCAACGCAGCCTCCTACTGTCAGAATACATCCTGCAAGCTTAAGCATATATCGCACCTCCGTCCATGACCTTCACTGTAAATCTGCCCTGCACCCTCTGCAGGATCACGATACGTTCAAACAATCTCTCCCCCATAAGCTGCTTCATACCCTCTTTGAGGAAAACATCTTCTATCCCTTCACCGTGCACGGTAGCAAGGATTCTGCATCCGCATCGGGAAGCAATATGAAGCGCCTGTGCATCCATTTGCCCTCCGATCTCGTCCACCGCTATCACCTGTGGAGCCATAGAGCGCAGAAGCATCATCATTCCCAATGCTTTGGGGCATCCGTCCATAACATCCGTGCGCATTCCCACGTCATTCTGGGGGATCCCCTGAAAACAGCCGGCAATCTCCGATCTTTCATCTACCACGCCCACACTGCATCCACTGCCCCAACGGTTTCCGTCAGAAACCTGCCTGATCAGGTCACGCAGAAGTGTGGTCTTGCCGCAGCCGGGCGGCGAAATAATCAATGTATTCAGCAGACAGCCCTCTCTGTAAAGCCGTCCGATCACCGGATCGGCCGCTCCCCTGATCTGATGTGCAATACGGATATTCAGACCGGAAATATGCTTTACGGTACGAACACGTTCTCCATCCAGCACGACTTGTCCCGCAATGCCGATTCTGTGCCCACCCGAAACGGTGATATATCCCTGTCGCAGCTCGTCCTCGTATGCATACAGTGAGTCGTGGCAGATATGGCGTAACAGTTGCATGATCTCCTCTTCCTCCGCAAGGCAGGCACAACTGATACTGCCCGTATAATTCCCCTGCCGATCTATCATCTGTTCCCCTTTTTCTCCGTAGACAAGGATTGGCTGTCCCACCCGCAAACGAATCTCCTGAAGGAAAGCCTCGTCCTTTGCAACCACCTCCCAGAAGGAACGCTTCTCTTTTGGGAAAAGCCGCAACAGATTTTCAGACATCGCCGCTCACCTCCTATCTCAATATATGAGGTCCTGTCCCATATATGCCTAAAATAGAAAATGTGTATCAAAAAAAGTACACTGTATTTTTGCAATACTCTTTACATCAAGAATCCAATATGATATTCTTTATATATAATAACAGTAACCGTTATCAATATTGCAAGGAGGTATTATGATGAATGTAAATAATGCACAGGTTAACAATTTAGTGAATTTGCTGGACGGATATGCCGAAAAGGGAGGCCATCATCTGAACGTGAACGTACTCAACCGCGACACTTTGCTGGATGCCCAGAAACATCCCGAGAAATACCCTCAGCTTACCATCCGTGTAAGCGGTTATGCCGTGAACTTCATCAAGCTTACAGAGGAACAGCAGAGAGACGTCATCAACCGCACCTTCCACGAAGGGATTTAGTGAAGGCTGTGTATCTGTTTTTCTTTTCAAAACTGTAAGGAACACTAAGAACTCTCCTTAAAGTAAAATGAAGCACCCCGTATGTCACCATCCGCAGCAATGCTGCGCAAGAATGTGATGTCGGGGTGTTATTCATGCAGCACCCACTGTAAACCGCTTAAAACTGCTTGCTTTTCTCTGCCAATTCTCTTCTCATTTTAATAATTTTGTGCTAAAATATACAGTAAACAAGGTAAGGAATCGTTTTTCCGCGCAGAAAGGAAGTTTTGATATGCAGATAATCATTGTAGGCTGCGGCAAAGTTGGATATACTCTCGTGGAGCAGCTGGGTGGTGAAAATCATAATATTGTAGTGATTGATGAAAATGAGGAGAAAGTAAAGGCCATTACCGACGAGCTGGATGCCATGGGTATCGTGGGTAACGGTGTCAGCTTCCAGACCCTTCAGGAAGCCGGCATATCGGAAGCAGACCTGCTGATCGCAGTGACAGGTTCCGATGAGCAGAATCTTCTCTGTTGCGTGGTCGCAAGAAAGGCAAGCAACTGTAAGACCATTGCCCGCGTGCGCAATCCCATCTACAATAAAGAGATCGAGTTTTTGCGCAAGGAACTGGGACTTGCTCTGGTGATCAATCCGGAATTCACTTCCGCTTCTGAAATTGCAAGAATCTTTCAGTTCCCGTCAGCCATCAAAATTGACACCTTTTCCAAGGGACGTGTGGAACTGCTCCGCTTCCGCGTGACCAAAGACTGTCTCCTGAATAATTACAAGCTGATGCATGTGAGAACCACATTGAAATGTGACGTGCTGGTGTGTATGGTCATCAGAGGAGACGAAGTCATCATCCCCAGGGGTGATTTTGTATTTCAGGAGGGAGATACGGTGTCCATCGTGTCCACTCCGCCTCAGGCCAATGACTTTTTCAAGAAGATAGGTATCGGCATCAGCCCTGTCCAGACCGCCATGATCGTTGGCGGCGGAACCATTGCCTACTACCTGGCAAGCAGACTGCTCTCTGTCGGAATCGATACCAAAATTATTGAACAGGATCAGGCACGCTGTGAACATTTGAGTGAGCTTTTACCCAAAGCCACCATTATCTGCGGCGACGGCACAGACCAAAAGCTCCTTCAGCAGGAAGGAATTGACAATGTCGACGGATTTGCAGCCCTTACGGGACTGGACGAAGAGAACATCCTGCTCTCCCTCTATGCCAAGGAAGCTTCCCGGGCCAAGGTAGTTACCAAAGTCAACCGTATCAGCTTTAACACAGTACTGAGCAAGCTGAATCTGGACAGCATCACCTTCCCCAGGCTTCTCACTGCCGACACCATCCTGGGCTATGTGCGTTCCATGAATGCTTCCATTAACAGTAATGTGGAAAATCTCTACAAGCTGGAGGAAGGCCGCGCCGAAGCTCTGGAATTCAATATTAACGAAGCCTCTGCCGTTACCGGTATTCCCCTCAGCAAATTAAAGATCAAGAAAAACATTCTGATCTGTTGTATCAACCGCCGCAATCAGGTTATCATTCCCGGCGGTCAGGATGAAATCCAAGTGGGAGATTCCGTGATCCTGGTGCTCACAAATACCGGACTTCACGATATCAATGACATATTGGAGGATTAAGATGAATTTTGCGATCGTAAGATATATTTTAGGGTGGATTTTGAGATTTGAAGCAGGCTTTATGCTGCTTCCTGCCATCGTGGGACTGATCTACCGGGAAACAACGGATGCCCTTTCCTACTTCGGGACAGCTCTTCTGTGTCTGGCCGCCAGCCTTCTCCTGAGCCGTAAGAAACCTGCAAAGTTTCAGCTATACGCCAGAGAGGGCTTTACAAGCGTTGCTCTGGGATGGATCACCATAAGTCTTTTCGGCGCCCTTCCCTTTGTGTTCACGGGCGATATCCCCAACTATGTGGACTCCCTGTTCGAGACCATCTCCGGCTTCACCACCACCGGTGCCAGCATTTTGTCTGACGTAGAGGCACTGAGCCGCGCCAACATCTTCTGGCGCAGTTTCACCCATTGGATCGGCGGTATGGGCGTGTTCGTCTTTATCATGGCGATTCTTCCCCTTATGGGCGGTTCCACCATGAACCTGATGCGCGCCGAGAGTACCGGCCCTTCTGTGGGAAAGCTGGTTCCGCGAGCCAGGGACACAGCCAAGCTGCTCTACACCATTTACCTCGCTTTAACCGTAATCGGTATCATTGTTCTCTGCTTATGCGGGGTAAATCTGTTTGACTCAGTCACCACCATGTTCGGTACCACAGGAACCGGCGGTTTCGGAATCTATAACGACAGTATGGCAAGCTTCTCGCCCCTCGCCCAGAATATGGTCACTGTATTTATGATCCTGAGCGGCATCAACTATTCTTTTTACTACTGCCTTTTGAGAAGACAGATAAGGGATGCTTTCTCCATCGAGGAAGTATTCTGGTATCTGGTGATCATCCTTGCAGCCGTAGGAACCATTGCCATTGACATACAACATATGTACGGCAGCCTCGCAGAAACCTTACGCCACTCTTTCTTTCAGGTGGGATCCATTATCACCACCACCGGGTACTCCACAGTAGACTTTAATCTGTGGCCCCAGATGTCCAAGACCGTATTGGTGACTCTGATGTTCATCGGAGCCTGTTCCGGAAGCACCGGCGGCGGAATCAAGGTATCCCGCATCGTACTCCTGTTTAAGAGTATCGGGAAAGAACTGTCCATGATGATCCACCCCCGCATGGTAAAGAAGATCAAGATGAATAAGCACAGTGTTCCCCATGAAGTCATGCGGTCCACCAATGTATTCATGGCAGTGTACATCGTCATCCTTTTCGTGTCTCTTCTTTTGATAGGCATCAACGAATACGATTTCACCACCAACTTCACGGCAGTTGCTGCCACCTTAAATAATATCGGTCCCGGTCTTGAACTGGTAGGTCCTACCCAGAACTTTGGTCTCTTTTCCTCTTTCTCCAAATTTGTCCTGATGTTTGACATGCTTGCAGGAAGACTGGAGCTATTCCCTATGCTGATCATTCTGGTGCCCTCCTGCTGGAAAAAGTATTGATAAGATGTTCTGCACCTTTGATGTGATTTTCGAGAAAGGATTCTCAATATGACTGAAAAAACAAGCAGATCCGGCTGGTATTATCTGATCGACGGGCTTCGCGGATTTGCCCTGCTGAATATGCTGCTGTTTCACTTTTTTTATGATTTCTACGTTGTCTTCGGCGTAAACTATCGTTGGTACTATAATCCTGCTGCCAAAGCCTGGCAGCAGTTTATCTGTATCTCCTTTTTGCTGATCTCCGGCATATCCTGGCACTTCAGCAAAAACAACCTGAAGCGCGGCATCCTTCTGAACCTCTACGGTCTTGCGATCACTGCTGTAACCTTCATTTTTGTGCCTTCCCAGACAGTATGGTTCGGCATCTTAAACGGGATCGGCTGCTGCACACTGATCATGATACCGTTACATAAGCTGTTTCAGTGGCTGAAAAACCGCTTCACTTCTCACGGAAGACTTTTACCGCTTACG
Source organism: Acetatifactor sp. (assembly GCA_045659805.1). Classification (GTDB taxonomy): domain Bacteria; phylum Bacillota; class Clostridia; order Lachnospirales; family Lachnospiraceae; genus Acetatifactor. The sequence goes on from JAZRCR010000086.1 coordinate 7,662, forward strand.
GGATTTATCGCTTCCCTGCTTTTATTTTTGCTCACAAGGCATATTGATGACGGCCATCTGAATGTCTTCGGACAAGCTGTCTATCTGCCCGACTGGCTGTATGCTTTTAAGCCTATGACCATACTGGGCTTTCCCTACACAGGCTTTGCATCCGGCGATTACTTCCCTGTCCTTCCCTGGATTTTTATATTTATGACCGGATATTTTATCTGGGACATGATCTGTTACAGTCCTCATCTCTTACAGATCTTTCGCACAAAAATACCGTTCCTGTCTCGGATCGGAAAAAATACCATCCGGATCTATCTCCTGCACCAGCCGCTCCTGTATTTGATTACATACCTGCTGGTGAATGTCATCGACGTCCAATAAAAACGTCCCACAGGCAACCCCCGTGGGACGTTCTTAATTCCTATTCATTTAAATATCAAAATCAGAAGGTACCCTGAGCCATCATAGCCTCTGCAACTTTCTTGAAGCCTACGATGTTTGCACCTGCTACCAGATTATATCCCAGACCGCACTCTTCAGCAGCCTTGGCAGAACCGTCATGGATACCGGCCATAATCTGATGAAGCTTGGAATCTACTTCCTCTGCGGTCCAGCTGTATCTCTCACTGTTCTGGCTCATTTCCAGGCCGGATACGAGAACGCCGCCTGCGTTTACTGCCTTGGAAGGAGCAACGATCACACCGGGCTCGTTAAGCAGGAATTTGAGAGCATCATTGGTGGTGGGCATGTTAGCAACTTCTATGTAGTATTTTACGCCGTTTGCAACGATCTTCTTAGCTTCGTCCATGTTGACATCGTTCTGGGTTGCACAAGGCATAACCACGTCAACCTTCTGCTCCCAGGGTTTCTTGCCGGGAATAAACTGACAGCCAAACTTGTCAGCATAATCCTGAACCTTATCACGTCCGGAACTTCTCATCTCCAGCATATAGTTGATCTTCTCTTCGGTTACAATACCATCGGGATCGTAGATATATCCGTCAGGACCGGACAGGGTTACAGCCTTACCGCCAAGCTCAGCAATCTTCTTTGCAGCCCCCCATGCTACATTACCGAAACCGGACAGTGCAAAAGTCTTGCCCTCAATGCTCTCACCTTCATGCTTCAGCACTTCGTTTACATAATAAACCGCACCAAAACCGGTGGCTTCGGGACGGATCAGGGAACCGCCGTAGGAAGTTCCTTTACCGGTAAGAGTACCGTTCTCAAATGCGCCTCTGATGCGGCGATACTGACCGTAGAGATAACCGATCTCGCGTCCGCCAACGCCGATATCACCTGCAGGTACATCCACGTCGGGACCGATATGGCGATATAACTCAGTCATAAATGCCTGGCAGAATCTCATGATCTCTGCATCGCTCTTACCGCGGGGATCGAAGTCGGAACCACCCTTCGCACCACCCATGGGAAGTGTGGTCAGGCTGTTCTTAAATGTCTGCTCAAAACCAAGGAACTTCATGATAGACAGATTAACGGAAGGATGGAAACGCAGACCTCCTTTGTAAGGTCCGATGGCACCGTTAAACTGTACACGGTAACCGCGGTTCACCTGTGTCTGGCCGCTGTCGTCGGTCCATGCAACACGGAATTCAATGGTCCTTTCGGGCTCACACATTCTCTCCAAAAGCGCCGCTTTTCGGTATGCTTCCTCGTTCTTTTCCACAATAGGCTTCAGAGAAGACAATACTTCTTCCACAGCCTGTAAGAACTCGGGTTCATTGGCATTTTTTTGAGAAACCTTCTCAATAACCTCATCTACATATGACATAAAAAATCCTCCTTAGTATATAAGATACTTATACTTTCAGTAAATTATAAAATAAACTAAGTCAAAATACAAGTATTTTTTTTATAAATATGCGCGTTTTTTTTATATCACTCCGCAAGCCAGCATAGCCTCTGCCACCTTCAGAAAACCTGCTATATTTGCACCCGCCACGTAGTCTCCCTCCTTGCCGTACTGTCTGGCTGCGGCATCGATATTGTGGAAAATACCGACCATAATCTCCTGTAATCTCCTGTCAACCGTGTCAAAATCCCAGCTCATTCTCTCACTGTTCTGGCTCATTTCCAACGCGGACGCGGCTACACCGCCTGCATTTGCCGCCTTACCCGGGCAGAACAGAACACCTTTTTCCTGCAGATATGCGATTGCTTCGGATGCGACAGGCATATTGGCGCCTTCTGCCACAGCCATACAACCGTTGGCAACCAAAGCTTTTGCATCCTCCTGATTCAGTTCATTCTGTGTCGCACAGGGAAGAGCGATATCGCACTTTACCGTCCAAACACCCTTACCTTCATGATATACCGCACCGGGACGCCTTGCCGCATATTCACTGAGCCTCGCTCGCTTTACCTCTTTTATCTCCTGTAGCAGTTCCACGTCAATTCCCTCAGGATCATAGATCCAACCGGCAGAATCGGAACAGGTGACCGCTTTTGCGCCCAGCTGCTGTGCCTTCAGGATCGCATAGATAGCCACATTACCAGCACCGGACACTGCTACCGTCTTACCTTTTATATCACTGCCGTTACACTTTAACATCTCCTGCGTCAGATATAACAGACCGTATCCGGTAGCCTCTTTTCTTACCAGGGAGCCTCCGTAGCTCAATCCTTTACCGGTAAGGACACCTTCATACAGCCCTGTCAATCTTCTGTACTGACCGTACATATAACCGATTTCTCTTGCACCGGTACCGATATCACCTGCAGGCACATCGGTATCCGCGCCAATGTATTTATACAGCTCCGTGATATAGCTCTGGCAAAATGCCATGATCTCTCTGTCCGACTTACCCTTAGGGTCAAAATCGGAACCGCCCTTACCGCCACCTATAGGGAGCCCGGTCAGGGAATTTTTAAAAATCTGCTCAAATCCCAGAAATTTAATGATTCCCAGGTTCACGGAAGGGTGCAGCCGCAGTCCCCCTTTATATGGTCCTATGGCAGAATTAAACTGTACGCGATATCCATTGTTCACCCGCACCTGCCCCTTATCGTCTACCCAGGATACACGAAACAGAATCTGTCTGTCAGGGATAACAAGTCTTTCCAAAAGCGCTTCTCTCCTATATTCTTCCTCATTCGCATCAACCACAACCCTCAGCGAATCCAGAACCTCCCTGACAGCCTGATGATACTCCGGCTGCGCAGGATTTTGATCAATTGCCATTCTTAACACTTCATCAACATACGACATTGTAATATTCCTCCAGGACCTATTGTAAATAAAAGAATTTTTCTCCACTAAATTCTCCCCACCAGTTCAAAAAAAGAATGCTTTCGTCTTCTGAAAGCATTCTTCCCACATCATTATCATTTTATCCGCATTCTTTTGTAATCTCACATCAGTTCTACTGAACATAGGTGGACTTTACAAAACCTACCATACCTTTATACCGAACCTGGGACCAACCATTTGCTTCAGACAGGACCTCCAGGGAATCACCGCCTGCAATCACTCCAAGTTTCTCCGAGGACTGACTGGCTTCTTTTCTCAGATTCACATTGGTCGTTGCCCTGACAGTCCTGACTGCCACAGTACCGGAAGAAGTGTTCTCTCCTGCTGACTGAAGGTACTCTGATTTGATATAACCGTCCTTCCCCTCAAATACGATCCTGCTCCAACCGTTTACCTGATGCTCAATGACCCTGATCTGTTCTCCTTCTGTCACCTTGCCCAGCTTATCGGCCTGCTCACTGTCGGAACTTCTGACATTCACCGTGGTCGTGGCAACGGCATAGAGTGTTGTCTGGTCTGCCGGCACCTCTTCCCCCGGCTCACTATCCTGACCGCCTTCACCGTCTCCTGTCTGCGGTTTCTGCTCCGCATCCGCTTCTGCATTGCGCTCCGCCAAGATCTCCCCGGTCACACGGGTCAGCTCCTTGTCAAGTTCTGCAAGATAATCAAACAACACATCATTATTCAGCAGCAATTCATTGTATTCTGCATTAACTTTATTGTTTAACTCCACAACATCCACCTGAAGGCTTACAGTCTTGATGTACTCCAACACTTCGTCAGGGTTCTCACCTTCATTCATATACAGCTTCCCATCCTCATCGGTACACACATAAAATGCCTTCAGACCGGGAACTCTCTCCTCGTGCCCATAAAATGTAACATGGGTATAAACATAAGCAATATAAGAATTCTCAACAGGACCGGGTTTGGTATAAATCTCGATCAGCGGATAGCTCTCAATATACTTGCTCAGCTGCTGGTTCCAGATCATCTCAGTCTCATCCATATAGTTGCTGATGCTTAAAATGGTATCGAGATCACCTGTTGCCAAGGCATTGTAATAGGTAGCCATCAAGGTATACATACTGCTGTCGGTATTCTGCTCCAATGCGACTTCAGGAATCCCGGCTTCCTCCGTGGATTCCTGCTGTATGCTTTCAACAGTGGACTCCGGAACGGTGGCTGTATCACCCATCTTCTCTTCCACTCTGCCTGCCCCAAGAGCAAGCGCAACGGTAACTGCCACTGCAGCTATGAGCACTATAGGAAATACAATTTTACTGTGCCTGGTCACCGCATCCCGTAAAAATCCCAATATATTCTTCCACATACAAATACCTTTCTCAATACTAAAAACACATATTACAGCAGAGCTCTTCCTCTCCGTCGCAGTGTGATCCCCGCGGAGCGTTTTTTATACAATAAGAAATCCAAACAAATTTCTTATTGCATAAAAAAATCAGGGTGATGTAAAATGCATCCGGCAGGAATCGAACCTGCATTAAAGGCGTCGGAGGCCTCCGTTCTATCCATTAGACTACGGATGCAAAATGATCTGCCGAAAAGCCGGTCACGCACTAAATGTTACAGAATTATTACATCACCCTGAATATCATATCATAAAAGTTCCTGTATGTCTACAAAAACTTTCAGAAACATATCACCTCACGCCTGTCCCTATCATAATAATAGACACTGTCGGAAAGAATTTCCTCCGGCAAAACCTGCGTATCGTTCACTTCCTTCACCATAGATTTGAGATATTCCACATCCTCATCACCGCTTTCAGGAATCAGAATCACCTCATGTACGGAGCTTGGCAGGATATACAAACCGGCCTCTGCACGATCCGCAATCTCTTCCAGAACACCTGGAAGCAGTATGGCTGCCGCTCCGAACGTCCGGGAATGATTGCTCAGGATCTGCATGGAAATGCCGGACACAATGCAATCTTGCGGTATTTGTGCACTGCCGCCCATCTCCTGTACAAGCATTTCGCACAACAGCTTCTCCATTGGCACAGTCTCCACTCCAAAAAGCTCTCTTGTGTTCTCCAGTGCCACACGCATCAGCTCTGCGGTATTGGTCTTCCATGTTTCCACCTGAGTATTATACACCAAGATTGATCCGTTTCCAAGAGTTTTGTGGGAAAAAGCATAATAAAAACATACGGCAAGATCGTGAAACATAACATGGGGGATGGCTGAAAGCAATTCCCTGTTTCTCTCCGCATGAATGAGCTTACAGGCAATCCTGTTCCTGACCTTATCAAAGTCGCCGTAAAAATCCATATCAACAGTTTCTACAGGCATACTTTTCCAATACACCTCAAGTATATTTTCCATCACACTGTCCCATTCTTCCGACTGCCTGATCCTATCATAAAAAGGTGCTAAATATATGGTCGGAGTGATATTCTGTCCTGCATTACCGATCAATATTGCATCCATGGACACGCCGTTATTCTTGGTCACCTCCTTTGTATATACATGATAATCCTCCCCCAGACGACGTGCAATATCCGCCCGGGCTTTCCGTGCAAATTCTTTTCTGTTCATGATAATTCCTCGCTTTTTGTGAAATACGGCCGATATAACCAGATTTGTTATAGAATTTAGCTTTGCGAAATTCACCGCCTGCGGCGGGTCTGCGAAGCAGAGAATTCCCGGCAATCAAAAATTGCCTTTCGTCGCAGTGCAATCCTCGCAGAGCGTTTTCACACACAAAAAAACGTAAGGTTTTTTGTGTATAAAAAAGGCAATGAACAAACGTCCATTGCCTTACAAGAATCAATAATCAGATAATGCATTATACGCGGGAGAGATACTCACCGGTTCTGGTGTCGATCTTGATCTTATCGCCCTGATCAACAAACAGAGGTACATATACGGTAGCACCGGTCTCTACTACTGCGGGCTTGGTAGCACCTGTAGCAGTGTCGCCCTTGAATCCGGGCTCGGTGTCGGTAATCTCCAGCTCTACGAACAGAGGGGGCTCTACGGAAAATACGCTTCCGTTGTGAGAGCAAACCTTACACATCTCGTTCTCTTTCACAAACTTCAGAGCATCACCTACGGTCTCGGTGTTCAGAGCCACCTGATCATAAGTCTCGGTATCCATGAAGTAGTACAGATCTCCGTCCTCATATAAATACTGCATATCTTTTCTATCAATACGTGCCTGAGGGCATTTTTCAGTGGGTCTGAAGGTTCTCTCGATAACACCGCCACTCTTGATGTTCTTCAGCTTTGTTCTTACAAAAGCTGCACCTTTACCCGGTTTTACATGCTGAAACTCAACGATCTGGAAAATATTATTGTCTAATTCAATAGTAATTCCATTTCTGAAGTCGCCTGCAGAAATCATAATTTATTCCTCCTAAAATTATTCACGTTATAATTCTATACCAGTTTATAATAAAAACACTCTTTTTTCAACTGTTTTTTTGAAAAAAACAATTATTTCTTTAAAAAATCTGCAACAAAATCAATTGCAGCCAGATATCCCTCCAGTCCCTGCCCGTAAATCTGTTTATCGCAGGCAGGAGCCGTCACAGAAACCTTGCGGAATTCCTCTCTCTGCGTGATATCTGATATGTGGATCTCCACCTTGGGCACAGTGATACTTGCCAACGCATCTCTGATGGCATAACTGTAGTGGGTGTAAGCTCCCGGATTGATCACGATCCCCTGGGTGCCGTCAAAATAGGCATCCTGTATCCGGTCAATGATCGCCCCTTCGTGGTTAGTCTGAAACACAGTTATATCATGTCCGTCCTGTTGTCCCTTATCCTCGATCATCTTTAAAAGATCGTTATAATCCCGGGTCCCGTATATACTTTTTTCCCGGATCCCCAGAAAATTCAGATTGGGTCCGTTGATCACCAACAATTTCATTCTCTCATGCCTCACTTTCCTTTATAATCCGCAAAGCCACTTGCTCCACACTCAGTCCGTCCGCATCGATCACAAGATCAGCTACAGCCTCATAAACCGCCTTTCTCTCCTCCAACAGGTCCGTAATGCGACTCAGCGGATCCTCACACCGGAGAAGCGGTCTTGTGTCATCTCCCTCAAGTCTGCTATATACGGTCTCCGGACGCACCCTGAGGTAGACCACCGTCCCGATTTGCTTTAAAAGCTCCCGATTCTGCGGACGGAGCACAATGCCGCCGCCTACAGACAGTATCTTGCCCTGAAGAGAGCCTGCCAGGTCGGCGAGAAGTTCCGTTTCCTTATTCCGGAAAGCATCTTCCCCCTCTGAGGCAAATATGTCACTGATACTTCTTCCTTCCCGGTCCTCTATCATTTTGTCCGTATCCGCAAAGGTACGCTTCAAAAGATAAGACAGCTTAATCCCCACAGTCGTCTTTCCACAGCCCATAAAACCGATCAGGACAAAATTATCCTGCTTCTTTCTCTTTCTGTCATCCGTCATACTTTGCTCTCCAGTGCCTTTTTCATTTCAAAGTAAACCTCGTCTGCCAACGTATCATTCACCGTCCCGCCTGTCCAAAGCTCATACGCTATGATTCCCTGATACAGAAGCATCCGAAGACCGTTATAGGATTTGCCGCCGCTAGCCATCACAAGCTGCATGAACCTGGTCTCTGCAGGATTGTAGATCAGATCGTAACCGGTATGTATCAGTCTGTAGAAGCCGGGATCTTCAATGACCGCCGTCCCTTCCCGGGGATACATTCCCACACTTGTAGCCTGAATTGCCAAAAATCTCTTTTGTCCTTCCTGTTCCAGCTTTGTGTACTCTGAAAGTGGCAGCACCTCCACCAGTGTACGTCCCAGATAACCGTTGACTTCTTCAGCGATCTGCTGCGCCTTGTCCACACTTCTGTTCAGGATCACCACCCGGGCTGCCTTCTTCTCAGCCAGAAGCACCGCTACCGCCCTGGCAACGCCGCCGGCCCCCAAAATCAGCACCTCTTCTCCCTCAATTATGACACCGTCACGCTGAAAAGCCCTGTAAAGCCCGGGCATATCCGTATTGTACCCCTTAAAGCCGTCCTCCTGCCTTACCAGCGTATTCACTGCCCCGATCCTCTCGGCAAAAGGATCCGTTTCTTTCAAAAACGGCAGCACATCGCTTTTAAACGGCACTGTCACGTTAAGTCCCAGGAAATTCAGAGCAAATGCCCCGTTTACCGCATCCCCCACCTTATCGGCAGGCACACGGAAAGGTGCATAAACCAGGTTGTCCTTCATTTCTTTCGCCAGATAATTGTGGATCAGCGGCGACATGGTGTGTTCCACGGGATTCCCGATCACCCCGCAGGTTCGCGTACATCCGTTTAACATTGATCTATTCTCCTTTGCGCGCCTTCTGCCTGCGGTAAAAATACAATACCACACACTCCAGCTTCCTTTTCAGCACGATCTGGATCTCCTCCTTTGGATGGATGGGCGCTACCAGGAAACTCAGTATTCCGGTTCTCTTTGCTCCCCACACGTCGGTAAACAGCTGATCACCCACAAAAAGTGTGTTTTCCTTGCCGGTCTTCATCATCTCCATCGCTCGCTCATATCCCGAAGTTCCCGGTTTCCCCGCCTTATAAATATATCGAGAGCCCACCTGTTCACTGAAGCTCTTCACTCTCGGCTCTTTATTGTTGGACAAAAGAACCGTCTGAAAGCCCAGCCCATGCAAATCCGCAAACAGGGCTTTCGCCCTCTCGTCCGCCGGCGCACCGTGGGGAACCAGCGTATTGTCCACATCATAGATGATGCCCCTGTATCCCTGACGGTACAACTCACTATAATCAATATCGTATGCGGTCCGTACTTCTCTGTCCGGATAAAAACGTTGTAACATTTGCAACCTCTTTCTGTAAATATTAAAAAGAATCTAGGCAGCCGCCAAAGACTGCTGCCTAGATATTTTGCTATTTCAGTACACTCTTTAACTCATCCATAAAGGTGTTGATATCTTTAAACTCCCTGTAAACGGAAGCAAAGCGAACATATGCAACCGCATCCAGCTCTTTGATCTTATTCATCACCATCTCACCGACCGTCTGGGAAGACACTTCCAGAGCTCCCATGTCATACAACTCATTCTCCACTTCATTGACAAGACCGGAAATCTGCTCCGCACTCACCGGCCTCTTATGACAGGCTCTGAGAATACCGCCCTCCAGCTTGTTGCGGTCGTACGCTTCCCTATTGTCATCCTTCTTGATAATGATCAGGGGGATTGTCTCCACCTTCTCATAGGTGGTAAAACGTCTTCCGCACTCGTCACAGACTCTTCTTCTGCGGATGGCATTGTTCTCTGCAGGTCTGGAATCAATGACTCTCGTATTCTCATGATTACAGTAAGGACACTTCATCGGTACCTCCCGTTCTGCCGCATCACAGCCGGCCTTCCTGGATTCTCAAACACTTTGCTCCTCTAATATTGTAAAGGATTTATCCACCAATGTCAATCAAAACCGTTACTCACTTATCGCACTTAATATCCACCAATATAATGTCAGGACCGATCTGCCGAATATCTTTAAACGGAATCTCAATCTCCGGATCACACCGTACAAAACTGAACCACTTATTCTCTCCCGGCACCATGATCTTACAGATACAGCCGGAACACGGATCGAATTCCAGATTGCATACCTTCCCCAGCTTCTTACAGTCCCTTATGTTGATAACATCCTTGCACTTAAACTCTGAAAACAGCATTTTTTATTCTCCGGGCGTTTATTATATTATATTCCTCCATAACTTTAGGGGTACGCTTTTTTTTCCATGCAGGGTATATCCCGGCAGGAATGGCGCATACTGATATCAGATGTATCCGGCCAAAGACAAAGGGACAATTTCCACATTTTAGAATCTGGAGGCAGCTATCATGGCACAAGGAAAAGTAGAAATCTGCGGCGTAAACACCTCAAAGCTTCCCCTGTTAAAAGCAGATGAAAAAGAGGCGCTCTTCAACCGTATCGAAGCCGGAGACACCAAGGCACGCGAAAAATATATAGAAGGCAATTTAAGACTGGTACTCAGCGTCATCAAGCGTTTCTCCTCCAGCAATGAGAACGTGGATGATCTGTTTCAGATCGGCTGCATCGGCCTGATCAAAGCGATTGATAATTTCGACTCCTCGCTGAATGTAAAATTTTCCACTTACGCCGTTCCGATGATCATCGGAGAGATCCGCCGGTTCCTGCGTGACAACAACAGCATACGTGTTTCCAGATCCCTGAAGGATACTGCCTACAAAGCAATCTATGCCAGGGAAAATCTTACCCGCAAAAATTTAAAAGAACCCACTATCGAAGAGATCGCTGCAGAAGTAGGTATCTCCAAGGAAGACATCGTCTACGCAATGGATGCCATCCAAAATCCCATGAGCCTTTATGAACCCATCTACACAGACGGCGGCGACACCCTGTATGTGATGGATCAGATCAGCGACAAAAAAAATAAAGAAGAGACGTGGGTAGAACATCTCTCCTTAAGTGAAGCCATGAAACGATTAAACGAAAGGGAACATGAGATCATATCCCTGCGGTTTTTTGAGGGCAAAACCCAGATGGAAGTCGCCCAGATCATTGGCATCTCCCAGGCGCAGGTATCGCGTCTGGAAAAGAACGCACTACGCACCATGCGGACGTATCTTACCGCCTAACAGGCGCACTGCACTGAATATCAGATAACCGATGATACTCCCCAATACATTGGTCAGGATATCGTCGATCTGAAAGAAACCTCTCCGGGTCAGATGCTGCAAAAGCTCAATACCGACGCTGCAGGATAGCCCCAGAGCGGTACACGCCACAAAACTTCGTGCCCGTTTCAGATACCAGGGGCACACCATGCCAAAGGGAATGAACAACAGCACATTCTCGATCACATAAGCATTATTTCTGTCATTGATCCCCCAGGTCGAAAAAAGATCCAGATCCATACCGCTGCCCGATCCGCTTTCCCGGGAGAAAAAGGTAATGACCAGAAGGATCACCACATACATAAAAAAACATACTGCCCCGGAAACAGGCAAAAGCGCCCTGCCCCTCTGACTGCGCCTTGCATTCACTCTCCCCAGGATCAGGGCAACAACAAGCCCCGCTGCGATCCCATAAGGGAGAAATCGCAGCATGGACATAATATCTTTCCACAAATATTTTATCATATCTTACTCCATTTTATAGTCAGACCAACCGTCCCACGCATGATCCCACAGCACCTGATCCTGCACAAACCGCTCATTCATCCATGCAACAGCTTCCTCCACACCTTCCTCTGCGAAGACAAACAGTGCGCTCTGCTTCTTCTCCTCGGGTGTCTTCACATAATTAAAGGGCTCCGGCCACACAGTCACTTTCAACTGCTTGCCGTCTTCGCCGTTTACGCCTTCAAGGCGGTACCTCATCCCCCGATAACAGCCCGTAAACTCTGTTTTCTTCAGATATTCCATTGACAAAATATCATCTCTCTGAATCATATCCATATCCTCAATCCCAATATGCTAACTTTAAGTATATACTATATATTCCACGTTGCCAAGAGAAATCTGCAACAGAAAATGAGCAGTCAGACGCTGCTCATTTCCCTTTTTAACTGCTTCATAATCTTTTTCTCCAGTCGGGAGATGTAAGACTGGGAAATCCCCAGAAGACCGGCCACCTCCTTCTGGGTCATCTCCTGCCCCTCCCTGTTCCCCAGGCCGAATCTCAGATTGATGATGGTTCTTTCCCTCTCAGACAGCCTGCTTACCGCCTTCATCAAAAGCTTGCGCTCCACTTCATTTTCCAAATCACGATAGATCACATCCTCCTCTGTACCCAAAACATCTGACAGTAAAAGCTCATTGCCATCCCAGTCCACATTGAGCGGCTCATCAATGGATACCTCCAGCCGTGTCTTATTATTTCTTCGCAGATACATCAGGATCTCGTTTTCGATACAACGGGACGCATAGGTTGCAAGCTTGATCTTTTTCTCCGGGTCAAAGGTATTGATAGACTTGATCAGCCCAATGGTACCGATAGAGATCAGATCCTCCACCCCCACTCCCGTGTTATCAAACTTCTTGGCAATGTAGACTACCAGACGCAGGTTATGCTCTATCAAAATAGACTTTGCCTGATCCTCATATTCAGTCCCCAGGTCATTAATCACCTCAGACTCTTTTTCTCCCTCAAGCGGCGGCGGCAGCACTTCGGCTCCGCCTATGTAGTGTACATCTCCCTTTTGATGTAACAGTTTTTTTTCCCGGCGCATCATCTTAAACTGAATCCTTCCGGGAATTGCTATTTTTATAATCATCTGCTTCCTCCATACCATCCGCACAAAGTCCGGTCTTCCTGCTTTGCTGCCTGCAACAGTGCAGGGTTCAAAATCATACAATAACCGCCCGACTGTGCGATCTCTTCCTCCACAATTCCTACATAAATATCCTTACATTTTTTTACAATCCCATTATTATGCACTCTGATCTCAGGCAACAGAAATCCGTATAAGATTCCCTGCTTCTTCCCCACACTGTGATAGGGGATCGCGCGAAAGCCCTCCGGATCTCCCGTTTTCCACAATTTGTCAAACACTCTTTTTTCCAAAATACATACCGGTTTACCGCTGATCGGCTCATACAGGCCATTGCCGGTGTCCCACAGTGCGTTTACCCTGATCCTGGCACCTTTGCCGATCAACTCCACACAACACAGCTCCTTCTGTTCCATTTGCCTTATCATTCCCAATCCCCGAAAGAACACGAGAGCCCCAATTCCCAGAATGCCCAGGACTCCGTTTATCCATCCTCCGGGCACAAGCCCGATCAGAAACAACAACGCACCTCCCAAAACAAAAGAGGCAGCAAGCAATAAACCGGCCACATGAAAAAAGGCTTTTATATGCCCCGGCCGAAAAACCAAAAGGATCATCACCACCGCAGATACGGGAAAACATACTACAGCCTTAATGACGCCCGACCCCGGCAGGAGAAAAGGGATCAGATAGGAAAACGCACCCAACAGTGCTCCCGCAATGATCCTTTTGCGCGTGGCAGTTCGCATCAGAACCCTGTTTACCAATCCGAGACAATACAGATTCATCACAAAATTTAACAGCAGCAGACTGTCTATGTAGATTTCGTAATACACCTTTCTACCCCTTTCTCTCCTACAGTATATCCCCAAAGAGGGCGCAGATTTTGTCACAAAGACGCCTTGGAAAGCTCATTTTTTTCTGCAGCTTTCGACAGAGTGGATGGTTGTCAAAATCACAATAGAAAATGAACAGAATCTGATCGTTGAGGGCTGCTATATCCCTTTTGATTGGGCCAAAGATTTTGACCTGAAATTTCTTGATCATATCAAATACTATTGCCTTGTTATGATCCCTGAGTATATCAGAAATCATTTTGACCGCATTAAAAAGTATGCAAACGTGATAGAAAGACGGCAGGATGATGAAGATTGCACCCTGAAAAGCGTGCTGGAAGACAATAGGCAGACTTTGGAACTTGTCAGAGAATATGATCTGAACTGTATACTGATTGACAACAAGTACGAAGTGGATATTGATATAAAAGGATGAAAAAAAGAATTTCGCACCGCGAAATTCTCCGCCTGCGGCGGGTCTGCGAAGCAGACAGTTTCCGGCAATCAAAGATTGCCTTCCGTCGCAGTGCGATCCCGCGGAGCGCTTTTTATGTAATAAGAAATCCGGAGGAATTTCTTATTACATAATCAAAAGACCCGGCCATCCGGCCGGGTCTTAAAATATACATATTCAAAATCAGTTATGTAGAAAGCACTTTCTACTTCCTCTGCAGGAAATCAGGAATCTTTAAGGATTTCTCTTCAACAGAGCTTCTGATATCTGAAGGTCTGTTGAGACCGGACAGAGGTCTTACGGGTGTTGCTGCCGGCTTCTGCACGGGCTGCTGGTAGCCTGTATAACCGCCCTGTGTGTAGATGGGCTGTGCGGGCTGTCTGCCGGGTTGATTCATACCCTGCAGGGTATTCTGTACGGGAGGTCTCTTGAACTGAGGTACACTCACCTGAGGCTGCGCTGCCACAGTGCCGTAATCTTCAAGGCCGGTAGCAATAACGGTGATGGTACAAGCGTCTGACTTGGATGCATCGTACATAGCACCGAAGATAATATTGACATCCTCTCCTGCCATCTCCTGTACATAGCTCGCAGCATCGGAAGCATCAGACAATGTGATATCGCCGGATACGTTGATGATAACATGGGAAGCACCGGTAATGGTGGTCTCCAGCAAAGGACTCTCCACTGCCATCTTGACAGCTTCCAGCGCCTTGTCGTCACCTTTTCCTTCTCCGATACCGATATGAGCAATACCCTTGTCCTTCATGACAGTCTGCACATCTGCAAAGTCAAGGTTGATGACTGCGGGCACATTGATCAGGTCGGTAATACCCTGTACTGCCTGCTGCAATACTTCATCAGCTTTCTTAAGCGCCTCAGGCATGGTTGTCCTGCGGTCAACGATCTCAAGCAGCTTATCATTAGGGATCACAATCAGTGTATCCACATTCTCTTTGATCCTCTCAATACCTTCCAGTGCATTGGTCATGCGGGCCTTTGCCTCAAAACGGAAAGGCTTGGTCACAACACCTACGGTCAGGATTCCCATATCCTTGGCAAGCTTAGCTACCACGGGCGCTGCTCCGGTACCGGTACCGCCACCCATACCGCAGGTTACGAATACCATGTCAGCACCTTTCAGTGCTGCTGCCACCTCTTCTGCACTCTCCTCAGCTGCCTTCTCACCAATCTCGGGCTTGGCGCCTGCGCCCAATCCCTTGGTCAGCTTCTCGCCGATCTGCAACAACCTGGGAGCTTTACACAGCCTTAAAGCCTGCTTATCTGTGTTCACACCGACAAAGTCCACTCCGTCAATCTTCTCATCAACCATTCTATTTACAGCATTATTTCCTGCGCCGCCCACACCGACCACGATGATCTTGGCAGCAGATTCTGCATCGTTTGTCTTAATCTCTAACAAGGGTTTGTCCTCCTTTTTCCTACTTTAACTCTTATATATTATCATATAATTATTTTGCAAATTTAGCAACCTATTTTTTGTATTTTTTCACATAAATTTATTGCTCCACCCGGAAAGAAACATCCGTTCTGTCCTGCGTCAGATTTTCCATACGAAGGGTCCCTTTTTTCCCTTCCAACTTGGACAAAAGCTGCGGCAGACGCATCATTTTGTTCTCCAGCTCGTCCCTGTCACTGCCCAGTGCTGCCTTTATATCACCGAAATAAACTGTTATATCACCGCCGGAGTGAAAGAATATTTTGTCTGCCGAAAGTTCGTATTTATTGAGCAGCTTGGTAAGCTCCATTATACTTGCAAACACTTCCGGATCCTCCACCGGAAGCAGTTCCTCCAGGACCATATGATCAAAGGTAAGCCCGGTGATCTGGGGAACGCCCTCTGTCATTATTTCCGAGCATTCCACCACATAGCCGTCTCTGTCAAAATACATGTATGTATCCATGTACCGGATACATCCCGCCAATGCTTTTTCGTATACTGTGATCTTAATGGTATCCGGCGAAAGGATCGTCACGTCCATAACATCGACAAACGGAATATTTTCTTCTTTTTTCAGCCGGTATTTCAGGGAAAGCCAAAGAGAATTGTCTCCAAACGGTCCCTGCATCACGTAATCACGGATCTCTTCCTGGGTGTAGTGATAATTCCCCTCCACATATACTGTCTTGACGGTGTATGATCTGAGTACCCCGTATGCCGCTGCAGACAGCACACACAGGATCACCAACACTATGATAAATACCGGTACTTTTCTTCTTTTCAGTTTTCTATGCACTGTAAATACGCGCTCCTAACTCTCTGAAATCTCGGCAGATATTTTCGTAGCCTCTGTCGATATACCGGCATCCGCCGATCACAGTTTCTCCTTCTGCCATAAGTCCAGCAATGACCAAAGCGGCCCCGCCCCTGAGTTCCAAAGCCTCAGCGCGGATCCCCCGAAGTTTTGCCGGTCCTCTTACCAATACTCTGTTTTTGTCAAGCTGCTCCACACAAGCCCCCATCTGTTTCAGCGGTTCTATGATACGAAACCGGTTTTCAAAAATGGTCTCTTCAATCACACATTCCCCTCCCGCTGCAGTGAGCATGACAAGGGCTGCAGACTGCAGATCCGTGGGAAATTCGGGATAAGGACTGGTTCTCAGCGTCTTGAGACTATCCAGCTTATCCGGAGCCTGCACATATATGGCACGGTCCAGCTTCTGACACTCTGCTCCCAGCTGTCCTGCCAGCCTGATAACACTATCCATCTGTTCTGCCGGCGCTTCCTCCAGAAGCACGTTGCCGCCGGTTCCCAGGCATGCCAGCAGATAGGTTCCGGCCACAATGCGGTCTGCCGGTATCTCATACTCCGTGCCCCGCAGCGGACTTCCGCCTGTTATACTCAGGCACTCTGTACCAATCCCCTGTATCCCGGCACCACACTTTTTCAGATACCGGCACAGATGCTCTACCTCCGGCTCTGTAGCCGCACCGCAGATATTAGTCTCACCGTCTGCCGTAACGGCAGCAAGAATCATATTTTCCGTAGCGCCCACGCTTTTGGTTGTAAAACAGATGTCCGCACCGTGCAGACCGTACGGCGCCCATCCGTGCAGTCTGTTGTCCTTTTCTTCGAAGACGGCTCCCATCTTCTTAAGCGCCTCCAGATGGAAGTCAATGGGCCTTTCACCGATGACACAGCCTCCCGGGTATTCCATTACGATTTCCCTGCGTCTGCCGAGCATTGCACCCATCAAAAACAGGGATGACCGCATGCCGGTCACAGCCTCTTTTGGCATTTCCCCAAGGCTCACTTCCCTGGCATCAACCCTGATCCCGTTCCCTTCGCGGCAAACCTTACACCCCAGGGCACTTAAAAGCCTGAGCATCCGGCAGACATCCGCTATTTTGGGACAGTTAACGATCAGATTTTCCTCTCCGGTCAATATGGTCGCTGCCAGAATCGGAAGAGCAGCATTCTTAGAACCCTGTATTCTTACGTTTCCCTGTAGTCTGACGCCTCCGTGAACATATATTGTTTCCATTTGCATCCATCCAGTCCTGAAATTTAAACTGTTATATCTTATGCTCCGGACAGGATGTCGGTACGTTGTCTATACTTCCTTTAACTGAATTCTCTTGGCAACACTCAACACAAGGCCCATCTCCACCAGCAAAAACATGACGGAGGAGCCTCCGTAGCTGATAAAAGGCAGAGAAATTCCTGTGTTGGGAATGCTGTTGGTCACTACAGCGATATTGAGAATGACCTGAATGGCAATATGTCCGATCACTCCTACCACAAGCATGGCGCCGAACAGGTCAGGCGCATTATTGGCAATGATCATCATTCGCCAGAGCAGGATCACAAACATCAGGATCACCGCCACGGCACCAAACAGTCCCAACTCCTCACATATAATGGAGAAGATCATATCATTCTGGGCTTCCGGCAAAAAGTTCAGCTTCTGCATACTCTGACCGAGGCCTTTGCCCCAGATACCGCCACTTCCTATAGCGTATAATGCCTGAAGCGTCTGGAATCCCACTCCTTCGGGGTCAGACTCCGGATGAAGCCAGATATCAATACGTTTAAACCGGAAATTACCTCCGGAAGCATCTGTACTTACAATCCAATACACCAGCGCTGCCGCTGCTGCCAGGATAGCTCCACCGATCAATACATATTTCCTGTAATGGGGATCCGCCACAAAGATCATAAGAACGGCAATTCCCACTACGATAATGGCTGAACTTAAGTTATTGGTGATCTGCCAGATCATAACAGCGGGCGGCAGACTCATTATGATCATAATGAGAAAGCCTTTCAGAGTACCTGCCTTCTTGCCCAGCTTGCAGACCAGACATGCCAAAAACAGGATCATGCATAGCTTTGCCACCTCTGCCGGCTGTACCTGCAGCGGGATTCCCGGGATTCTGAACCATCTTCTGGCACCGTGACTTTCTATGCCAAGAGGTGTCAGGACCACAGGAATCAGTGCCATGGAAAGCACATATCCGATGAGAGCAAAGCGCTCCCAGAAATGGTACGGTATATTGGCCACTACTATCATGGCAATCAGCCCCAGGATCGCTGCCAGAAGCTGTCTTTTCAGATAGTGGGCGGAATCACCGTTATAATCAAGGTAGGCTGAATAGGAGCTGGCCGAATAGATCATCAACATCCCAAAGCCCAGCAGGAACAAAATGATGAACAGCAAACTGTAATCAAAGAAGTATTCTGTTTTTTGTGTCTTTTTGCGTTTTCTGCTATGCTCCGCCACCGGCATCACTCCTTCAGATCCAATACATATTCTCGAAACAAATCGCCTCTTACTTCATAGCTCTTAAACATCCCCCAGCTTGCACAGGCAGGTGATAATAATACGGCATCTCCCTCCTCTGCCAGCAAGGTACAAAGCTTCAGGCATTCATCGTAGGTATCCGCAAACCGAATCCTGTCAAAGCCGTGGGATCTTGCACAGGCCGCTATCTTCTCTCTTGTCTGACCGATCAGCACAAGCCATTTTACTCTGCCCTCAAAGCTTTCGATCCACTCATCGTACTCACTGTGCTTGTCATACCCGCCACCGATCAATACCGTAGGCTTGCTCATGGCGCGGATCCCTCTGATGGCAGCATCGGGGTTGGTCCCCTTGGAATCGTTATAATAATCCACACCTCTCTTGGTGGCAATAAACTCTATCCTGTGTGCCACAGCGCGAAAACGTCTGATAACCGAAAGAATCGTCTCCATAGGCACCCCCATACCTCTGGTTATGGCTATGGAAGCCATCACATTTTCTGCATTGTGGATGCCTACCAGCGTCATATCCGTATGGATATTCATAAGTTCAACAGTCTCGCCGTCCTCTCTCAGACAGATCATATCACCCTGTAGGAAGTATCCCTCTTCAAGGATATTGGCAGAAGAAAAGTAAACCACCTTGGCCGGGCAACGCTCTCCAAACGCTCTGGTATAAGGATCATCGTAATTCAACACACACACATCGTCTTTGGTCTGACAGCAAGCAATCGCCTCTTTGGCAGCCACATATGCCTCCATGGTGTGGTGTCTGTCAAGGTGATCCGGTGTCACATTCAAAATCGCGGAAACCTTCGGACGGAAGGTATGCACTGTCTCCAGCTGAAAGCTGCTGATTTCTCCCACCGTCACCGAATCCTTATGAGTCCTTAACGCCTCCAGCGTGTAAGGGTAACCGATGTTTCCCACCACGAAGACATTTTCCTCACCCAGGTGCGCTTTCATGATCTCTCCCACCAGTGTGGTGGTAGTGGTCTTACCGTTGGTTCCGGTGATCGCAGCCACTTTTCCCTGCTCGTACTGATAGCCCAGCTCAATTTCTCCCAGCACAGTGGCGCCCTTAGCTCTCCATGCGCTGATCCAGGGAAGATCCGTGGGTACGCCGGGACTCAGAACAAGATGATCTGCCGCAAGATCTGCCGGCATTTCACCTGTAATACAACAGACCTGACTGCCAGCAGGCAGCTTCTTTTGCAATTCTTCTATGGTTATGTTAGGGTTACTGTCATATAAGATCACTTCTGCGCCCTGAGACTCCAGAAGCTTCACCGCTGCCAGCCCGCTGATCCCGGAACCGACCACAAGATACTTTTGTCCTTTCATGGCACTACCTCCATTTTCTGCATTACTCTTCATTATAAGCCATTATCCCTAAATAGGGAAGAATATTTTCAAAAAGCTGGCGGACGATAGGCGCTGCCACCTGACCGCCGTAATACACACCCTGAGGATTATTGACGATAGCAAGAGCAATGACCTGCGGGTCCTCCGCCGGTGCAAAACCGATATAAGAAGCAATATATCTCCCGCTTCCCCGGGGAAGAGTCTGACTGGTGGCCGTTTTACCTCCGATGGAAAAGCCTTCTATCTTGCCATTCTTACCGGTCCCTTCCGAAACCACCTTCTCAAGGATAGACCTCATGGTCGCGGAGGTTTCCGCCGACACGATATTTTCCTCCACTGGATAAATCAGCTGCTGTTCATTCCCTTCTCCATCCACGACCTTAACCCCAAAGTGAGGTGTGACCCGTGTTCCGCCGTTTATGATAGAGGAAGCTGTGGTCACCAACTGTATAGGAGTAATCTGAAAAGACTGACCAAAGGCCACTGTGGCAAGCTCCACATTTCCCATGTCTTCCATGCGGTGCATGATCGTGCCTGCCTCTCCCGGCAGGTCCACGCCTGTCTTTTTTTTCAGACCGAATTTCTCAAAATAATCGTAATACCGTTCCACCCCAAGGCGCAGCCCCACGGTTATAAAAACGGGATTGCACGAGTTCATGGTTCCCTGGATGAAATTTTCTCCGCCATGGCCACCCACCTTATGACACCTGATCTTGCGGTCGTCCACTATGATAAATCCCGGGCAGCTGAAACTGCTCTCCGGTGTTACTACCCCTTCCTCAAGGCCCGCTGCTGCCGTTATGATCTTAAACGTTGATCCCGGCTCGTAGGTGTCATTGATACAACCGTTGCGCCACATCTGATTCAGAAGATCCTGCTTTTCCTCACTATCATCACTCGACACGCCTTCCGGCAATTCGTACGGATCATTCAGGTCAAATTCCGGCACATTCACCATGGCAAGCAGTTCACCGTTCTTAGGATTCATCACAAGAATGGATACGCTGTCAGCCTCCTTGGTTGCCATAGCCTGGATTGCCAGCTGTGTGGCATAGGACTGAATGTTCATATCCAGACTTAAGTACAGGTCCTTGCCGGCTACAGGCTCAATCCTGCGCTCTCCGGCCTCTTCCACCTCGATCCCCGCCGCATCTGTCACTGTCAGGATTGTACCGGCCGTCCCCTTAAGATATGACTCGTAAGTGACCTCTAAACCTATAATCCCCTGATTATCACTTCCGGTAAACCCTAACACCTTGCTGGCCAGTTCACCGTAAGGATAATACCGCTTATAATCCTCGTCTACTTTTACACCTTCCAGATCATACTCACGGATCTTGTCGCCCAGAGATTTCTCCACATTACTTTTGATCCGTTCAATGGAACTGTTTTTTTCCACTCTCTTTCTGACGTACTCCTCTGTCAGGGAAAGTTCCTGACACAAAACCTGTATCACGGTCTCCGGATCCTTAATCTGACTGTGGATCACAGACACGGTACACACCGTTTTATTGTCAGCAATCACTGTTCCGTTGCCGTCCAGGATCCTTCCTCTGGCAGCTTTGATACTGCGCTCTCTCTCATGCAGCCGGGTAGCAAGATCAGAATAGTAGTCAGACCTCCAGCCCATGAGATACACCAGCCTTACAAACAGGCCTGTCAATATGACAATACACAGCACGGTAGCAATGGTAATCTTTTTTCGATGGGCAATTTTATTGTAACCTTCAAGCATGCAGCACCCTGTCATCAGACGATATTACTATACTTTATTCTGTTTTGACAGGTTTCATACCTGGCACTTCATGCCGGATCTGCGCTGCCGGTAATATTGTCTTCCGACTTATTGATCAGATCTCCCGTCTCGGGATCCAGCAGATTACCGTTGGCAGGATCTACCCGATAGCCCGTATCCGGATCGATGGGGAAGTTCATCCATGCCGGCTGATTGTCCTGTGTTCCTTCTTCTCCCTCTGCCGGAGCATCTCCTGTACCATCACCGTTCTGCTCCAGATCATCTTCCTCCGGAGTCTTACCGTACTGATGGGTAATTGCAAGTTCTCTTTCTGTCAGTTCCTGTATTTCAGCCTCAGACAGTTCTTCCGTCATATAAATATTCAGATAGGGAAGCACCTCTGTGAGAATATTTCGTACAATCCCTGTTGCATACTTGGCATCATCCTGTTTTGCGGCATTGGCTCTATCCACTACCACGTATACTGCAATCTGCGGATCATCTGCAGGTGCATGCCCGATAAAGGATACCACATATTCACCGTTTCCTCTGGGAATGGTCTGCGCCGTTCCGGTTTTTCCTCCGATGGCATATCCTGCGGGACGAGCCGTCTTACCGGTTCTCTGATCTCCACCCTCTTCCATTACGGTAGCGCGGGTATACTGACGGATCTTCTCGGAAGTAGACTCTGAAACCACCTGCTTTAACACTCTGGGCTCAATGGTTTCAATCGTAGCCCCCGAAGAATTGGTGATCTTATTTACCACATGGGGTTCATAATAATAGCCTCCGTTGATCAGCGCGCTGTAAGCAGCAATCATCTGAATCATGGTTACGTTAAAGTTCTGTCCGAAGGAATTGGTGGCAATTCCGGAACCGGCCAGCTGCTGCTCCGTCAGGAGCAGTCCTGCCGTCCTGGCCTCGCCCGCCAGATCGATATTGGTCTTCAGACCCAGATTGAAGTTCTGCTGAAATTTCATAAACTGCTCTATGCCTATGCTGTCAGCCATATGCATCATGGCCACGTTACAGGACCAGGCAATAGAGTTCTGTACGTTCACGGGACCGTGTCCATAGCCTCCGTGACAGCGGATGGTATGTCCGCCTCTGACCAGGGAACCGTTACACTCATACCACTCATTTCCTCTGATGACACCGGTCTCCAATGCCATCGCCACCGTAAAAGGCTTCGCCGTGGAACCGGGCTCATAGGTGTCTGTGATACAATAATTCTTCCACAGGTTGTTCAGATTCAGATACAACTGGTCTTCTGTCATCCCGGCAATCACACTCTCCGTGATCACGGTATCTGTCTTGTGAAGTTCCTTGTATCCGTTACTGTTTTCAATCTCCTCTACCATCAGAGAACCAATGAGCGCAGAGGTATTTCTGGTATCATTCAGATCAAAAAAGGGATAGCCTGCCATGGCGAGCACTTCACCCTTATTGACATCATACACGATAGCACCCAGATTCTCAGCACCGTTGCCTGGGTGCACCGCACCGGCATGCGCGTCGTTAAACTGCTTCAGACACTTCTCCACAACAGACTGAATATTGGCATCAATGGTGGTGTGAATGGTATAACCGTCCACCGCAGGCTTCACCGTCCGCTCCAAAGTAGAATCTGACGTCAGATAACCGTACTCTCTGCCTGTGGTTCCGTTCAGGTCATCATTGTAATACTCCTCCAGACCGTAGCTTCCCACATTATCCCTGCCGGTGAAACCGATCACGTCACATGCCAGAGAACCGTTTGGATAGACTCTCTTATATTCCTCTTCAAACCACACTCCAAGGATCCTGCTGTCAGATGTATCCACTGCATCCTGGAAAGCTTTGATCTCATCATAGCTTAGCTGCTTCAGCATCACCTTGTAGGAAGATGTCTTGTGTGTCGTCACATATTCCCGAACCATCGCCTGATCCAGTCCAAAATACCGATTCAATGCCTGAAGGGTCGGCTCCAAATATTTCCCTTCCTGATACAGCATATTCTTGGCATCAATGATCAGGTTGTACACCTTCTCACTGGTGGCAAGTTTGGTGCCGTTGGCATCCACGATATCTCCCCTTTTAAAGGGAAGGGTCGTGCTGTCATAGCCTCTCTGAGACAACACCTGCTTCTTATACTGCTCGCCGTTCTCCCTGGATATCTGATAAAGCCGCATACATAATCCGGCAAAAGCCAGCAGTACAAAAAAGAATAGTACCACCAGCTTTTTCTGCATTTTTATCGTAAATTTCCTGTAAACCTTTTTTTCTCCCACTTACAGCACCCCTAGTTTCCTGCCACACGCCTCAGGTAATCATTCCCCTCATAGGAATAGGTCTCTATCTGCCCTTCTCTGGCATAAGTCATACCCAATTCCCCTATGGCAATGCGTTTGATTTCTTCCATATTGATGTTGCTCGTTATCCTGTTATACTCCTCATCATTCCCAATGCGCAGATCGTTCAGCTCCTTCTCCATCCGGGCTACCACTTCTGCTTTTCTGGTCACTGCAGACTGAATCTGCAGATAATTCACCAACACAACAACGGTACAGAAAAGTGCTGCGATCAAAAACACAACATATGCCAGATTCATATGGTGTGCCTTCTCACGATTCTTGCGCGCCTCGTTGCTGATGGAACGTCTCGGTTCCTGCGTAAGGCTTTGGACAAACGCCTGCCTGCGCGCCAGATTGTCGTATATATATTCATTTCTTCCTGTACGTGCCATAAAAATGTCCCCTATTCTTTTTCAAATATTCTCAGCTTTGCACTTTTGGAACGACTGTTGACCGCAAGTTCCTCTGCACCCGGCAGCACCGGCTTACGGCTGACCACTCTGCCTTTCGGCTTTTTCCCGCACACACACACCGGGAATTCCGGCGGGCAGGTACAGGGATTCTCTGCATTCTTAAATGCCGTCTTCACGATCCTGTCCTCCAAAGAGTGGAATGTGATAATGCAGAGTCTTCCCCCGGGATTCAACAGCTCTATCATATCCTCCAGAGACTCCTTCAGCACCTCAAGTTCCCGGTTACACTCAATGCGGATCGCCTGAAAGGTCTGCTTGGAGGGATGCCCGTTCTGCCGCATTCTGGCCGGGATCGCCGCCTTAATGATCTCATTCAGTTCAAAGGTAGTCTCTATCGGCCTCCCGGAGCGCTCCATCACAATGTGCTTGGCTATATTCTTGGCAAATTGATCTTCGCCGTAATCTCTGATGATATGATACAGATCCGATTCGGAATATCCGTTGACAATGTCTCTGGCAGTCAGTGTCTGACGCCTGTCCATTCTCATGTCAAGCGGCGCGTCAAACCGATAGGAAAAACCTCTGTCCTCCGTATCCAGTTGATAAGAGGACACTCCCAGATCCAGAACGATCCCATCCACACCTGTCACCCCCAGGTCGGAAAGGACACTTTTCATGTTACAGTAATTGCTGCGGACAATCGTCACCAGATCCCCATAGCACGCAAGACGGTCCCCTGCAGCCATAATAGCTGCTTCGTCCTGATCAATGCCGATAAATCTTCCGCCAGACAGTCTCTTGCAAACCTCGTAAGCATGTCCGCCTCCCCCGAGAGTCCCATCTACATAAGTACCCTCCGGCTTAACAGCCAGCTGTTCTATGGTCTCCTCCAGCATTACAGAATAATGCTTAAACTCCATCATAAAATACTCCCCATTCGTATTCAGATCGTAAGGCCAAGACTCTCCATGGAAGCTCCGATGGCATCCATATCATCATCCACGTTGTTCTCTTCCCATTTATCTTTGTTCCAGATTTCAATTCTGCTTCCCACACCCACCAGGACTACATCTTTAAAAAGCTCTGCGAAGTCCCTCAAATGTGAAGGCAGTAAAATCCTTCCCTGCTTGTCCACCTCTACCGGTGCCGCTCCCGCCAGGAAGAAACGGGCGAACTTTCTGGCATCTTTGTTTGTAATGGGCAGTGAAGTGAGTTTCTCTTCAAACACTTTCCAGTCATCATTGGCGTACACAAATAAGCAGCCATCCATTCCCTTCGTAACCACAAACTCATCACCGAGCATCTCACGGAACTTAGAAGGAATGATCAACCTGCCCTTTGTATCGACCGTATGATTGTACTGACTCATAAACATGCAATCACCGCCTAACAAACAATGGTAAACCAAACTGTTATCTCTTGTAAGCAACCTCTTTTGCATCAAGCAGTCTGCCACAAACGGCAGGAAGGTCACGTCACGTCCACTTGGCCATTTTATCCACCACTTTGGACCACTTCCCACCACTTTTCACCACTTTTAACTCATTTTAATACATTATTTAGAATTTGACAAGTGAAAATTTTAAAGTTTTTTCCACCAAATATAACCAAAAAACACGTTATGCAATGCAATGCATAACGTGTTTTGAACGCAATCACAAGATGTAGTATGTCATCCGGCAAGTGCCACTATATTTTGTTGTTTCTGATTTTCTTTTCTTTTTGGGGAATCAGAAAAAAATTTTTAATCTTTTTTTGCTTCCGACTCGTCTTTGGCGGCAGAAACGCCCTTATCAAGACGCAAAAAGCCGGCTTTGCCTTTTTTCAGAAGAATCCGGACCGCCACATCCGCAGCCACCGCAAAGATTACCAAACAGAGAGATAACACCTGCGACACTGCCAAGGAGGTCCCCGGTATCAGCAGCTGATCCGTGCGAATGCCTTCGATCAGGAACCGTCCCATTCCGTAACCGCCCAGATACATCAGGCAAATCTCGCCGTGGAATTTCTTACGTGTTCTGAAGAACATCAACACAGCAAAGATTGAAAGATTCCACAGGGACTCATACAAAAACGTGGGATGCACCTGAATGTAATTGGTACCTTCCGTGATATGGGCAGCTATACTCTCGGAAATGTCGCTCCTGCGAACTGCTTCAACAGGGAGACGCATGGCGAGCAGACTGTCCGTATATTCTCCGAATGCTTCCCGGTTCATGAAGTTACCCCAGCGTCCGATGACCTGTCCCATGATCAGTCCCGGCACCGCCGTGTCGCCGATCTGAAACGCGCTCAGCTTCTTGATCCTGCAATATACGAACAAGGTAATGAACGCTCCGATTACTGCGCCGTAGATGGCCATACCGCCGTTTCTCGTATTGAAAATACTGAGCAGATCATTCTTGTATGTGTCCCACTCAAATGCCACATAATACAGTCTGGCACCGATCACGGAAAAAATAACGGCATAGATTGCAAAATCCCAGTAGGTGTCGGGATTCTGTCCGGTCTTTTTGGCATTGTAGACAGCAATGAGGAGTCCCGCCAATACGCCAAGGCCGATCAGAACACCGTAAAATGCGATCTCAAATCCAAAAACCGTAAAACTCTTGGGTATATTTTTCAGATAGATTCCCAAATGCGGAAATGCAATATCTCCTGCTTTCATTATCGCCTGCATATTCCACTCCTTATACGTTAAACCGGAACAGGATCACGTCGCCGTCCTGGACAACATACTCTTTTCCTTCCATTCTGACCATTCCTTTTTCTCTGGCCGCTGCCAGGGAACCCTGGTCCAGAAGATCCTGATAATTGACTACCTCTGCTTTGATAAATCCTCTCTCAAAATCAGAGTGGATCTTACCTGCCGCCTGAGGTGCCTTGGTGCCCACCTTGATGGTCCAGGCTCTGGTCTCATCCTCACCGGAGGTCAGATAGCTGAGCAATCCCAAAAGACGATAGCTCGCCTTGATCAGCTTCTCAAGACCGGACTCTTTCAGTCCAAGATCCTCCAGGAACATAGCCTTTTCCTCGTCATCCAGTTCAGCGATCTCCTGCTCGATCTGGGCACAGATCACAAACACCTCACTGTCCTCTCCGGCTGCGAACTCTCTGACAGCAGCCACACCTGCATTGTCGGCGCCGTCGTCGGCCAGTTCGTCCTCTGCCACATTGGCCGCATAGATCACCGGCTTATATGTAAGCAGGTTATAAGACTTGAACAGTTCCAGTTCATTCTCATCCTCTACCGCAAGACTCTTGGCCATCTTACCGCTCTCCAGATGTTCCTTAATGCGCTCTAACAGTGTAAGCTCCTTTCCTGCAGTCTTGTCCATCCTTGCAGTCTTTGCCACCTTGGCAATCCTTCTTTCCAGAATCTCCAAATCGGAAAAGATCAGTTCAAGATTGATTGTCTCAATATCTCTCAGCGGATCCACGCTTCCATCCACATGGATAACATTGGAATCTTCAAAACAGCGGACCACATGTACGATCGCGTCCACCTCACGGATGTTGCTCAGAAACTGGTTACCCAGACCTTCTCCCTTGGATGCCCCCTTCACCAGACCGGCAATGTCCACAAACTCGATAACAGCCGGTGTCACCTTCTTGGACTGATACATATCTCCCAGAAGCTTCAGCCTCTCATCGGGCACCGGAACGATACCGATATTGGGGTCTATGGTACAGAAAGGATAATTGGCAGATTCCGCGCCGGCTTTGGTCAGGGAATTGAACAGTGTGCTTTTTCCTACGTTGGGTAAACCTACGATACCTAATTTCATATCTATTTTTCTCCTTTATCTGCCTAGTACTTCTTTCGGCATTTTAATTCTTCATACAGCAGGCAGTAATTGTCATACCTGAGTCTGCTGACCCTGCCTTCTTCCAGCGCCTGCTTTACACCGCAATCGGGCTCACTGATATGGGAGCAGCCTCCGAAGCGGCAATATTTCTCATATGCTTCGAATTCCGGATAAAAAGCGGCAAGATCTTCCTTTTCCAGGTCAAACAAGCCGAGGGAGCTGAAGCCCGGAGTGTCCAGGATATAGCTGTCTGCCGCGCCGTTTCCCATGCTCACGGGAATCAGTTCCGAATGTCTTGTGGTGTGTCTGCCCCGCTCAATCTTGGCACTGATGGCACCTGTCTCCATCACGATTCCGGACTGCAGTCCGTTGATCAGAGAAGATTTCCCCACACCGCTGGGGCCTGCCACAGTGGTTGTCCGCCCTGCAAGCAACTCCTTAAGCCGGTCAATGCCTGTTCCCTGCTCGGCACTGACGGTCAATGTCTGATAACCACAGGCCTCGTAGATCCAGCGATACCCTTCTCCGGCACCGTCTTCATCCAGATCAGATTTGTTAAAGCAGATGATGCATGGGATGTTCTGCTGTTCCATCATGATCAGAAAGCGGTCCAGCAGATTAAAATTGGGTTGTGGCTTAGCAATGGCAAAAATCACCAGAGCCTGATCCACATTGGCCACTGCAGGACGTATCAGTTCACTGCTTCTTGTAAGGATCCTCGTAATGTTGCCTGTTTTCCGGGCGGGATCCAGAATCTCCAACTCCACATCATCACCCACCAGCGGCTTCAGATTATCCTTGCGGAAGATCCCCTTTGCCTTACACTCGTATATGCCGGTCTCAGCCGAATCCTGCACATGAACATAGTAGAATCCGGCAATTCCTTTGATTATTTTCCCGCGCATAGGTTATACCTTTGTAAATTCAATTTTTCTGGTGAAGCTCTTCAGCTCCGTCACATCATCCTTCGTCACCGTATAATTAAAGTAAATGGTGGCACCCGGACTGGACACATTGTAAAAATTCAGTGACTGAGGGAAAGAAGTAAGCGTCTCGTTGTATATCTCCTGTCCGTCATTGGTAATGATTACAACATTCATATTATCGCCTTCTTTAAAATCAGGTGCCTCCAACGCGGTGGGAGCTTCTATACTGCCGCTGTACTGGTACAAAGCAGGTCCCAAACTGATATGAATCTCCAGCAAGGTTCCCGGCGACACATAAGAGCCGTAAGAGTAGCTCTGGTAGCAAACCTGCCCCACAGGAATCTGCGAATGATTTACACGGGAGATACTTCGAATCGACAGATTGGCCTCCGCGATCAACCTGTTAGCCTCATCCTCACTCTTACCGATCACATTGGGAACTACCACCGCCTGACTGGAGGATCCTTTGCTGACAATCACGCGGACCACGCTATCTGCCTCCACTCTGGTCTCCGCCACAGGATTCTGTGCAATAATCATTCCCTCCGGAATAGTGTCCGAATAGCTTTCTTCCCATTCGATCACAAGTCCCTGATTGCCCAGGGTCACCTGAGCATCATCTCTTGTCTTGCCGACCACATCAAGGATCACCACACCGGGCTTTCCTGCACTTACAAGCAGTTGCACTACCGTACCCTCGGGAACCAGCTCTCCTACCCTGTACTCCATGTCCATTACTACATTTTCCGCAAATTCTTCGCTTTCTTCATATATCAGATCAGGATTCAGCTTTCTGTTACCCAAAACCGTTATGGCATCACTGATACGCCATCCGATAATATTGGGAATCTCCACCAGTTCATCCTCCGGAACGGTCTCACCGGATTCTTCCGTACTCTCTTCCACCGTGCTCTCTTCGGTCCTGACAATAGGATCACGGGAATTGTCCCTGTCGCTGCTTCCGAAAACGTCAAATACACGGAGCAGCAAAAATACAACAATACCGCAGATAATGATACCCGTCACCACGGCAAGGATGGTGGTGACACGCTCCATTCTGGGATCATAATCATAATCGTCCTCATCGTCTGCTTCTTCATAAACTTCAGCCTTTTTGCGGCGCAGACGCATGCTTTCTTCAGCTTTCTCTTCTATCTGCACACCGTAACCGGCTTTCTGCTTGATGCGCGCCAACTCCTGCTGGGAGATGGCCCTTGTCCTCCTGTCCATATCAGGATCGTTTTGCACAACAAAATCATCCTCCGGATTCATCAGGCAGCGTTTCAGATCCATGAGCAGTTCTCTCATACTCTGGTATCTTCTGTCTGAAGATTTCTGACAGCACTTTAATACGATACCCTCTACACTGGTCGGGATCTCCGGCACAAATTCCTTCGGTGAAGGCATATCCTCCTGAATATGTTTAATGGCAATGGCCACAGTGGTCTCGCCGTTAAACGGCACTCTGCCCGTAAGCATCTCAAACAGAGTAATACCAAGGGAATAAATGTCACTCTTGGCATCACTGTAACCGCCTCTCGCCTGCTCGGGGGAGGTATAGTGCACAGATCCCATCACATTGGATGTGATCGTGTTGCTGGTGGCTGCCTTGGCAATGCCAAAGTCAGTCACTTTCACTTTGCCTTCTTTGGAAATAATGATATTCTGCGGCTTGATATCCCTGTGGATGATATGGTTATTGTGTGCCGACTCGATTCCCATGCCCACCTGAATGGCAATGCTCACCGCTTCTTTATAGGATAATCTGGACTTTTTCTCGATATATTTCTTAAGGGTAATGCCTTCCACCAGTTCCATTACAATATAATGGATGCCGTTTTCTTCTCCCACATCATACACGTTGACAATATTGGGATGCATCAGACCTGCTGCCGCCTGGGCTTCGATGCGGAATTTGGACACAAAATTGGCATTCTCACTGAACTCCTGCTTCAGCACCTTGACAGCCACGAAACGGTTGAGTTTGTGACATTTCGCCTTATAGACATCAGACATACCGCCGGTCCCGATCTTCTCCTGGATCTCGTAACGGTTACCAATCATCATTCCTATCTTTATCATACTTACTTCTCCATTCTGACTCTGCAAATCTTAAGGTAACGGCTCTATCAATATTACCGCAATGTTATCTTTTCCGCCGTTATCGTTAGCCGCCTTCACCAATGCCTCGGCCCTGCTGCGGATGTCCTTCTGCGCATGTATGATTTCGAGTATCTGTTTATCCTCCAGCATATTGGTCAGACCGTCGGAGCACATAAGGATCGTATCTCCCTGCGCAAGCTTCTCCGTAAAGAAATCAACCTCCACGGTAGAAGCGACTCCAATCGCTCTGGTGATAATATTCTTCTCCGGATGTGTCCTTGCCGCCTCTTTATCCAGCCCCCCCATCCGGACCATTTCTTCTACAAGGGAATGATCTCTGGTAATCTGACGGATCCCTTCACCGATCACGTACAGTCTGCTGTCTCCCACATTGGCAACCGTCAGCTCGTCTCCCTCACAATAGGCAACTACTGCTGTGGTTCCCATTCCCGAGAGCTCAGTGTCTTCCGCGGCCTTTTTCCTGATCCTGTCATTGGCAGCCTCTATCGCCCTTCTGATAAGATCAAAGGACTCAGCACCTTTGGGGCGCGACAATTCCTCTACAATGGTCTCCACTGTATACTGGGACGCATAATCACCTGCATTATGTCCTCCCATGCCGTCTGCCACAATAAAAAGATTGGGCAGAGATCCCACCGGCTGCTCAGATGCAAACACAAAATCCTGATTCAGTTTTCTCT
This sequence comes from Acetatifactor sp., assembly GCA_045659805.1. Taxonomy (GTDB): domain Bacteria; phylum Bacillota; class Clostridia; order Lachnospirales; family Lachnospiraceae; genus Acetatifactor. Next base: position 39,646 of record JAZRCR010000086.1, read on the forward strand.
TTCTGCCGATATCTGTAATGGCAAAAGCCTTAAGCACGTGTATTCCCTCCTGTCATGCATCTCCGGGTGAAGCTTCCATATGTCGACGTCTCAGCTGCCCGCAGGCACCGTCAATGTCTCTTCCCATTTCTCTTCTTATTGTAACGTTTATTTTATTTTTTTCAAGTTTATTTTTGAAGCGCTGTATGGACGCCTGGTCTGACTGCACATAATCCCGCTCCCTGATGGGATTGACAGGGATCAGATTTACATGGCAGCAAAGAGGCTTTGCCAGCTCTATCAGTTCAGCAGCATCCTCGTCCCGGTCATTGACACCCCCAACCAGGCTGTATTCGAAAGTAATACGCCTGCCCGTCTGTTCAAAATAGTATGCACAGACCTCCATGAGCTCCTTTATGGAGTAGCGGTTGGCTATGGGCATCAGCTTACGGCGCTTCCCGTCCGTAGTGGCATGCAGGGAAAGTGCCAGAGTGATCTGTAGCTTTTCTTCTGCCAAGGTCCTCATCTGAGGCACCAGTCCGCAGGTAGAAACCGTAATATTTCTCTGACTGATATTCAGTCCGTTTTCATCTGTCAAAAGTTTCAGGAACCGCAGTAAATTGTCATAATTATCAAGGGGTTCACCGGTTCCCATGACCACAACATTGGACACACGCTCTCCGGTGAGCCTGGTAATGGCATAGATCTGATCCAGCATCTCCGACGCCGTCAGATTGCGCTCCAGTCCGTCAAGGGTTGATGCGCAGAAGCTGCAGCCCATGCGACATCCCACCTGAGAGGAAATACACACACTGTTGCCGTGCTTGTATTTCATCCACACGCTCTCCACCACATTGCCGTCTGCCAGCCCGAATAGATATTTTCTGGTACCGTCAATGGCAGATTCCTGCATTTTCACAGGTATCAGTGCTGTATAGTCGCACCAGCCGGCACAGTCAGCCCTGAAGTCCTTGGAGAGATTGGTCATCTCATCCAGACTCCTGGCCAGCTTCACGTGCATCCACTCATACATCTGCCTGGCACGGAAAGCCTTCTCCCCTTTTTCCTTAAGCACTTCTGTGAGTTCCTCAAGGGTCAGGGATTTGATATCTGTCTTATCACTCATATTCTCATCCATTTCTTCTCAGTCTGGCATAGAAAAAGCCATCGCACGCATCCTCTCCGGGATAAAACTGCCTGCTCTCCTCCTGTGAAAAAGGAAACTGCTCACAGATCCACTCACACATCTGCTCGTTTTCCTCCCGGCGCACCGTGCAGGTGCTGTAAAGCAGGATTCCTCCCGGTTTCACATACTGCCAGCTGGCAGATACGATCGCTTTCTGAAGTCCGACGATCTCTTCCAGTCCTTCCGGTGTCACATGGTATTTGATATCGCGCTTCTTGCCCATGACACCAAGCCCCGAACAGGGCACATCCATAAGTACCACATCCGCCTTCTCCACCAAGGCTTCATCTGTGAGGGTAGCATCCCACTGCATGACCGTGAGATTATCCGCATGCATTCTCTCTGCATTTTCTTCTATCAGGGCAAGCTTGTCAAAGCTCACATCCCTGGAAAGCACTTTGCCCGCCTTCTCTGCCGCCAGCAGGCTTTTGCCGCCCGGGGCCGCACAAACATCCACCACAAAATCACCGGATCTGATCTGCGCTGCTTCCACGGCAAGCATGGAACTGACGTCCTGCACGGTAAACGCTCCCTCCTCATATCCCGGCAGGGAAGCAATGCCGTCCACCTTTTCAAGCAAAAACGCCTTCTCCAGATATGGGGAAGGCGTAACCTTCACCCCGCAGCTTTCCATCTGTGCAATATACTCCAAGCGGGCCTTTTTGTCAAGTGCTGCGCAAAAACGGATACTGACGGGATGAATCTTCTCGATCCCCGCGAGCATACTCTCGGTCCGCTCAGCTCCGTACTCTTCTATCCAAAGCCGCACAAGCCACTCAGGCATAGAGTAAGTGACCTGCAGCCATTTTTCATATTCCCGTTCCCGGTCCGGCCATCTGATCTGTCCCTTCTCTCTCACAAGACTGCGCAACACACCGTTCACAAAACCTTTCAGATTCTGAAACTTGCGCTTGACCGCCAGCTTGACGGCCTCGTTGCACACAGCGCTGTCCGGTATACTGTCCATATACAAGATCTGATAGGCACTCATCCTCATCAGGCAACGGATGAGAGGCTTCATCTTGCGCGCCGGCACGCTGGAAATCTGATCAATCACATAATCCATCTGCAGCTTTTTCTCGATGGTGCCCTCTGTCAGGCGCTTCATAAAAGCCTTATCTCTCGCCTCGAGATAATCATATTTATCTAACACAGCTTTGATCAACTTATGGGAATACTCCTCGCCGCGCTCTATGGCAAGCAGCATATCCAGCACAATCTCTCTGGTATTTTCTGCCATTTCATTCCTGCCTTTCCCGGTCTCCCTGTCACATTTCCGGCAAAACCGGTCAATCATCCCGCCTGCGGTTACCACCAAATAAAATCATAAGGCGGAGAAGCTGCAGGATCGAAGAAGCCGCAGCAGCCACATAGGTCAATGCCGCAGCCCTCAAAACCTTTTTACAGCCGGTGGTCTCTTCCGCCGTCAGAAGACCGTACTCTTCCACTTTGACTACCGCTCTCCTTGAGGCATTGAACTCCACGGGTAATGTGATCAATTGAAACAAAACTGCCAGCGCAAAAGCCCAGATACCGATCTGGATCAAAGTCTGGTTCCAGGAAAGCAGCACTCCCACAAGGATCAGGGGCATTCCCAGATTACTGGCAATGTTGACCACGGGAACCAGGGACGACCGAAGCTTCAAGGGCGCATATCCCTTGGAATGCTGTAATGCATGGCCGCACTCATGAGCGGCAACGCCCACACCGGTCACCGTGGATCCGTGATAATTCTGATAAGACAAACGGACCGTCTTGGTCCTGGGATCGTAGTGATCCCCCTTCCCCTCACTCAGACATTCCACCTGCACATCATACAGACCTTCTCTGTCCAAAATCCATCTGGCGGCGTCCGCACCCGACATCCCTCTTAAGTTTCTGACCTTGCTGTAGCGGCTCATGGTGCTGTTCACCAAAGCACTTGCGCCGAGACAGACCAGCATACCTGCAATGACCAATATATAAGTAGGGTCCCAAAACAAACCGTACCCGTAATAACCACCGAACATCTTATTTTACCTCCCAAACAAACACTGCCCTTGACAGTTATGCCGGAATCTAAGCTACTCTCCCAGCATCTCTCCGGGCTGCATACGTACACCCAGGAGGAAATCCCGGGCACTCATGCGTTTCTTACCTTCCAGCTGCATACTGTATATTCTCAGTATGCCCTTTCCCGTGCCGATTACCACACAATCCTTCAAAACCTGCAAAATCTTTCCGCAGCAGTCCGTGCCATCCTCGCAGGAGCCTCCTCCGCCTGCAGAATTACAGTCCTCTGCCACAGCTTCCCAGATCTTCAGCTGTTTTCCCCTGTAAAAAGTATAGGCACTGGGCCAGGGATTCATGGCTCTTACTTTAAGCTCAATACAATAGGCATCTTCGGAAAAATCAATCCGTCCCATTTCTTTGGTGATCAGCGGCGCATGACAGCTGAGTTCGTCCTGCTGAGGCTGCGGCCTCAGGCCACCTTCCTCCAGAAGCTCCAGCGCCTCAACAATGGCTTCACCGCCCAGCACCATCAATTTGTCATGCAGGGTTTCAAAGGTATCCTTCCTGTCGATCTCAATTTCTTTCTGATACAGCATATCGCCGGTATCAATGCCGGCGTCCATCTGCATAATCGTGATGCCTGTCTTCTCCTCCCCATGCAGGATGACATTCTGGATAGGAGACGCACCTCTGTATTTGGGAAGCAGGGACGCATGGATATTAAGCGAGCCGTATGCGGGCATATCCAAGATCTCCTGAGACAGGATCTGACCGAATGCGGCCACCACAAACACATCTGCCTCAAAGCCTTCCAGTTCTTTTATGGCCTCCGGCGTCTTGATCCTCCTTGGTTGCAGCACGGGAAGACCGTACTTGACGGCGCACTCTTTCACAGGCGAAAAAACAGGCTGTCCGCTTCTGCCTTTTGCCTTGTCCGGCTGTGTCACCACCGCCGTGATCTCATGGCCGGCAGCGATCAGTGATTCCAGCGCTCCCACTGCAAAATCCGGCGTTCCCATAAAAACTATCTTCATTCTTCTACCTCTTCCTCATCATCATATACCACATCCATCAGGTCACCTTCCACTTTCTCCACATAAAGATGTCCGTCCAGGTGATCAAGCTCATGGCAGATAGCCCTTGCCAGAAGCTCCGTCCCTTCCAGTTCAATGGGATTCATATCCATATCCAGGGCAACTGCCTTCACATAATTAGGTCTTGTGACGATTCCCGACTTGCCCGGAACACTGAGACAGCCCTCCTGTCCGGTCTGTTCACCGCCGGTCTCCACGATCCTGGGATTGATCAGGACATATGCCCCTTCACCAGTGGTGTCAATGACAACGATCCTCTTAAGGATCCCCACCTGTGGTGCCGCAAGGCCCACACCGTCCGCCTCGTACATGGTATCCAGCATATCCTCGATCAGTTCTCTGATCCGGGGAGTCATCTGAGTCACTTCCTTACACTGTTTATTTAATACAGAATCTCCCATTTCACGTATCTTACGAATTGCCATTCTTCTCCTGCCTTTCCAAGCTCTACAGACTGCTCATGGGGTCAAAATCAAACTGCACACTTTCCCTGCCCTGATATCCTTCCAGTGCAGCCTCCAAAGCATCCTTCACTTCTACCAGTTTACCATAATTTTCATATTTAATATAGATGACAAATCTAAAAATATCATTAATTCTTCCGATTGCCGCCGGCGCAGGTCCCAAAACCATGATTCTTCTGCCCACAGGCTCTGTCTCGTCCACAAACTTTCCTGCCAGCACGCCAAGCCGCTCTGCCAGCTGTCTGCCGCCATCCTCCGAGGGAGCGTATACCTGCACGGCAAGCATATGCGCAACCGGCGGATATCCCAGCATTTCTCTGTACAGGATCTCCTCACGGTAAAATCCTTCATAATCCTGGTTGGCCGCATGCACGATTGCATAGTGTTCCGGCTGGTAAGTCTGAATGACCACTTCGCCGGCCCGCACACCTCTTCCCGCTCTGCCGGCCGCCTGGGTCAACAGCTGGAAGGTCCGCTCTCCGGCCCGGTAATCCCCCGCAGACAAAGACAAATCTGCCGCCAGGATCCCCACCAGTGTCACATTGGGAAAGTCATGGCCTTTGACGATCATCTGGGTACCGATCAGAATATCAGCCTCTCCCCCGGAGAATGCAGAAAGAATCTTCTCATAGCTTTCCTTGGTCCTGGTGGTGTCCGCGTCCATACGAAGCACTCTCACATCGGGATACATCTCTTTGAGTTTTTCCTCGATCTGCTGGGTTCCGGCCCTAAATCCCAGGATATATTTGGAACCACACTGAGGGCACAGCTTCACTCCGGGCTGTGTGTAACCGCAGTAATGGCATGTCAGACGCCCGTTTTTATGTTCCGACAGAGATACATCACAGTGAGGACATTTCATCACATGACCACAGGAACGGCAGGAAATAAAACCCGCATAGCCCCTTCTGTTCAGGAAAAGCATACTCTGCTCCCCGCGCACAAGCCTCTCTGCAAGAAGTTCTTGCAATTGTGTACTGAAAATGGACCGATTGCCGTTTTTCAGCTCCTCTCTCAGATCCACCGTGTGCACTGTGGCAAGATTTCTGCCGGCCATCCTCTCCTTTAAGGTACAAAGCTTATACTCGCCTTCACTCGCTCTATAGTAAGCTTCCAGAGAAGGAGTTGCCGAACCCAGGACAAGACAAGCTCCATGCATACGGGCAATCTCCTGTGCCGTTTCTCTGGCGTGATACTTTGGCGTAGTCTCACTTTTATAACTGCTCTCGTGCTCCTCATCCATAATAATGACACCGAGCTCGGGAAAAGGTGTAAACAGTGCCGATCTCGGACCGATGATCACATCGATCTCCCTGTTCTTGGCGCGCTGACACTGATCGTACTTTTCTCCCGGCGAAAGCGTGGAATTCATCACACTGACACGGTCTCCGAAGCGCCGGTAAAACCGCGCAAGCGTCTGATACGTCAGAGCGATCTCCGGGATCAGAACGATCGCCTGCCTGCCTCTCATAACCATCTGTTCCGCCAGGGCAATATAAACCTCCGTCTTACCGCTGCCGGTGATCCCATGGATCAGATACGTTCCGTGACGGCCGCTGTCATAGTCACACAGCACCTCGTCAACGATGCCCTGCTGTGCACTGCTCAGGGAAGGCCCCCTACCGGCTTTGGTTTGTAACTTTACAGGATTCCGGTAAACACTGTCTTCCGCAACACGTACCAGTCCGGCCTTTACCATCCCGTTTATGCATGAGCCGGTGACTCCAAGCTTCCCGGTCAACCACTCATACGGGATCCTCTCATTCTCCAGGAGTGCCGTGAGCAGTCTCTCCCTTGCGGCCTGCTTCTTTCTCTTGGCTTCCCCCAGCGCAGATATGACTGCCTCTTTTGTTACTATCCTCTCAACAGTGCGGTGTATTAACTTTTTGACGGTCTTTCTGGCCGGAAGAACCGTTTTCAGCGCCTGGATCATGGTAGAACCGTAGTTTTTGCTGATCCAGGCAGCCAGCCGGATCATGTTCTCTTCCACATCCGTACTGTCCTGAGCGATACTGTGGATCTCTTTTATCTTCGCCGGATCAAAATTACACCGTTGCGTCAGTTCGATCACATATCCCCGGATCAGCTTATTGCCCCTCCCAAAAGGGATCAGCACACACATGCCCTCCTTAAGACTCTCTTCAAGTCTTTGAGGCACAAGGTACTGAAAAGGCCTGTCAAGCTTTTCATGGGATATATCTACAATAATATCTGCGTACAAATTACTCTTACCTTTCCTCCAACACCTGACTGATCAGGTCCCGCTCATCCATAGGATACTTTACACCCTTGATCTCCTGGTAATCCTCATGTCCTTTACCGGCCAGCACGATAATGTCTCCCGGCCTGCCGTTTTCAATAGCGTAACGGATTGCTTCCTTCCGGTCGCAGATTTCCACATATGCGCCATCGGTCTTGCCGATTCCGATCTTAATATCGTCAATGATCGCCTGCGGTTCCTCAAATCTGGGATTATCCGAAGTGATAATGGTCAGATCGGCCAGTCTTCCGCTGACCTCTCCCATCTCATACCGGCGCAGTCTGGATCGGTTGCCGCCGCAGCCAAACAGACACACCAGTCTGCCCGGTTCATACTCCTTCAGGGTACTAAGCAGGCTCTCCAACGCCATGGCATTGTGAGCATAATCGATCAACAGCGTAAAGTCATCGGACACTTTGACCATCTCAATCCTGCCTTTTACATGGGAACTTAACAGTGCTCTGCAGATAGCCACCTCGCTCACCTCAAAATGACGGCAGATAGCAATGGCCGTCAATGCATTATAAACACTGAAACGTCCGGGTGTGGGAACCTCCACTGCAAAATCCATAAGTCCTTTCACCGCAAATGACACGCCCAGCTCTCCAGGCTTATGCATCAGCTGCATATCTTCCGCTCTGAGGTCTGCTTCGCTGCTCATGCCAAAAGTCTCAAGCTCACAGGTATGACCTTCGGTCACCATCCCGTGATGTATGTCATCACAGTTGACGATGCCCACTTTACACTGTTTGAACAGAAGCCCTTTGCAGGCGGCATATTCCTCAAAGGAAGCATGCTCATTAGGGCCGATATGATCCGGTTCCAGATTGGTAAAAATGCCGTAGTCAAACACAAAACCCTGAGTCCTGTGAAGCACCAGTGCCTGGGAAGACACCTCCATAACAACAGTGTCAAGACCTGCCGCCACCATCCGCGCAAAATATTCCTGCAAAAGATAGGACTCCGGGGTAGTATTCAGCGCGGGAATATGCTCGTCACCGATGATCACCTCTATGGTACCCACCAGTCCCACCTTATGACCTGCATTTTCCAGTATTGATTTCACCAGATAAGTAGTGGTCGTCTTTCCCTTGGTACCGGTGACACCGATCACCTGCAGCTTCTTTGCCGGATGATCAAACCACGCTGCCGAGATAAACGCCATGGCATAGCGCGTGTCAGCCACCTTGATAACGGTCACGTCCTTATCTGCGATCCCCTGCGGTTCCTCAGAGACTACCAGAACCCCGGCACCCTTTTCAGCCACCTCTGACGCAGCACTGTGCCCATCAAAATTGGCTCCTTTGATGCAGAGAAACAGACAACCTTCGGTCACTTTCCGGGAATCATTCACCACTGCCGTGATTTCCCTGTCCAGCGTGCCCTGTACCACTTCATACTCTAATTCCTGCAAAACCTGCGTAAGCTTCATATTCTGCCCTGCTTTCTTAAAAAACACATGTTACTACTGTATATTTTACTCTATTTGGAAGAATTCTACCACCCCTAAATTTCTTTCCTTCCAACGTTCTGCAGACAATCCTCCAGCAGATTCAGATTATCGTCTGAGTGTTCGATCTCCCTGGCAAAACGATAGGCTGTATCCACGCAAAGCTGCCAGTCAAATCCCTGTTCTTCCGATTTGCCACAGTCTTTGTCTCCCTGCTGATTGCCGGCTGTCCACCGGGCCATCACCAGTTCTGTGATCCATCTGACGCAAAATGACGAAAGTGCCACCTTACTGTAGATCTCATCATCATACACAGCTCCGCAGAAATATGTATAGATAAAAAACAGCATCAGATTTTCATTAAAAAGAGACCATGCTTCACGATACTTGCTGTCACCTCCGAAGTTTTTGTCAAACTCTTTACAGATGGCACTGTATCTCTCTTGCCCCTGTGTATACAATACTTGCCGGGCATCGGAAAGGACTTCCGACCACTCTTCCCGAAGCCGCTCCAGCCCTTCCAGAACCTGAAATTCCGCACACATTTCCCGGTAGCCTTTTTCGGTATTGACAGGCGTAACAGACACGTCATGATATTTCCCTATCACACCATCCACATCAAAATATCTTTCTTCATCGATGCATGTCTGCAGTTCTTCAGCAAACCTCATTACCCAGTTTATCCTGCTCTCCACTGGCACCCGGCGCTCCTTCAGAACACGAAAGATCAATGTTCTTGCATCTTCCAGCTGCGTGAATAACAGCAGATCAAAATCTTCAAATTCCTCTGCCAGCTCCTCTTCTTCGTCGGTCTCCTCCTCCAGTAAAACAAGCTGTTCCCTGCAAGTCAGTATCATCCGGGCCGCCACCGGACAAGATAAGGACAAAGACAGTTCCCTGAGTCCGTCAAATTCTTCCACGTGCCTGGGATACATGGCACAGGTCCTGCACAGTGCTCCCTCTCCCAGTTCCCGATATAAGTCACACAGATTATCCTCATTCAAGAAACTGCACCGGCCTCTGTTTTGCCGAAAAACACCTTCCCTCCAATCGACAGATGTGTACAAACGGTCACCGAATGTTCCGGTAGCCCGGCTGTACTCCTCCAACTTCTCTTCATCTATCACAATCTGCCAACCGGCACAGCAAGTGTCCGGGCACTTGTCTGCAATGCACCGAAAATCCTCATAATAATGGGGCTTTAAATATCTCATGATACTCCTCTCCGCCGCAGTGACCTTCCGCAGAACATTTCCTGTACAATAGGAAAGCCGGGAAAGATCTCTCTTTCCCGGTCCGCGATCTTCTGTTCATTTCCGTTGTTTCCTCATGACTCTGTTTTCGATCCAAGCTGCTTTAACAGCCTGACTCTCACAGCCACAAGCATTGACAAACTCTGTTTCGCCTGCATACTGTTCCTGCCCACGATCGCCGCCCGAAGACTCCTCAGGGGCTGTTCCAGGGCAGTTATGCCGAGACTTTTTACCGATTGATCCAACCGGCGCCAGATCATCATGGCACTGTCCCACCGGCCACTATTGACAGACTGACCCAGCCTCATAAAATCGTAACCAGCCAGAAAGTCAGCTGTCGGATCCGGCCGCTGTGTACGGCCCGGTGTTTCCTCAACGCTCATTATTCTACGTCAGAAGTACAGTGAGGACACTTCACAGCTTCGATATCGATAGTGCTCTTACAGTAAGGACACTTCTTAGTGGTAGGAACTGCCGGTGCGGGAGCTTCTTCCTTGCGGCTCAGTCTGTTGTTCAGAGCATTGATACCCTTAACCAGGCAGAAGATAACCAGAGCTGTGATCAGAAAATTGATCACCGCCGTAATAAAGTTACCGTAAGCAAGTACAGGAGCTTCCTCTCCACTTCCCATTACCACTACAAGATTGCTGAAATCTGTACCGCCGAACAGACCCAGAAGAGGTGTCAGAATGTCCTTGTTCAGGCTGGTAACGATAGCGGTGAATGCTCCGCCCACGATAACGCCGACAGCCATATCCATGACATTGCCTCTCATGATAAATTTCTTAAACTCTGCCAAAAAACCTTTACCCTTTTTCATTGGTTCCTCCTTAAAGATTGTGTTTTTCTTTATTGTTTTTATCTTAAGCCCGTCAGGAAAGAACGGGCTTTAAAGCCTCTGCCAGTGTTGCCTTCTGCGCTTCCGCCTCTGCAAGATCCTTACCCAGCGTGGTAAAATACGTCTTGATCTTGGGCTCTGTGCCTGAAGGACGGACCACAACGGACGCGCCACCCTCCAGTGCATAGATCAGAACATTTGCCGCGGGAAGTCCTGTCTCCTCAGGCTTCTTATAGTCAGTCACTTTAACCACCGTATAACCGCCGATCTCCTTGGGCGGATTCTTGCGGAGCTGATCCATGATGGCTGTCATTTTGTCCATGCCGGAAAGTCCCGGGAACTCAAAACTGTCAACTTTATTCAGATAACGGCCATATTTGTCGTAAATTTGTTCCAGACGCTGCTTGATGGAAGAACCGACACTGCGATAATATGCTGCCATCTCGCAGATCAGCATAGAGCCAATGATGGCATCCTTATCACGAACATAAGAGCCGGCCAGATATCCGTAACTCTCTTCAAAGCCGAAAATAAACCGCTCTTCCTCTCCTGCCGCCTCAAGTCCGGCAATCTGATCTCCGATCCACTTGAAGCCGGTGAGAACGCTTCTCATCTCTACGCCATAATTCTCAGCAACTGCATCTGCCAGCGGTGTAGACACGATGGACTTAACTGCAACGGGTTTTTCAGGCATTGTACCGTTCTCAATCCTTCCGGCACAGATATAATCCAGCAAAAGAACTCCCACCTCGTTGCCGGACACCAGTTCATAAGATCCGTCGGGACATTTAATCGCAATGCCTACGCGGTCTGCATCGGGATCTGTGGCAAGCATCAGATCTGCATCTGACCTCTTTGCCAGCTCCAGTCCAAGGCGCAGTGCCTCAAAAATCTCCGGATTCGGATAGGGGCAGGTAGGGAAGTTTCCATCGGGATACTGCTGCTCCGGCACAATAGTAATATCATCGATCCCCATATCCCGCAAAATACGGGTGACAGGAACAAGGCCGGAACCGTTTAACGGAGAATATACCAGTTTAAGCCCAGCAGTCCTGCACAGACCGGGACGCACGCTGCGCGCCTCGATGGCCGCATACAATGCTTCCTTGCAATCCTCTCCCACATACTCGATCAGGCCGGCTGCCATGCCCTCTTCAAAACCGATCAGCCTAGCTCCGGTCAGAATATCGGTCTTCTGTATCTCTGCATATACGATATCCGCTGCTTCGTCTGTCATCTGACAGCCGTCAGGCCCGTATGCCTTATAGCCATTGTATTTGGCAGGATTATGGGAAGCCGTCACCATGATACCTGCGTTGGCTGCATAATAGCGGGTGGCAAAGCTCAGTGCCGGCACCGGCATCAAAGCATCATAAATACGTACCTTTATTCCGTTGGCAGCCAGAACACAGGCAGCCTCTTTTGCAAACACGTCACTCTTGATACGACTGTCATAACTGATCGCAACCAGCTGGTTTCCTCCCTGGGTCTTCACCCAATTGGCAAGGCCCTGAGTAGCCTGGCGTACCACATAAATATTCATACGGTTGGTTCCTGCACCTAACACACCGCGCAGACCGGCCGTGCCAAACTTCAGGGAAACCGCAAACCGTTCCCTAATCTCTTCCTCATCAGTGATCTCCGTCAATTCCTTAGTAAGATCAGCATCATCAAGCTCCGTTTCACACCAGCGCTTATAATCATCCAAATACATAATACTCTCCTATCTTTCACAATTCAGAACATTCTCTGCATTTAAATCCATTATAAGTAAATTGCGTCAGGTTGTCAATCCATACCGTCCCCATACAGTATACATCCCACATTCCATTACGATTTTTCCGATCGTTCACTTCCATCCCGCATATACTTCCGGACGCCATAGAGAAGCTTTCCGGATGGCCGGGTTCCCTGTAACGAAGTATCACGATCTTTTGACTTTTTGAAAAAGTGTTAGGAGCACTTAGAAAACACAAAAGACCGTGATACTCCCATATAGGCCCCCCGGAATCTCTCCCCTTGGCCCGGTAATTTATTCGGTTCTCAGGGCCACAACAGGATCTTTCTTGGCTGCGCTTCTGGAAGGGATAATACCTGCCACCAGTGTCAGCAGCATGCTGATACTCACCAGAATCAGGGCTACCGGAGCCGGCAGGTACGCTTTCAGTCCGGCGATTCCGGTGAGGCTCTGGATAATGGCATTGATCGGAATGCAGAGCAGGACGGTGACAATAACACCCAACAGCCCCGAGGTAAAGCCGATGATCAGCGTCTCCGCATTGAACATACTGGACACATTTCTCTTGGAAGCACCAATGGCACGCAGGATACCGATTTCCTTTGTACGCTCCTGCACGGAGATCAATGTGATCACACCGATCATAATGGAGGACACCACCAGCGAAATAGCCACAAATGCCACAAGAACGTACGTTACCGCATTAATAATAGTAGTCACGGAGGACATCATCAATCCAACATAGTCAGTATACTTAATCTGTGAAAGTTCATCAACCTGCTTATTGTAATCTGCAATGGCAGCTTCAATCACATCCTTTGCTTCAAAAGTAGAAGCGTACAGATGCACCATAGAAGGCTTATCGAGATCAATACAGCCCAGTTTGGCAAGATTGGCCTCATAAGAGGAATCGGAAAACTCCAGCACTCCGTCATAGAATGCAGCAAGTTCTTCTTCCCTGTAACCCTGCATAGCCATGTCAAGCATACCCGAAAGCTGTTCCCAACTCACTCCGGCAAGCTGTGCCTCTATCTGAGCGGCATATTGAGTTCTGAACTGCTCACCAATCATTTGCGTGAATATCTCAATGATGTCCTCGTCGCTCATCGCCGTCACATAAGCACTTATCTCCTGCTGACTCATTCCCATCTGCTCTGTAAGTGCCTGCATCATGGCATTTTCCATATCCTCCCGGGACATTTGCCCAAGGGTCTGGCTGACTGCATCAGCAATCATTTCTTCAGAAGGAATGCTCATCATCTTAACATAAATATCAGCTTTTTTCTCCTGGCCCAGACCGGCAACATACTCTTTAAATTCCGCCGCCTTCTCTTCTGCGGTCAGGTTTCCCGTAGTCTCATCAAAAGCAAGACCCGTAAAAATATCTGTGGAGGGGTCTGCCTGCTGAGCCTTCACAGCCTCGCTGCCCCGGGATTTTTCAATCACGTATTCTGTAAGCTTATGAGTATAACCGATAGAACCGCTCAGCATGCCTGCTACCGCCTCTTCGTTGGGTCGGATAATACCGGAAACCTTCAGCACAGTGCCGTTGTCATAGAGATACCGGAGTCCCGCATCCGTCTCCCTCAGATCTGTATACAGACCGGTCATCTCTTCATAAGTATAACAGTCAGAATTCAGGATGGCGCGAAATTCCATATCGCAGATTTCTTCATACGTCCATCTCTTGGTGTCAACAGGAATTTCCTGTTTGCTGACTGCCGCATTCATGATGGTATCGATCTCGTCGCCTGACTTTAAACCCAAAGCATATAAAGTCATATCGTCCAACTCGTTGTTTTCATCCAGTACCAGAACGATTTCATTGTACTGTGTGGGCCAGGAGCCATACACAAGGTCATACTGCTTCTCCAGCACATCGTTGATCAGTTTACCGTTGTCTCCGGAAAGCATCTCCTGCCAGAGATTCATGGTTGCGCTGCCCATCGACATCATAGATCCGGACATTCCCATGGTGTCCCGCATATTGGAGAGCGCAGACATATCCATACCGATATACTCCAGGATCAAATCCTGCAGCAGCTCCTCTGTATCAGAGCGGATGATCACATCATCCACATTTTTGGTGTAAATGAGCAGATCCAGGTTATAGGCATACTGTACGCCGTTGATTGCTTCGCGAAGGCCTGACTGACTCTCAGGATCGGATCTTTCCGACTCAATATACGCTTTAAAGGCTGCCAGATCATTCTCCGATGTCTCCATATTGTTCAGCGCGTTTATCATATTATACACAAGCGCCTTGGAATACACAGCATCCTTCTCATGCTCATAGCCGGACGTAGCCGATCCCATAAAAGTCTGCATCAGAGTCCCCATATCCACATGGGTTTCCTCAATTGTCAGAGGATACGAGGAAAGGGTATCCTCCTGAAGCGTATCAATATAAGACGTCAGCCCCTGAGACACGGAAAAGATCAGCGCGATGCCGATAATTCCAATGCTTCCCGCAAAAGAGGTCAGCACAGTCCTTCCCTTCTTGGTAAACAGGTTCTTAAGAGACAGCCCGAAAGAAGTGGCAAAGGACATGGAAGGCTTCTTCTCCTTTTTTCCCTTTCCCTTTTTGTCAGCTTCTTTTTTTCTGTACGCCTCCGTTTCTTCCCCGGTCAAAGGGGCCGTGTCATCCGTAATCACACCGTCAAGCATGCGAATGATCCTGGTAGAGTATCTCTCCGCCAGATCAGGATTGTGTGTTACCATGATGATCAGTCTGTCCTTGGAGATTTCCTTCAGAATCTCCATAACCTGCAGACTTGTTTCCGTATCCAGGGCGCCGGTAGGCTCATCCGCAAGAATAATATCGGGATTGTTCACCAGTGCACGGGCGATGGCGACTCTCTGCATCTGTCCTCCCGACATTTCTGAAGGTCTCTTTCTCAGCTGATCTCCCAATCCCACTTCCTCCAGTGCCTGTTTTGCACGCCGTCTGCGCTCTGCCTTAGACACACCGGAAAGACTCAGAGCCAGCTCCACGTTCTGAAGCACCGACTGATGTGGGATCAGATTATAGCTTTGAAACACAAATCCTACGGAATGATTGCGATAAGCATCCCAGTCCCTGTCCTTGTACTCCTTCGTAGTGGTGCCATTGATAATCAGATCGCCTTCCGTGTACTGATCCAGGCCGCCTATAATATTCAGCATGGTGGTCTTACCGCAGCCGGAGGGCCCCAGGATCGAAACAAATTCATTCTCTCGAAATGCAAGACTGATTCCCTTGAGAGCATTGACCTTTCCGTCCCCTGCAGGATAATCCTTTTTAATATTTTTAAGTTCTAACATGTTTTCCCTTTCCGGGCGGCCATACCGCCTTCAATTCTCACTTTTATTTACAGTAGTCTCTGCGTCATCAGGCCGTTTATTCAGGCCCATAGCGCTCCTGACCAAACATCTCTCACCGGTTCCTTTCTCCGGACAACCAGGATAAATTTTACAGCGGAAAACATTTACCGTCAATTAAAAAAGTATGAATTCTTTATGAAAGTTATGTATGGATACTACCGCAACAGTGTGTTTTCAGCGGAGCATTTTGTATAATGAGAAATCGGGAGGAATTTCTCATTATACAAGAATTCGCCTTAAGATCACTTAAGGCGAATTTTCTGCACTATTCAGCACTGCTTTCTTTTTTCTTCCGGATCGCCCGGACTGCCAAACCTACCAGCAGGTTCAGTACCATCACTCCCGTCAGGATCAGCACTGCCCGGAAGCAATACTGTTCATAATCGACATATCTTGCAGCCTTGGATACAGACTCTTTCATTAACTCAATATATCTTCTGCTGCTGTTAAACAGATAGAAATAGATATATCCTGATACGCCCACGATATCCAATATCAATGCCCAGATTCCAACTGACACCGCGATTCTCTTATAGGTCACAGATTTCTTGGGCTTCAATGCTGCCTTATCTTTCCTGCGAACAAAGATCAGGGAGTAAACAATGATAAGTACACCGACACCAAATGCGATCAGCAACGGCAGATAATTGTTGAAGGATCCGGAGATCACTCCGCCGCCCTCTCTCATGATCCGCATGCTTCTGGATGTACCGATACCGCCTTCACTGGTTGCCACGACCATAACATCATTCGAACCCTCAGCCAGTGTTATAACATGTTCAAATACGCCGTCCTCACCTACCGTCACTTCTATATCATTGACAGTCACCTTGGCTGCATTCTTTGCCGTTCCTGAAATCACAGCCTCACCTTTGCGGAACGTCATGCCATCCAGATTTTCAAACAGAGTCAATACCGGTGGCGCAGAATCTCTGAAAATATCGGCAGTGACACTGTAGGTAATATTATTGCTGCCGGCAAACTCTGCCTTCACAGTATTGACACCTTCGTTCAACGGGAAATATACAGAGCCTTCTCCGTCGATATTGTACTGTCCGTTCTCCTCATTGATCTGCACTTTCAACAGAGAATCTGTATTCGCTTTGTATGCCAGTTCCAACTGGGTCCCCGAGGTGATCTCGGGAGTTACGATTTCCAACCGTTCTCCGTTTACCAGATCAATCTCTTTCGAAAACGGCCTTGATAATATGCCGTTTTCCTTATAATACAGCTGAACAATCAGCTTTTCGGTTCCTACAGGATAGAAAAACGCATCCTGCTCACTTGTTGTTTCATTAGTATATATCGGATTGTCCGTATCAGCATCTGCAAATACCACAACCGAGTACGGTTTGCTCCAACCCAGTCTGAAATCTTCCCAGTCAAGCACACACGAATTGTCACCGGAATTGACAGTGACATAAATATCTTTTATTGCTTCGGGTGTATCGGGATTCTCATATGCAAAGGGCTCACTCACCATGGAGTCAAACATTTCCAAGCCCTGCGTTGCTGTAACTTCCAGCAAAAAACGATACTCCTGATAGCTGGAAAGCTTCAGATCCACTGTGATCTCACAGATTTCTCCCGTATAAGCACTTCCAGACTTCAGTTCCTTGCCGGCGCTCTCATCCTCACCCGCAATTGCTGTGACCGTATATCGATACCAGACACGCTCATCTTCCCCCATGTTCACCAGAAATGAGAGATTTGCCTTACCTTCTTCCATACTGACGATATCAAAGCTCTGGATACTCAGTCCGTCAATCGCTTCTACTATACTGTAATCCACATATTCATTATTCTTCTTATCGCAGCGCACCCGCCAGGTACCTGCCTGCGCTCCAATCACACTGTAGGTACTCCAGCCTTCTCCGTGAGCAGCCACCAATTCGGTCTCAGCAGAGATTCCCTCTGCATATTCCTTACCGGAAGGTGAGAGGAACGTAATCTCAGGGCGTTCTCCCTCATAGGAAAACATCACGGTAAGATCCCCTGCTTCCTCCAGAGTAGTCAGATTCACCTCCACCACTTCCGCATACACTACCATCGCATTGGGAAGCAGTATGAACAGCGCAAGTACGGATAGCAGCATTTTGGCCAAAGTAAATTTCATTCGTCTCATATCTCTTCCCTCCTTTACATTCTGTTGTTCTCTTTGTTGATATTACCGTTTTTGTCAATATAGAAATACAATTTCTTGTTGGTACCCCACATATTCTGATAAGCAAATGCCACCGTAAACTGCGGTTCTCCGGCCTCAGTGAAATAAATACCTACCAGCACCTCACCGGACTTTTCAAATTTAGAGGATACGAAAGTCCACCAATCAATTATAAGCTCAGCTTCTCCCTTATACTCTACTCCGATAAACCGGCTGTTGCCGCTGAGTTCACTGGTGCCTGACAGATTTACATGACAATTATCAATATCCCACATAAAGCCCTCTGTCAAAGAGACATTGAAGCCCTGAACGTCCCTGTTTTCCAGACCCAGCAATGCATTGCTGTACGGATAATTGCCCATGTGGAAATTGGTCTTGGCAATACTGAATTCTTCAAATATCTTCAGTTCAGAGGATGTGCTTATCTTAAACGGATTCCAACGGAACTCAATGGTTGCATCTTCCAGGGAAAGCAGACTCAGATCGCCAATGAATGCTTTCAGCTTAGGGAAATAAGCCCCCACCTTGGCCACCGCCAAATCCAACTGCCCAATGAAGTTCACATTGCCAAACCGCTTGTTGGCTACTGCGGTGGCAATATCCTCAGCTCCCAGTCTGAACTTACTGAAGGTCAGAGGCACCTGCCCCAGCATCACCGACACGTCCTTATCGACAGTCAAAAGGACACTATCGATCTGGAAGCCGTTCAAGCTCACCTCTGCGCCCAGACCCATATCCCGGAATTTAATCTTCACCATACCGCCAAAGGTATACTTGTGTTCCATGGTGTCAATCTTAATCTTCAGTGCGTTCATATCCAGCTCTACAGGCGCATTCATCACATTAAACTGCTTAAAGACATTCCTCTCATCTTTACCCTGAAAATCTATGTTAATACCTACGTTCTGACCGTTAAGCACTGCCTCACTGGCAAGGTCAAATGAAAACGGCATTTCAACACCCACTGCCTTAAAGATATCTTTTTGGAACGGCAGTATAGTGGTGCCCTGAGAATATTCCAATTTGATACTATCCGGATACAGCTTGATTGCCGGTGCTTCCAAAAATACCACCTGGAAGATCTTTAAACTGGTAGTGCGGATGGAATCCACATGATAATTGTCATAATCGTAAATGTGTGCCGGATCATTATACAAGTGGAAGCTTCCCAACTTGGGCACACTGAATGAAATGCCCTTCTCTGCAAAGTACGCTCCGATTCCCGTAGCCGTGGTCTTATCAAAGGATACATAGGAACCGGACTTGTCTGTCACAGATATTCCCGAATCCTCCTGCAGGTTGCCGTTGAGCACCAGCTCACCGTTAAAGGTTAACCACCCGTTCATCGTGACATTACCGTAAAGCACGGTCTCTTCACCGGACACACTCTTGCCCATGGAGGTGAAGGTATACGGTCCGAACTTGGTCACCTTTGTCTCTCCCGCCTCATACAAGCAGAAACCATTCTCTATGTAAGCCTTTTTGTCATTTATAGTGATTTCAAGATCATAAGTACCTACGGATATCTTGGCAGGAATGATCACTTTATATCTGCCTTCGTCCACGTATTCCATGTCAATATCATAATCAACATCACCCAGAAGTTTCATTCTTGCAGTGGCCTTTTCACTGAAACCGGTTCCGATCAGATGTGCCACAATATCCTTTTTCGACTTCTGTGCACTGCGGATATCCAGTCCCACAACAGACAGAGTGCCGGCCGGAATATCTTCCTCACCCGAGTCTGCATCTGTATTTTCCTCGTCTGCATACAGGCTGTACTCCTTGAGATCGTAAATATTCTCAGATTCAATCCTGACTTCTAAAGATCTGTTCTTGGCAAGCAGGGTGTCCTTTGCCTTATATGTGATCATGTACTGATTGTCGACCTGGCTCTGTAAGAGCTCATAAAAGGCTGTCAGGCTTTCACTGTCTGACACATATACCATACTGCCGTTGCCTGCGGAAGCCAGTGTACTCAAGTATCCGGCATCCACAGAGCCAAGTCCTATGGTATATATGGTGATTCCTTTTTCCCTTGCCAGACCGCCTATCTCCTGCATGATCGTTGCAGTATCTCTTCCGCCGCCGTCTTGACCGTCAGTCATCAGAATGATCGTATCGTTGGAGGTGATTTCTGCATCAAAACTGTTCAGACAGCTGTACAGTGTATTGTAAATCTGCGTACCTCCACATATATGCATGGCATTGGCAAACTGCTTCAAACTTTCCTGGTCTTCCGTAAATCCCTTCGTATCATCTATTTTGTCAGAAAACATTACGATGGAAACAGCCTCATCCTCATGCATATTGTTCACATAATTGACCACTGCAGCCTGCAGGTCACCAAGACAACCGCTCATACTGCCGGATACATCACAGACCAACATGGTTTTTAAGGAGTCAAACTCTATCTTTTCGATCTCAAAGTCCGTGATTTCCAGTCCGCAGTCATAGATTTTGAGCATCTGCTTCAATTCCTTGCTGTTCTCGGCATACTTGCTGGCAATGGTGACACTCGCTTTCACCGTGTCGAACCCGGAAGCATCAATCTGTCCGATGGCGATACTGCTCTTGATCTCACTGACGTAATCCGTCATCGCCTCGGTGTAAGCCGGCTTTGTCTCTTCATCGGCAGCTCCGGGATCAACTACCTTGCTGGCCGCAATAATATGATAGCTGTTTTCCGGCATAGCGCTGACAACCGCCTGCTCCACATAATCATTCAGATTCACGATCTCGGAAGGATCGCTGTCTGTCACGATAGCCTCGATCTTCTCCATCACCTCCGAATACTCTTTATTCTCACTGTCTCTTCCTGTGATGACCGCATCATAAAAATGATCCGATGCCCGTTCCTCGTTCTCATAAAAGTATTCTATTTTGGAAATGCCCAGTTCGATCTCTGATGCAGCTTTGCTCTCCAAGGCTGCCTGCCCGTTCAGCTGCTCGCGCATCACATACAGTACGGGATCCTTCTCAGCTTTTTCCAGTGTTTCCACCGTCGCCTTCAATTCATTCTTCTCGGGCTTTGTAAGCTTATTTCCCAACTTATCCAGGATCTTGTCAAGCTTATCGGCAACTTTATCAAAAAGCGCTCCGTAATTCTTTACATAATCCTCTGCAAAATCTTTCTCCTTCACAGTACCGTTCATATACAGCTCGGAAGCGATCAGAAGCTCTTTATAACCGGAATTTTTCCCTACTCTATTCACGAGATCCTTGTAGTCTCCCTGCAAAAGCGCTGCCTTCAGCTTAGCCTCCTGCATCATGGAAGATGCTGCCGCTGCCGGATATTCTTCCTTTAAATCGTCATACTTACGGAAGAATTTCTTCACCACGTCATTTTCTTCTTCACTGAGCGCATAGGAACCACTGTCCAGGCACTTTTCGTAAAGGCTCCTGATATCGGATACCATTTCAAAGCTATCTTCATACTCGTCCACGTTATAAGTATCCTCGATATGCTCCCGGATCGCCTTAGCGATATCCTCATCCGTGATCTTGAGCGCCCGCTCCATACTCTTTACATAAGCATCTGTATATCCGTACTCTGCAGGATCCTTGCCGTTTGCCGCCAGAAAATCCATCATTGCAATATAAGAGGAATCCGCACCTGCCTTTTCCGTGACCAGGTCATACTCATCCTCTACCTCATCATAAAATCCCGCATTCGCGGTCAAACAGTCATAAATACCCCGGGCTTCCGTATAATTGCCCTGCAATGCCTTCAGCTTAGCAACAACATAGCTGCAATCGTCATCATAGCCGTATACCGCACTGTAATCCTGTACTGTCTTCATGACTTCATCATATTCTCCAACACAGAGAAGCGCATTGGCATATGTCAGCATCTCCTTTGCCGTGGCCTTCACCGTTTCTCCGGCGCTCTCCGACTGCTTCATAACCCCTAACGTCACACAACCGGTGCAGATCAGTGTAAACACAACCGTCCAAAGAACAGGCCTAAGCCTCCATGCTTTGCGCTTTACAATGATGATCCAGACAACGATAAGAGACACACTCAGTCCCAGTCCCATTTGTAAAAATATGTTCATGTTCTCCTCCCCGACAATGTAAAAGCTTTGCCGTCAAATCAATTTATGTTTCATGGCAACTAATTCATCACCTTCCGGCTTTGAAAACCTAAGCACCGTGATCCGGCCGCCCTCTTTACAGCTTATTCGCTGGTCACCGACAGACCGGCATTCCACCTGTCCGAAAGCATTACCCCACTCGTCCAGAAGCTTTACTTTGGCATGGTAGCGCACTGCGCGCCCTTTTTTACTCACATTTCCGGAATAGATCCCAGACAGGAACAGCGCAGCCCCTATATAAATTTCGTCATTTTTAAGCAGACGGATTTCTTCCGTACCCACACTGCGGATCACCCATACAGGAATACCGTACAGCAAAATACCAGCATGCCCCCATCAGCGCACGCGCAAGATAGGCGCCGAACTTATAATTCGCCATCAGATTCCGCTTTTCCTCGTCACTCAGCCTTCTCCACGAAAGATTCCTTCTCATAATTGTCATTTGTTTTCGTAACATAAATTATAACAGCATTTAACAAAAAAAACAATCAACAGATCGTTGAAAAAGCCCAGAATCAATATGTAAAAAGAATTTTGCCTCGCCACAGTGCGATCCTCACGTTTTTTGATACAAAAAGAAATCCTGAGAACTTTCTTATTGTATTAAAAAAATCCCCCCGGAGATCCGGGGGGATTAACAGCTTGTTAATCAACAATGCTTATTATTTGTTGTTCAGGGCTGCCTGTGCTGCTGCCAGACGTGCGATAGGCACACGGAAAGGTGAGCAGGATACATAGTTCAGACCTACCTTGTGGCAGAACTCAACGGAAGAAGGATCTCCACCGTGCTCACCACAGATACCAAGCTTGATATCAGGACGGGTCTGACGGCCTTTTTCTGCTGCCATCTGTACTAACTGGCCAACACCGGTCTGATCCAGTCTTGCGAACGGATCGGACTCGTAAATCTTAGCCTGATAGTAGGAATCCAGGAACTTGCCGGCATCATCACGGGAGAAGCCGAAGGTCATCTGGGTCAGATCGTTGGTACCGAAGGAGAAGAACTCAGCTTCTTCTGCGATAGCATCGGCGGTAAGTGCTGCACGAGGGATCTCGATCATGGTACCGATGTGGTACTGAATGTCGGAGTTCTTCTCAGCCTTAACAGCTTCTGCAACTTCTACAACGATATCCTTAACATATTTCAGCTCTTTCTTCTCGCCTACCAGAGGAATCATGATCTCGGGAACGATGTCGTAACCCTTCTCATTCTTCACTTCGATAGCAGCTTCCATAACGGCTCTGGTCTGCATTCTTGCGATTTCAGGATAGGTAACTGCAAGACGGCATCCTCTGTGACCCATCATAGGGTTGAACTCGTGAAGAGCATCACATTTAGCCTTAACTTCAGCAACTGTGATTCCCATATCGTCAGCCAGCGCCTTGATGTCCTCTTCCTCAGTAGGAACGAACTCATGGAGAGGGGGATCCAGGTAACGAACGGTCATGGGCTTGCCTTCCAGAACTTCATACATAGCCTTGAAGTCTGCCTTCTGGAACTCGCCGATTGCCTTCAGTGCTTCTTCTCTTGCCTCTACGCTGTCGGAAAGGATCATTCTTCTGAACTTGGGAATTCTGTCCTCACCGAAGAACATATGCTCGGTACGGCACAGACCGATACCTTCAGCACCCAGCTTAACAGCGTTAGCTGTATCAGCGGGAGTATCTGCGTTGGTACGAACCTTCAGGGTTCTGAACTGGTCAGCCCAGCCCATGATACGACCGATGTTGCCGCCTACAGAAGCTTCACCAGTCTTGATGTCGCCCTTGTAGATCTTACCGGTAGTACCGTCTAAGGAAATGTAGTCACCCTCATGGAACTCATATCCGCCAAGGGAGAATACCTTTGCTTCTTCATCGATTTTGATCTCGCCGCAGCCGGATACACAGCAAGTACCCATACCACGTGCAACTACTGCTGCATGAGAGGTCATACCGCCGCGAACGGTCAGGATACCTTCAGCTGCATGCATACCCTCGATATCCTCGGGAGAGGTCTCAAGACGAACCAGGATAACTCTTTCGCCGCGGCCGCCCTTACCTGCTGCCTTAGCGTCATCTGCTGTGAAGTAAACCTTACCTGCTGCAGCACCGGGAGATGCAGGAAGTGCAGCACCGATTACTTCGCCTGCCTTCAGAGCTGCTGCGTCAAAGGTAGGATGCAGTAACTGGTCAAGAGACTTAGCTTCGATACGAAGAACTGCCTCTTCGGGAGTGATCTTGCCTTCATCAACCAGATCACATGCAATATTGATAGCTGCGGGAGCAGTTCTCTTACCGTTTCTGGTCTGCAGGAAGTACAGCTTACCTTCTTCGATGGTGAACTCCATATCCTGCATGTCGCGGTAGTGCTCTTCCAGCTTGTTAGCGATAGCCATGAACTCCTTGTAGCACTCAGGCAGATCTTCTGCCAGCTTGGAGATAGGCTGAGGTGTACGAACACCTGCAACAACGTCCTCACCCTGAGCGTTGATCAGGTACTCACCGTAGATGCCCTTCTCACCGGTGGAAGGGTTACGGGTAAATGCAACACCGGTACCGGAGGTCTCACCCTTGTTACCGAATACCATGCACTGTACGTTTACAGCGGTACCCCAATCGCCGGGGATATCGTTCATACGTCTGTAAACGATAGCACGGGGGTTGTCCCAGGAACGGAATACTGCCTTAACAGCACCCATCAGCTGCTCTCTGGGATCCTGAGGGAACTCTTCGCCGTTCATAGCCTCTTTGTAAACAGCTTTGAACTTCTCAGCCAGTGCCTTCAGATCATCAGCAGTCAGCTCAGTATCATAGTGAACACCCTTCTCCTCTTTCATCTCGTCGATGATCTTCTCGAAGAAGGACTTGGGAACTTCCATAACTACGTCAGAGTACATCTGGATGAAACGACGGTAAGAGTCATATGCAAATCTGGGGTTGCCGGTCTTCTTTGCGAAACCTTCAACAGCCACGTCGTTCAGACCCAGGTTCAGGATGGTATCCATCATACCGTGCATGGATGCTCTTGCACCGGAACGAACAGATACGAGCAGGGGATCTTCGGTATCACCGAACTTCTTGCCCATAAGTGCTTCCAGATCAGCCAGATTGTCAAAGATCTGCTTCTGGATTTCGTCGGAAATCTGCTTTCCGTTATCATAATAATCAGTACAAGCCTCAGTGGTTACGGTGAAGCCCTGAGGGATAGGCAGTCCCAGGTTGGTCATCTCAGCGAGGTTCGCACCTTTACCACCCAGCAGATTTCTCATATCTGCGCTGCCTTCTTTGAATTTGTAAACCCATTTTCTCATGCTTTTTGTCTCCTTTTTATTTGTTCATGACAAAAATGTAAATACGACTTACATTAAGTCTACCCACACAAAAGAATGCTCATCTCCCTGTTTTGCACAGAAAAACCGCATTTCCATGCGTATATTTTACCAATCCCGACCAAGAATGGCAAGCAGAAATTGATAATTTTTTGTCACGTTTTCAATTTTGGTCACTTTTACCAAAATTCATTCTGCGTTATTGCACTTTTTGTACAGAATTTCCTCTCTTTTCACCTTCCGAAGACGGCACAAAACTGTCAAAAATGAAAAGGTCAAAATGTGCTCTTGCGCGACTCAGTTCTTCCTCACTTTTAATGGTCCATGCCACTGCCGTATTCTTATAAAGCTTACGGCAGAGGACTCTCGGAAGTCTTCCGGCTTCCCCGTGGTTGTAAGCCACAAAATCCGGCTTTGCCAAAAAATTAAAGCACAGATTCTGGAGTAACAGATACAGCACTCCTCTCCTCTCTCCTCTGGAATAAAAGGCATCTGCAAGCTGTCCTCGCATGATCCCAGGCCGGTTCTTCCGGTACCATAGGACCGCCAGCGGATTGAAAGACTCAATGCAATAAAGTCCCCGGTACCCCTGCAACACACCATCCGCCACGGCACAGACGGAAAGGTCGGTCGTCTCTGTCTTATATTCAATGATCAGCGGCACTTTGCCGTCTATCAATTGCAGAACCTCCTCCAGCCGCGGGATCCGCTGATCGGAATCACAGAGCCGAAACCGGGTCAGCTGATCGTAGGTGTAGTCGCACACCCTGCCTTCTTCTCCGCAGACCCTCTTCAGCGTAAAGTCGTGAAAGACAACCGGCACCTTATCCTTGGTGAGCTGTACGTCAAACTCGATCCCGAACCCCTTCTCCACTGCCAGTCCAAACGCGCGCATGGAGTTCTCCGGAGCGTCGGAAGCATTGTCATGTAGCCCTCTGTGGGCATATAAAACACCTTCAAATCCTGTCTTATCCGCCTTCCCTGTCATTCTCGGCATGATCATCAGAAGACAGATCAGCAAAACTGCTGCCAGACACGATAAAATCACGATCACTACAGTCATATTTCCACATCCTTTTCCCGTCAGTCTTCCACATCAAAATGCTCCAGGAGACTCTCTTTTCTGACAGGTTTTACATCACCATGCTTAACCTGCGTCATGGTCAGGAATGCCAGCAACGAGAATACCAGTGCATAAGGGAACAGCGTGCGGTATGAGATATTCTCCAGAAGTGCGCCGGACAGTATCGGGGTAAAGATCTGCGCCGCCATCAGAAGAACACCGCCCATAATGGTCTTCTTACGGCCGAACCTGCCGGCAATGTAGCCGATGGGAATATAACTCACAATAGCTGCAATTGTGGCCACCATCAGACAGTCGGCAAATCCGCCGCCCTCCAGCTTCCAGACTACCTTGGTGTAGCGGGAAAAAGCGGTTGTCACTGCGTTGTATGCGGTAAACCAGAGGAAGATGGAGGCAAGCATGAACCACAGACTGCGTTTTACTTCTTTGGAAAGTACTGTCTTCTGTGCGTTTCCCCCGGTTTCGGCACATTCATTCTCTTTCACCGGCTCAGCAAGTTCATCTGCCAGCTTCTTTTTCAGGGCATTTTCACGGATCGTGATTACCAGAACGCCCACCGCAATGGCCATCAGCGCTGCCACACTGACAAACAGAGGCATATAATCGGGCGTATCTCCTTTGCCCACCAACAGCTTTATCATCACAAGGGTGTAGACGCCGCCCACAGCTCCCATCAGGTTGATCACCGCATTGGCCTTACTGCGCAGCCTGTTGGGTGTCAGATCCGGCATCAGCGCCACTGCGGGAGATCTGTAGAGTCCCATGGACAACAGCGTTGCAAACAGCGCGATCACAAACCAGATAAAATTGCCGGTATTGTCTGCGGCAGGGAGCATCATCATAAAGATCACCGCCAGAACGGTACCCGTCAGGATAAACGGCATTCTCTTTCCAAGTCCGGTATTCACCTTATCCTAAAGCGTGCCAAACAGGGGCAACAGAAAATCGCCAGCACATTATCCACTGCCATCACGGTACCGGTCACCGTTTCCTTCAGACCGAAGGTATTCTGCAGGATCAGCGGGATGATGTTGTCGTACATCTGCCAGAAGGCGCTGATACTCAAAAATGCCAGACCGATAAAAAAAGTACGCCTGTAGTTTAGTTTGTTCTGCATGTTACTGACGCCTTTGCTTTAGATTACTTTTCTGCGATATCTGAAAATTCCGATAACGGACGAAACAATCACCACCGACTCGTAGATCATACCTCCCACGGACATCTCAAATGCATCATATATCAATACCATAGGTGAGGTGACAAGTATACTCTTCCTGATATTCTGGGGATCCTTAAAGGCCATGCAGGCCGTATTGATCACCAGGCCTGCCACCACAAGCACCGAGTGCATTCCTTCCCAGGACAATATTCCCAGAACAAGCATGAGCCCTGCAAACACATAAGGGGCACACTTTTCGGCATAGGGATTCTTCCCCTTATATCTGTACACGATATTGCGGACCGTCCCGACCAGATTCAGCACTGCTGCCGGCGTAGCACCCAACAGAAAATAGTGCAGCGTAAAGACCAGACAGGTAGCAGTGTGAAGCACCAATAACTTCCCGGCTGTTTTCACCTGATAGGATACGAAGCCCAGGATCACCGCCACAAATCCCAGCACCTGCCCTATAATAACCATACTTTCAGCGCCCATATGTACCCACATCTCTCTTTCGCCCGTATACTGATAAAAACATCATACCATATCCCTATTCTTTAAACAATACACCGCCACCATCTTATCAGGAAATATCCCCCCCGAAATCATATCATCAAAATATATCAAAATCAAATACTTAGCGGATAGGTAGACGTCCTGGCAAGGTGTTTTTCGCAGATGTAAGACTGTAAGGGTTACATCTGCGAAAAACACCTTGCCAGGACGCCTCCCACCCCTACTTTTTTTGGTTTTTTTCTTATTGACCACTTGCCAAATCCCTCTCAATCCCTTACACTGGAAATAGTGGGCGTTTTTGCCCTGTATAATAGCAACTGCCGCCCGGCACACGCGGGCCGGCAAATAGAAGAATATAAGAAAGGTTATGAAACATGATCAGTGCTAACAATGTCACCTTACGGATCGGCAAGAAAGCTTTGTTCGAAGACGTAAATATCAAATTCACAGAAGGTAACTGTTACGGCCTCATCGGTGCCAACGGTGCCGGTAAATCCACATTTTTAAAGATTCTTTCCGGCAAGCTGGAGACCACCAAGGGAGACGTGGTCATCACCCCCGGCCAGCGCCTGTCCGTTCTGGAACAGGACCATTTCAAATATGACGAATATCCTGTTATGGACACCGTTATCATGGGCAACGAGCGTCTCTACCAGATCATGAAGGAAAAAGACGAAATTTATTCCAAAGAAGACTTTACAGACGAGGACGGTATCCGCGCCAGTGAGCTGGAAGCCGAATTTGCCGAGATGGACGGCTGGGAGGCTGAGTCTAACGCCGCAATGCTCTTAAACGGTCTTGGTATCGATACCGACTTCCACTATTCTCTCATGAAGGATCTGGACGGCAATCTGAAAGTGAAGGTTTTGCTTGCCAAAGCTCTGTTCGGCAACCCGGACATCCTGCTTCTGGACGAGCCTACCAACCACCTGGATCTGGACGCCATCGCATGGCTGGAAGAGTTTTTGATCAACTTTGACAATACCGTTATCGTGGTTTCCCACGACCGTTATTTCCTGAATAAAGTCTGCACACACACCGCAGATATTGACTACGGCAAGATTCAGCTGTACGCCGGCAACTACGATTTCTGGTACGAATCCAGCCAGCTTCTGATCAAGCAGATGAAGGAAGCCAACAAGAAGAAGGAGGAAAAGATCAAGGAACTGCAGGAATTCATCTCCCGGTTCTCCGCCAATGCTTCCAAGTCCAAACAGGCTACTTCCAGGAAGCGTGCCCTGGAGAAAATCGAGCTGGATGAGATCAAGCCTTCCAGCAGAAAATATCCCTATATCGACTTCCGCCCCGACCGCGAGATCGGCAATGAAGTGTTATGCGTGGAGCATCTCTCCAAGACCATCAACGGCGAGAAGGTACTGGATGACATCAGCTTTATCCTGAATCACGAGGATAAGGTTGCTTTCGTGGGAAGCAACGAGCTTGCCAAGACCACTCTCTTCCAGATCCTTGCAGGCGAATTGGAACCCGACGAGGGAAGCTATAAGTGGGGCGTGACCACCTCCCAGGCTTACTTCCCCAAGGATAATACCGAGGAGTTCGACAACGATCTGACCATCGTGGACTGGCTCACCGGCTACTCTCCCATCAAGGATGTGACTTATGTCCGCGGCTTCCTGGGACGTATGCTCTTTGCCGGCGAAGACGGCGTAAAGAAAGTAAAAGTCCTCTCCGGTGGTGAGAAGGTGCGCTGCCTGCTGTCCAAAATGATGATTAGCGGTTCCAACTGCCTGATCTTTGACGAGCCCACCAACCACCTGGATATGGAGTCCATCACCGCCCTGAACAACGGTCTGATCAAGTTCCCCGGCGTTGCACTGTTCTCCTGCCATGACCACCAGTTCGTTCAGACTACAGCCAACCGTATCATGGAGATCCTGCCTAACGGATCCATGATCGACAAGATCACCACTTACGACGAATACCTGGCAAGTGATGAGATGGCAAGAAAACGTACCATTTTTACTGCCAATAAGACAGACGAAGATTAAGGCGGCCAAGCCGCAGACAAGCAATGCCCGGACGGTTTCACCGTTCGGGCTGTTTACTGGAACATTATCACATGTTAAAGAGGAGGACAGGTTATGAAAATGATAGATTTACATGTTCACTCAAATTGCTCTGACGGAAGCTATTCCCCCGCAGAGCTGGTAGACTATGCCACCGAAAAAGGGCTGGCCGCTTTCGCGCTGACCGATCACGATTCCGTGGGCGGTCTCGACGAGGCATTGGCACACGCCGCAAAACTTAAAGAACAGGGCATCGCTGCACCGGAAGTCATTCCCGGAATCGAATTTTCCACAGAGTATCACGGCAAAGACGTTCACATCGTGGGACTTTATATCGATCACAACAACAGCCTTTTCAGAGAAAAACTTCAGGAGTTTGTGGACTCCAGAATCAACCGCAATTACAAAATGTGCGCCAGCCTTCAGGCGGCCGGCATTGACATCACCTGCGAAAAACTGATGGAGACCTTTCCGGACAGTGTGATTACCAGGGCACACTATGCCCGTTATCTTCTGGATAACGGCTATGTAAAGAGTATGCAGGAAGCCTTTGACCGCTATGTGGGCGATCACTGTCCTTACTATATTCCCAGAGAAAAAGTGACTCCCGTGCAGGCCATTGAACTGATTTTGGAAGCTGGCGGTATCCCCATCCTGGCACATCCCCTGCTGTATCATTTGAGCGATGCCAACCTGGAAACACTTGTTGCACAGTGTAAGGAAGCGGGGCTTGTGGGCATTGAAGCCATCTATGCCACCCACAGCGCTGCCGAAGAGCGTCAGGTCCGCAAACTGGCAGACAAGTATCAGCTTCTGATCAGCGGCGGCAGTGATTTTCACGGAAGCAATAAGCCCAACCTGGATCTGGGTGTAGGCTACGGCAAATTGTTCATACCCGAAGATGTCCTGACTCAATTAAAGAAGACCCGCGTCAATCTCCTGTTCACCGATATGGACGGCACCCTGCTAAACAACAGAAGTGAAATCTCCCCCGGCACCAAGGCGGCTTTAGACCGCATGACCGCCAAGGGGCATCATCTGATCCTTTCCTCCGGCAGACCCCTCCCCAGCATTCTGGAAGTCCGGGAGGATCAGGGGATCAATTATCCTAACATGCTGATTATTTCCAACAACGGCGCTTTGGTTTACGACTGTGACAGCGACACCAATATCCTGGTACACCGTCTGGAAATGGACGACATCCGCTATATCATAGCTGAGGCTCAGAAGCTGGGAGTCCACATTCATGCCTACACCGACAAAGCGGTGGTATGCCGCGAGATAAATGCCGAGGTTAAATTCTATACCTCCAGAACCCGCATGGCCATCATCTGTGCGGACGACATTGCCGACAGCCTTAAGGAGCCCTCCTTCAAGCTGCAATGCATCCACCTGACAGACCGCTCCGTTCTGGAAAACTTCCGCGACCACATTCAGCCTCATTTGGGCGGAAGGGTTCAGATCATCTTCTCCAGTGATCAGTACCTGGAGATTCTTCCCACAAGCGCCGGCAAGGGAAGCGCACTGCTCTTTGTGGAGAAGCATCTCCACGTTCCCCACAATCATACCTTTGCAGCGGGAGACGCCGAAAATGACCTTTCCATGCTGAAGGCAGCCGGTACCGGCATCGCCATGCTAAACGCCACGCATGCTGTAAAAGAAGCCGCCGACATCATCACCTCCAAAGATAACGACAATGACGGCCTTGTAGAAATCATAGACAAATACTTTACTTAACACAAAATAATGACGGTTCCCGGTGCTGTCTTGTACGGGAACCGCCCTTATTTTGCGTTAACTTTTTTACCCTTCTACTATGAGATATCTGCCGTCGCCGATATCGAATACTTCTGCTGCTTCCAAGATCTCATCCCCCACGGCCCCGTCAATGTCGAGACCTTCTTCTTCGAAGAACTCAATGACTTCATCGATAGAATCGACCACTACTGCCATGCACTCTTCCAAAAAGCTTTCCGCTGCTTCCAGATTATCCGCTACTCTTTCAGGGAACAGCTGTAACTGGTTTTTTAAGAAGCATTCCAGTACTGCATCATCAAACTCATGCATACATCCACCCTCCTTTTACTCTCCGGGAAAACAATTACCCGTGTATCATTTCTGTATCCATAATAGTAAGAATATGTTATTACGTCAATAGCCATATGTCATATTTTTCTAAAAAGATTATGTATGCCATATCACAGATATGCCGGCAATTCCAGAGGATGAGCAATGATCGCATCTGCATTTCCTTCTTCCAGTTCTTTTCTCTCCCTGAATCCCCACAGTGCACCAATGGTAAAAGCTCCTGCACTCTTGCCGGTTGCCATATCAGTGCCGGTGTCTCCCAGATAAAGAATATCCTCCGCCTGCAGACAAAGTTGCTCCAGAATCTGATGCACCCCTGCCGGATCCGGCTTGATGGGAACTTCAGGCTTCTGCCCCTGTATTACATCAAAGTATCCCTTGCCAAACAAGGTCTCCACCACGTTGACGGTCTCCTGATGAGGTTTGTTGGACAATACTGCCAGCTTTACACCTTTTTCTTTCAGCTCTGCCAGAAGCTGTAAGATACCATCATAAGGCTTTACCTGATACATACAATTCTCCCCGAAGATTTCGCGATACCGGGCAAAAGCCTCCTCAAAGTGAACGCACTCGGTATCTCCGCCTGCGATCAGACATCTCTTGATCAGATTGGCTGCACCGTCTCCTATAAAATATTTGTACTGCTGTACAGAAAACGGGCCATAGCCCAAGGGTGCCAGCGCCAGATCCGCGCTGTACTGAATGCTGGTAATGGAATCTGACAAGGTTCCGTCCAGATCAAAGATCACTGCTTTCTTCATAACTTTTGCACCTCCTGATATAATCTTCCCACCGGAAGACCCACCACGTTATTGTAATCTCCCTTAATGCCGCTGATATAGCGAGCACACATCCCCTGAATTCCGTACGCTCCTGCTTTGTCCATGGGATCAAGCGTGTCCACATATCTCAGAATCTCTTCTTCCTTCATGGGATAAAAAGTCACCTCGGTCTCTTCGTGAAAGCTTTTCACGTTACTTTCTCCGCGATTGTCACATTTAATGACGGTCACTCCGGTATACACATAATGAGAACGCCCCTGCAGCATGCTGAGCATGCGCACGGCATCCTCCCTGTCTGCCGGTTTTCCCATAACTTTTCCATCGCAGGACACCACCGTGTCTGCGCCGATCACTAACAGAGAATCTTTGTCAGGCAGGCTGTCATATACCGCCTGCGCTTTCTGCCGCGACAATTCCTCTACGATCTCTGAAGGCAGTGTTTTCGTGATCCTTTCTTCCACCTGACTGGCACAGACTTCAAATTCCCAGCCGATCTGACTGAGCAGTTCTCTGCGTCTGGGCGACGCGGATGCAAGTATTACCCTCATACTGTCCTCTCCTCCTCGGATCTTGTATCTTACTCGTGATGCGTCTTGGGGGCAAAGACCCGTCTGTCCTTTACGGCATCTTCCCGGTCAGCTGCAAGTCCCTCTGCCGCTTCCCTGCAAAACGCTTCCTGAGAGTTGAAAACTTCTTTTCCTCTCTTGTCAATCTTTTCATAAATACCTGACGGTTTGAGCACATGTGCCTTAACCGTGTCTTTTAACTGATACTGCAAAATATGGACCAATTCCTCTTTCAGTTCCTGCTTCTCCACCGGGAACAGGATCTCCACACGGCGCTCCAGATTGCGGGGCATCCAGTCCGCACTTGCACAGTAAACCTGGTAAGATTCATCATTTTCAAAGTAAAAGATCCGGCTATGTTCCAGAAAATCACCGACGATAGACCGCACCGTGATATTTTCACTGACTCCGGGGATACCCACCTTCAGGCTGCAGATCCCCCTCACGATGAGGTCGATCTTCACGCCGGCAGCGCTTGCCTCATACAATGCTGCGATGATATCCGGATCGCAGAGGGAGTTCATCTTAGCAATGATCCTCGCCTTTTTTCCCTCCAGCGCATACTTTTTCTCTCTTCCGATCAGATACAGAAACTGGTCTTTCAGCCACAGCGGTGCCAGTGCCAGTTTGTTCCACATCAGAGGTTCAGAGTAGCCTGAAAGCATATTAAATACAGCCGTGGCATCCTCTCCGATGCTTTCCGAACAGGTGAACATACCAATATCGGAATACAGCTTGGCAGTGGCGTCATTATAATTACCGGTTCCCAGATGTACATATCGACGGATACCGTCCTCCTCACGTCGAACCACCAGTGTGATCTTACTGTGGGTCTTCAGACCCACCAGTCCATAGATCACATGACAGCCGGCCTTCTCCAGCATCTTAGCCCATACAATATTATTCTCTTCATCAAAACGTGCTTTCAGCTCCACAAGGACGGAAACCTGCTTTCCGTTCTCCGCCGCCTGAGCCAGCGCCGCAATGATCGGAGAATTACCGCTGACCCGGTAAAGTGTCTGCTTGATCGCCAATACCTTCGGGTCCTGAGCGGCTTGCCTGATAAAATCCACCACAGGCATAAAGCTCTGGTACGGATGATGCAGCAGGATGTCTCCCTTTCTGATCTGCTCAAAAATATCACAACCTGCGGGCATCTTAGCCACCGGCTTCGGTTCATATTTTGGTGTCTTTAAATGAGAAAAGCCTTCCAGCGCGTACATCTTCATCAAAAAGGTCAGATCCAGCGGCCCATCGATCCTGTAAATATCCCTGTCCGTCATCTTCAGTTCCTTCCTGATGATCTTTAAAAGATGCTTATCCATGCCTGCTTCCACTTCAAGGCGGATAGCCACTCCCCACTGACGCTTTTTCAGCTGCTTCTTGATCTCTTTGAGCAAGTCTTCGGCCTCATCCTCATCAATAGTCAGGTCGGCATTGCGCATGATCCGGAAAGGGTGGGCACAAATAATATCATAGTTTAGGAAAAGCTTGTGGATATTTCTCTCTATGACCTCCTCCAGGAGAATCACTTTTCTCCCTTCTTCTGTAGCCGGAAGCTCCACAATCCTGGCAAGCACACTGGGCACCTGTACTGTGGCAAAGTCAACGCCTTCCTCTGTCCCTTTTTTCCTCACCAGAGCACCGATGTTAAGGGACTTGTTGCGGATCAGCGGAAACGGTCTGGAAGAATCCACGGCCATGGGCGTCAGAACCGGATATACATTGTCCGCAAAATACCGATCGGCATATTCCGCCTCCTCCGGCGTAAGGTCTTCATGCCGGCGCACCACGTGCAGGCCGTTCTGCATCAAAAGTGGCAACAAAGAGCGATTATAAGTGGAATACTGCAGTTCCACCAGCTTATGAATCTCTGTGTCCAAAGCTTCCAGCTGGGCTGAAGCCGTCATGCCGGCAATATCTTCTTTTTCATAACCTGCATGCACCATATCCTTTAAGGATGCCACGCGGATCATAAAAAACTCATCCAGATTGGATGCGGTGATACTCAAAAATTTTAAGCGTTCAAACAAAGGAATGCTTTTATCTCTGGCCTCGCTCAGCACCCTTTGGTCAAACATAACCCAACTCAATTCGCGATTGGTATAATATTCAGGATTCCTGAAATCACGTGCCGTTTCTTTCATGCCGGCCTCCTTTAAAACTGTTTCTTCTGCTTTAGTATGGGCTGTACACTGAATACCTCCTGAAAGAATCCGGCCCTCTCCTCAAAGTAACCTTTCTCAAGGGTGATATCTTCCTGGGTATCTACTGTCAACACCAGCTGATTCTCCTTCAGCTGCGCCCTGATACCGGTAAGCTTCTGCTTATGACTGCGGTCCAGGCTGTTGGCGGTCCGCAATATGGCCGTCAGCTTAGCTACGGTCAGGTAAGCCTCCCGATCCAGATGAAAGCCTTTTCCGCCCATCTGCCCGTAATACAAAAAGTCACCGTGGTTAAACCGCACCACGTTGGCCACGGTCTCACGCTCCTTGTGGGACAGTCCGATGATCTCCGTTGCCATAATAATGCTGTAGGATGCCTCTCCAAGATTCACCATACTGATATACTTCCCACAGTCATGCAGGAGTGCTGCGATCCGCAGAAGAAGCCTCTCCCTTTTTCCGAGACCGTGTACCTTTTTCATACTGTCAAAAATAGTCAGTGTGATCTTCTCCAATGCCTCGGCCCGCTTCCGGCTTCCCATATATCTCTTGCTGATGTTCATGGCGCAGGCCACAATATCTTTTTCAAAATCATGCTCGTCTTTGAGCAGACCATTCTTCTCTGCATATTCATATGCAATACCGTCGCAGAGCGTCACTCCGGGCGCCCAGATTTTCTCAGTTCCCATCAAAAGGGCAGCTTTTCGCAAAATGATAGCGCTGATTTCCAGGAGCGGCACCTTTTCCTCCGGAATGTCCAGAAGCATCGCTGCCCGCGACCGGGAATTGGTGTGCAAAAGCTCCATCAGCCTGTCATATTCCTCCACACCGGCTATGGTCATGCCAGGGTCTCTATACGCTTCCCGCACCGCCCAGGGTGACAGGTAATCATCCACTATGATAATATTTTTGACGGTGCGATCCTTCAGATACATCTTTTTAAAATTGGCCAGCTGTGAAGTTGCCATCTCATCCACCAGACTCTCCACCTGCGACGGTGTGGCATGGAGATGATGAAGCCTTTCCTGTACGCGAAGAACACCCAGACGCAGATTCTGGGTGGCTACAAGAGCATCATTGTCAAACAGTGAGATCTGGATGCTTCCGCCGCCAATATCCACGATAGCAGTCTTTTCCTCAATGATCTTCCGGAATTGATCTCCTCTCGATGCAATGGATTTATAATCCAGAAACCGCTGTTCCGAGTTACTCAGCACTTCCAAATGAATCCCGGTCCGCTGAGCGATCTGATCCAACACTATGGTAGTATTCTCTGTCTCCCTGATAGCACTGGTGCCATAGGCACGGTAGTCATCTACCCTATAAGACTTCATGATCTCAGAGAATTCCCGGAGGGTCCGGCACAGCTCATCCATCTTGGCCGGGCTGATCTTCCCGGTGGAATACGTATCAGTTCCCAGATCCAGGCGCTGCCCGATATGATCCACCTCCCGCATCCGGTTTTTGCCCGCAAATTCAAAAATCTTCATGGAAAGCTCAAAGCTGCCCACATCAATTGCCGCAAAAGTCTTGATCGCCATTGTTCTTCCCCGCTTATTTTCCAAGCAAATAGTCAATAAACTGCTGTGCTGTGCGTCCGGACAGTCCGCCGTGAGACAACTCCCACTTATTTGCCTCCAAAAGCAGCTCCGCCTCCGGCATGATTACACCGTGGCGTTCAGCCAGGACCCTGACAATATTCTGGAACTGTTTCTTGTCAGGCTTTCCAAAGTAAATGGTCACACCGAATCTGGCCACTAAAGACAGCTTTTCCTGCACAGTATCACTGGTATGCATATCCTCACGGATTTCTTCCTTGTCGCTGTAATTCTCACGGATCAGGTGACGGCGGTTGGAGGTTGCATAAATCAGTACATTCTCAGGCTTCCTCTCCAGTCCGCCTTCGATCACGGCCTTCAGATATTTGTACTCTATCTCAAATTCCTCAAAGCTCAGATCATCCATATAAATGATGAACTTATAATTGCGGTTCTTGATCTGCGCGATCACATCGTTCAGATCCTGGAACTGATGCTTATACACTTCAATGATACGGAGTCCTCTGTCATAATATTCATTGGCAATGGCCTTGATACAGGAGGATTTACCCGTTCCGGCATCACCGAACAGAAGGCAGTTGTTTGCCTTCCTGCCCTCCACAAAGGCTACGGTATTGTCTGTCAGCTTCTGTTTGGGAATCTCATAACCTACAAGATCATCCATACGCACATGGGCGATGTTCAAAATCGGATCGATATGTACACCGTTTTCGTCTCTGGAGATCCTGAATGACTTGTGCAGACCGAACTTGCCCACACCGTATTCCTTGTAAAACTGTGTCAGCGTATCTTTCATCTCCTCCGGCGTATGATCATCGCAGAACTTTTCCGCAAGCTCGCAGATGCGCCGGCAAATACGCTGATTATATACCTTACTCTCCTGCTTGCTGCTGGTGTAATCCTGCACCAGCGCAAACTCCGGCACGGAAAGCTTCTCCATCATCGGAGCAAAATCAAAATCGTAAAATTCCTTAAAGATAACAATGTCATGGAGTGCCGCACAGTTGATAGTGCCTTCTATAGCTCCCCTGATCTCGCAGCCTCTGGAATAACTGTTTTCATTATTTACCAATAAATTGGCCAGGTAGCAATGCCACAGATTCCCGTAAAAGCCATAGTGGCCTGCCAGCTCGATGAACTTATGGATACACTCATAGAACAGCGCCGACATATCTTCAACATTATAATACTCGTCCTCATAATGTTCCATCAGCCAAGCCATGTCATAGAGGAGATCTCCGTCCTCAAACTCTCTGTATACGATCAATTCCTGTTCTCTCATTCCCGGTTTCCTCTCTGCCTTAGTAATTGCCCAGGATCTTCATGTTCCTGGCTTCATCTCTCAGTCCCCGCAGCGCATTCTTAACGGAGGACTCCGCCAGATTTCCCTCGAAATCCACAAAAAAACGGTATTCCCAGTTCCTGTCTTCGATAGGTCTGCTTTCAATCTTACACAGATTCAGGTTGTTATAAATAAAGTGGGACAGCATATGATACAGCGATCCGCTTCTGTGGGGCACTTCAAAACATATGCTGATCTTCTTTGCATCCTTCCTGAAAATCTTCTGATTGGTGACGATAATAAATCTGGTGGAATTGTTCTCCTCCTGATTCACACCTTTTTTAAGCACTTCAAGCCCGTAGATCCTGCCCGCCAGTTCACTGGCAATGGCCGCCTGTCCCTTATCCTGATCCTCCGCCACCTTCTTTGCCGCAAACGCATTGTTCTGCATACTGATCTGATTCCAGTCATGCTCCTCCAGATATCTGGCACTCTGCATCAGCGACTGGGGATGGGAGAATACCGTCCT
Organism: Acetatifactor sp.; assembly: GCA_045659805.1. Lineage (GTDB taxonomy): Bacteria > Bacillota > Clostridia > Lachnospirales > Lachnospiraceae > Acetatifactor. The sequence goes on from JAZRCR010000086.1 coordinate 78,592, forward strand.
GATATCCTCCTCCTTACTTCCCGGTACACCCAGAAGACAATGCTCGATCCGGATGATCTGTTCTCCCACGATATAATTTTCAAATTCCACCAGCAGATCATAGATCTCGCTGACTATGCCCGCTGTGGAGTTCTCAATGGGAAGCACTGCAAAGTCCGCGCTGCCCTCATCAATGGCGCTCATGGCCTCCCGGAAAGTATTTACATGAAAGCTGGAAATCTCATCTCCGAAATACTGCATCATGGCCGCCTGGGAATAAGCTCCTTCCGCTCCCTGAAACACCACTCTTGCCCTCACTTTATCCAGCTCCTCCACACTGATGAAAGGAAGCTTTCCCGAACTTCCGTGTTCTGCCAGCAGCTGATACTGAAGCTTGCGGCTCACGGACATAATCTGTTCAAAAAGTTCTTCCACACCGTGGGCATAAAAGTCGTTGTGGGCGAGGGATCTGACTCTGGCAAGCTTCTCTGTTTCCCGCTGCCTGTCAAATACCTTCTTGCCGTTTTCAATCTTGTACTCAGCCACCTGCTTACAGACATCCATTCTCTTTTCGTACAGTTCCACGATCTGCGCATCTATCTCATCTATCCGGTCTCTCAACTGCAGTAAATCCATATCCGTCTCTCCTTGTAATTATTTTTACGGTTCAGCTTTTGACTGAACCGTAATCATCATTCCTCAATATGATCAAGCCCCTGGCTGAGAATCGTCACAATGTGAGAATCCGCCAGCGAATAAAATATCGTCTTGCCGTCCCTTCTGTTCTTCACAAGATCCATCTGCTTCAGGATCCTTAACTGGTGAGAAATCGCAGACTGAGACATATTCAGAACATTCGCTATGTCCAGTACACACATCTCCGAACAGAGAAGTACGTTGAGTATCTTCAGGCGCGTAGTGTCACCAAACACTTTGAAAAATTCTGCAAGATCCTGCAATTCCTCAAAAGGCGGCATCTTCTCGTTGATCTGCTCTATGGTACTGTCCTTCACATATAAATAAGTATTCTGTTCCATCAAGCACGCCTCCCGCAGCTTCTCATCACATTGTCTGTTCCCCGGTCCCGGGAAATCCCGCTTAGAAGAACTTGCTCCAGATACCCTGGAACATCAGGATCACCAGGATCACAGGCAGAATCCATTTCACATAAAATCTGATCCAGCGGGGAATCTTTGCACCCTTGCCCTCATTTGCCTCCGCAAGATAATTGTCAAATCCCCATCCCTTTTTGGTCACACAGAACATCAAATACCACAGGGAACCGAAAGGGAGAAGCACATTACTTACCAGGAAATCTTCCAAATCCAGCACTCCGCTTCCTGCTCCAAAAGGTTGGAAGGAACTGAGTACATTGAAGCCCAGCACACAGGGCATAGACAGCAGTAAAAGGGCTGCGAGATTTATCCGGCAGGATTTTTTGCGGCTCCACCCGAACAGGTCCATACCGCAGGAAATGATATTCTCAAACACGGCAATCACTGTGGTAAACGCGGCAAATGCCATAAAGATAAAAAACAGAGTTCCCCATACTCTGCCGGCTGCCATTCCGTTAAATACGTTGGGCAGTGTCACAAAGATCAGGCTGGGGCCCTGACCCGGATTGATTCCAAAGGAGAAACATGCCGGAAAAATGATAAGACCCGCCACAACTGCCACAAAGGTATCCAGAACCGCAATATTGATGGACTCTCCCAGCAAAGTACGCTTCTTATCAATATAACTTCCAAAGATAGCCATGGATCCTATTCCCAGACTTAAAGTAAAGAAAGACTGGTTCATAGCTGCCACGATGGTATCTGCAAGACCTACTTCCAGCGTTCTCTTAAAGTCAGGCACCAGATAGAACTTAAGTCCTTCTGCCCCCTCCTCCAGAGACATGCTATGTATCGCAAGCACCACCATAATCACCAAAAGAGCAAGCATCATCACTTTGGTGATGCGCTCAACACCTTTCTGTACTCCCATGGAACAGACCAGAATACCTGCAATCACTACGATAACCATGGCAATCGTTAAAGTCAGCGGATCTGCCAGCATACCGTCAAACAAACCGCCCACCTCTTCTGCGCTCTTGCCTGCAAACTGTCCAGTGAGCATTTTCCAGAAATACAGTAGCATCCATCCGGCTACCGTAGTATAAAACATCATCAAAAGATAGTTACCTGCCATTCCCAAATAACCATGGATATGCCACTTCTGACCCGGTTTCTCCAAAGCTGTAAAACTCTTGATGATACTCTTACGGCTGCCGCGTCCCACTGCAAACTCCATGGTCATAACAGGGATTCCCATGATAACCAGGAAGAAAACATAGAACAGAACGAACACACCGCCACCGTACAGTCCGGTGATATAAGGGAATCTCCAGACATTACCGATTCCGATGGCGCATCCGGCCGATAATAATATAAAACCCAAACGGGATCCAAGTTTCTCTCTTTCCATCCTCTTATCTCCTTTTTAACAACGAATAATAAAATATTTTACTATATTTTTGCAGCTGTTGCAATAGTTCAGCCCCTTATTGTGCATAAGAAAAAAATGCTTCCATCCCGGGAGATAAAGTAATTTCCCCCTGATGATCCACAAACACCGCATATGCCTGATATTTTGCAAGTAATGGCTGTGCTTCTTCCACCCCAAGAACAAAACATGCTGTGGAAAGGGCATCCGACAAAGCACCGTCCACAGATAAAACCGTCACACTGCCAAGTCCTGCGTCAGCCGGAAATCCCGTGTCAGGATCTATAATATGATGATACCTGACACCGTCCGCTTCCACATAGCGCTCGTAATCTCCGGAGGTGGAAACGCACCACTGCCCTCTCAGGGTCAGTCCTCCGATATAGGCGGCCGGATTGTCCGGATCCACGATCCCGACCTTCCATGCAGTGCCGTCGGGCTTTTCCCCGTAGGTGAGGATACTGCCGCCCACGGCTATCACCGCACCGGTCACCTCCGGCTGCTTCTGCAATAACTTAAGAACCTCGTTACAGGCGATCCCTTTTCCCACTGCCCCAAGATCAAGCCTCATCCCCTCCGGCAGGTACAGCGTATTGTCATTCAATTCTAGTTTGTCATATCCTGCAGACTCCAGAGAAGACCTGATCTCCGCCTCTGAAGGCAGTGTCACATCTGCCCCTGCATCCGAAGCCATCCTGTCGATATCCCAAAGCCTGACGGTCTGCCCAAGGGTGATATCAAAGGCTCCTCCGCTCTCCCGGGAAACCTCCTGTATCTGATCTATGATGTCCCCGAGTTCTGAAGACAGAGTAAACCCTCCCGGGTCACCTGCCGTCCCGTTTGCCAAGGCTACTTCCGAGGTATCGATCCTGTGGGACAGCATCTGTTCTTCCAGGTCTGAGATCCGGTCGCGGACCATGCCGGTGATATCCGGGCTTCCCCGACGCACATAGACCGTCTCCGTGATCACAGTCCCCATGGCTGTATCCACTCTCTCATACCGATCGATCCCGGTTTTGCTGCATCCTGTGAGCATGCCGGTCAACAAAAGCGCGAGCCAAAAAAGCACCCATCTGAGGCCATATTCTCTTTTTTCTTTTTTGAAAAAAAGCTTCATTTTGCCCTCTCCATTTGATATACTGTAGCTGATGACACTGCCTCTTTTACAGGCAGTACCAAGACAGGGAGAAATCATGGAACAGACCACCGCCAAAAGAGCACGGATCCTCATATTGATACTTTGCGCCGCCGCGGCTGTCAGTGCGGTCTTTTGTGTGCTGCTCCTGCGCCCCTTCGGGCAGGACGGACAGCCTGTAGCTGAAATTTACGTAAACGGTAAATTGACAGACAGCATTCCTTTGAACAGAGTAAGTGAAACCTACCGCTTTACCGTAGAAAACGAAAGCGGCAGCAACGTAGTTGAAGTGCGGCCCGGGTCAATCGGCATCGTGTCCGCAGACTGCCCGGACAAAATCTGTGTGAATCAGGGGTTTATCACCGATTCCCATCTGCCAGTCACCTGCCTGCCTCACCGGTTAGTGATCTGCATACGAAAGGAGAATGAGACATGGGATTAAAGAAGCTGGCCGCGCTTTCTCTATATACTGCGCTCTCCCTGATCATCTACGCCGTGGAAAGCGCCATTCCGCCGCTGGTACCGATCCCCGGAATCAAGCCCGGGCTTTCCAATATCATCACTCTCATTTTGCTAAGAAATTATTCCGTGAAGGATACTGCTCTGGTTCTGGGAACAAGGATCCTTCTCTCCACACTGCTTTTCGGGCAGGCTGTCAGCCTCCTTTACAGTCTGGCAGGGGGCGTCTGCAGTCTGGCTGCTATGTACGGCATAAACCGTCTGCTCCATAACCGCTATGCTTTTATCACCGGCATGACCGGCGGTCTTGCCCACAATCTGGGACAGCTCTTCATTGCCTATCTGCTGACCGCAGTTCCCGGTGTTCTGCTCTACCTGCCGTTTCTGGTCCTTGCAGGACTGATCGCGGGACTCTTCACCGGCCTCTGCGCCCATTTTGCCCAGAAATACCTGCTATTCCTGACCAAGCTCCCGCAGTAACTGTGTCATTGTCCTTTTCAGGATGGGGTGGCGCAGATTTGGTGCGATCTCCTGCATGGGTTCCAGCACGAATCTGCGGTTTTCCATGTCCACATGAGGAATGATAAGCTCCTCATCTTCATATACCAGATCATCATACAAGATAATATCAAGATCCAGTGTGCGCGGTCCCCAATGCACCTTTCGCTCACGCCCGGCCGCATTCTCGATTTCATGCAGCACTGCCAGAAGCTGCGAAGGGCACAGTAAGGTATCCATGCACAGGCAACCGTTCAGAAAGTCCTCCTGCTCCACACCGCCGTACGGCTCTGTGGCAATCAGAGAGGATATTTTGTGTATCCGGATGTCGGCTCTCTCCTTCAGCATGGAAATCGCCATCTGAAGATATGCTTCCCTGTCGCCCATATTGGATCCCAGTGCAACATACGCCCTGTGCCAGCCTCTCTCCACCTGCACGGAAATGCTCTCAAAGGGGAGTTCCACAGGTGCCTGGGGCTTGCGGATCTCCAGGGTTATTTTCCTGATAAGAGGGAACTCCAGCAGACAGGCTTCGGCCAGCCGCTCCGCCACAGCCTCGATCAGCTTACAGGTGTTCTCCACCATCCAGTCTGCCATAAAATGACACACTTTCCCGTAATCGGTGGAACTCTCCAGGTCATCGTTTCTTCCGGCCTCGCGCACATCCGTGTGAAGCACCGCATTGATATAAAAAGCCTGACCGTCCCGGTTTTCCTCGGGATAAACGCCGTGATATGCATATACCTCCAGATTTTCAATCTTGATCAGATCCATTGCTTTCTCCTTATCTGCCATACAAGATCGCCTCTGCCATCCGCACAGCCCTTACATTTTCCTTCACATCGTGCACCCGCACGAAACTGCATCCTTTTATGACACCGAACACGGTAGTGACCAAGGTGCCCTCCAGACGTTGATCGGGGGGCGCATCCAGTGTCAGTCCGATCACTGATTTGCGGCTGCAGCCAAGGAGAATCGGGCATCCAAGCACCTTCAGTTCCTCCAGACAATTGATCACTTCCAGATTGTTTTCGTAGGATTTGCCAAAGCCCACGCCCGGATCCAGAATGATCTTATCCTCATCAATCCCGGCCTTTGCTGCAATCTGCAGGGTCTCGGTCATATCCGCTGCAAGTTCCTGCATAAAGTCACTGTACTTTGCCTCGTCACGGCTGTGCATCAGGCAACAGGGAAGACCGCTCCGGGCGATTACGGAAGCCATTCTCCCGTCATATTTCAGTCCCCTGATATCGTTGATCAGGTCTGCCCCCGCAAGGATCCCAGCCTCCGCCACCCGGCTCTTATAAGTATCCAGTGAGACGGGGATCTTAAACCGCTTTTTTACCGCTTCTATCACAGGGACCACCCGTTCCGTTTCTTCTTCGGCAGAAACCGGCACAAACCCGGGTCTGGTAGACTCTCCTCCGATATCCAAAAGATCCGCCCCTTCGCCGATCATCTGCTCCACACGGTATAGCGCACTGTCGATCCTGTTCCATTTCCCGCCATCGGAGAAAGAATCCGGTGTGACATTCAGTATCCCACACACATACGTGTGATGTAAAGTATCAAATTCTCTGCCGCCAATCTTCACGGACGCCTCCTTCTCCCTTTAATAGGGGATTGTCAGATTCTTTTTGTCCTTTTTCCAGTTGCACTCTGCCTCCACCGGGCAGGAAAAGCAAGCCCTGCTGGCCTTGTCCGCACGGTACAGAAGTCCTCTCAGGCTCTTCTCGCCGGCAACCTCCGGATCCCTGTGGGAGAGGATTACCTCCGTGATCGCTCTCGTCTCTTCCTCGTCAAATCCGCATTCCAGAAGGATACCGGGGGCCAGATTGGCACTTGCCAGCTCATGGGGCGTACCGTCCGCATACTGCACATGACGTCCGATGTCATGCAAAAGCCCCGCCGCATAGATCCATTCCGGATCCACCCCCAAATTTTCTTCCGCATTTATGATGCGCGCTATCCGGGCAACATCCAGAAAGTGGACCATATTATGACGGCAGAAGCGCCTGTCCGCTTCTGCCGCATCGTTTTTGCCAAGATTCTCAAGGAAACTTTCATTCTTCAAAATCTCATCAATTCTTTTCATTCTTCCTCCGGCTACTCTCTTACCATCTGAAAAAATCTGTTCTGCAGCAACTCATTGTCCTCAAAACTTCCTCTGACGGCAATGCTCACTGTCTTACTGCCGGGCTTCCTGATCCCACGCATAGTCATGCACATATGCTCTGCTTCCACCATAACCATAACGCCCTGAGGTGCCAGATGCTCCATGACAGCATCTGCGATCTGCCCGGTCATCTGCTCCTGTATCTGCGGTCTTCTGGCATAGACTTCCACGGTTCTGGCAAGCTTGCTCAGGCCAACCACTTTGCCGTCAGGTATATAGGCCACATGTGCCTTCCCGTAAAAGGGCAGCAAATGATGCTCGCAGGTAGAATAGAAAACAATATCCTTCTCCACCACCATCTCATTGTGATCTACGGTAAAAACTTTGGACAAATGCTCCTTCGCATCCTCGTCCATACCGCCGTAAATCTCTTCATACATTCTGGCAATGCGCTCCGGTGTCTCTCTGAGACCCTCCCGGTCTGCATTTTCTCCGATACCCTCCAGCAAAAGCCTTACGGCATCCTTTATCTTTTCATGATCTATCATGCTGTTATCCTTTCCGGTGTTTTCCATTATTACCGCGTCTGTCCACGATCTCCATCAGCTGTCCCAGATAAGACAGGGAACCGAACGCCACGATCACATCGTCTTTACCTGCCAGAAGATAGCTCATCTCCACTGCCTCCTCCAGGCTGTCCACTGCTGTGACACACGGATGTGACTCAGACACTGCAAGAGCCAGGTCATATGCCCCCATGGCTCTGGGATTATGGGGCGGTGTCACGGTTATGATCTGATCGGCATACCTGCAGGTATGAGCTATGATCCTGTCATACTCTTTATCCATTAACACCCCCATTATATAGATAATTCTCTTGTTTGTAAAATAAAATTCTATGGAACGGGCAAGTTTCTTCGCCGCATCCTCATTGTGAGCTCCGTCTACCACAAAAAGAGGCTTCTTTCCGATCACGGTAAAGCGCCCCGGCCAGGCAGTACCGGCAAGTCCTTTGCGGAGCTGTTCCTCCGTGACAGCAAAGCCCTGCTCACCCAAAACTTTTAATACTTCTATGGCCAAAACTGCATTCTCGATCTGGAACACTCCTGCCAGACCAATCTCCAGATTCTGATATCCGCCGTAGTGAAATTTCTGACGCTCCACGCCATAGCGCACACCGGTAGCTTTGGATGGATCTGCTTCCACCAACGGGCATCCAAGCTCCTCAGCCCTCTTTCGGATCACTTCCGCCGCTTCCTCCTGCTGCTCCAATGTCACTACAGGCTTTCCTGCCTTCATGATCCCTGACTTTGCCGCAGCAATCTCCCCCAACGTTTTCCCCAGGAATTTCATGTGATCCATACTGACACAAGTGATGACGCTGACACATACCGTATCTATGATGTTGGTGGCATCCTCACTGCCGCCCATGCCGGTCTCCAGCACAACGATATCACATTTCTGTTCCCTGAAATACCAGAATGCCAGCGCCGTCTCCACCTCAAAGGCAGTCGGGTGCGGGAATCCGTCTGCCGTGATCCTCTCACAGGCTTCCCTGATCAGCTCCAGCCCCTGACACAGAGCCTTCTGGGTGATGTGCCTCTCATTTACCTGTATCTTCTCCCTGTAGTCCATGATCACCGGCGAGAGATACCTGCCCACACGGTACCCGGCACATTTTAACACGGTGGAAAGATAGGCAAGGGTGGAGCCTTTTCCGTTGGTTCCTGCAATATGCACAAATTTCAGTTCCTTCTGGGGATCTCCCAGTTGCTCAAGCAGTCTCGCGATACTGTCAAGTCCCGGCACGATTCCGTAGCCTGCCAGCGATTCTATATAATCCAGCGCTTCCCGGTATTTCATTATTTTTACCTCATCACACACAGCAGAATAAATCCGCTCCCGTCGGAAATACTATCAGCACTCTGATGCTCTGTACGGAAAGGAATCCTGCTATGTTACATTCTTTTTTTAAATGCGGCACCGTGGGCTGGTGCATGGAAATCATATTTACGTCTCTTTGCTCTCTCCGCAAGAAAAATCTGCGGCTGACAGGTGTTACCAGTCTGTGGATGTTCCCCATATACGGATGCGCCGCTTTCTTAAAACCCATTGCAAAGCTTTTAAAAAACAGACCCTTCTGGGTGAGAGGTCTCACCTATATGTCACTGATCTTCTCCGGGGAGTACACAGCCGGGACCCTGCTTGGACGCCACCACTTATGCCCCTGGGATTATCAGAACTCCAGGTGGAACATCAAACGCTATATCCGCCTGGACTACGCTCCTCTGTGGTTCGGTGCCGGTCTGCTGTTTGAGAAGATCCTCCTCCGTGCAGATAAACCTGATACAAAAGAGTTCGACGAAGCGAAACTCTCCGCCTGAAGCAGGTCTGCGGGGCGGGCAGCTTTCTACTGTACAAAAACAGGCAAGTTGTCCGGCAACCTGCCTGTATACTACAATTATGACTCCTCAGGCACATCCTCCACAGCCTCGGAAGTGATATCCAGCATATTCACCGTGCGGCGCTTTAATCTGGCCTCCTCGGATTCCTTCAGGATAAACGACTTGATCACCCTTGCATTCTTGATATGCTCCAGTTTCAAAGTGGGATGTGTGGTATCTCCGGTATGGCAGATGATCGTACCCAGCGCAAACATCTTCTCGATCAGAGTGGCCGTAAGCTGTACATCCTGCACTTTGTACATATAGCAATCATTCTCTACGGATTTCAGCAATCCGCTGTTGATCGTGATCATATCTTCCTTCACGGTATATTTTGTAAAAGTAAACGGCAATCCCAAAAACAGCCAGCGCTTTCTCTCAACAAATTCCATAACTGTACCTCCTTGTCCCAACTGTATTTCTTTTTCATTTCCATTATATCTTATTACACGGCCGAATGCAAATCTTTCTTCCGCAAATCAATTTATCATTTTTCAAAAACAGGCATTGCAACAATGGCCCGAACATGGTAAAATTGTCACAAGCAAAATGTTATTGGAGGCTACAACATGACTGCAAAAGAATGTATCAAAGGACGCCGCAGCATCCGTAAGTTCGCTGACCGGCCGGTATCCCATGAACTCCTGGCCGAGATCGTGGAGACCGCATCCTACGCTCCCAGCTGGAAGCACACCCAGATTGTCCGCTATATTGCAGTGGAAGGTGAGACCAAGGCCAAGCTGGCCAAGTGCACTTCTTCTTATCCCGGCAACGGCTTGATCATGGAGAACGCTCCCGTGGTCGTGGCTGTCACCATCATCAAAGGACGAAGCGGTTTCGAGCGTGACGGCTCCTATACCACCAAACGCGGTGACTCCTGGCAGATGTTTGACGCAGGCGTTGCCAGCGAAGCATTCTGTCTTGCAGCATACGAGCAGGGGCTCGGAACAGTTATCATGGGTATCTTTGATGAGGAGGAAGCTTCCTCTCTTCTTGAGATTCCCGAAGGCAGAGAACTGGTGGCTCTCATTCCCGTTGGCTATCCCGCCGAAGAGCCTGTTGCCCCCAGAAGAAAGCCCGTGGAGGAATTATTATCCTATAAGTAACCCATGAAGTCGAAGAGTCTCCTCTTCGACTTTTCTGCGGCCATTCCGGGCATAATTGCACTACCGTAACGATACACTGTGAATCGCCGTATCCGGCAGATTGGAGGAATTATGAGACATTTGATGAGTCCCCTGGACTTTACCACCGAAGAACTGGACAAGCTTTTTGACTTGGCCAATGACATTGAAAAGAACCCCGCAAAATATGCACACGCCTGCGAAGGCAAGATCCTGGCCACCTGCTTCTACGAGCCCAGCACCAGAACACGCTTAAGCTTTGAATCAGCCATGACGCGCCTGGGCGGCCGTGTGATCGGCTTCTCTGATGCGGCATCCTCTTCTGCCTCCAAGGGCGAGAGCGTTTCCGATACCATCAGAGTGATCTCCTGCTACGCAGATATCTGCGCCATGCGCCATCCAAAGGAAGGTGCACCCATGGTAGCCGCCGAGAAAGCCACCGTTCCCGTGATTAACGCAGGCGACGGCGGACATCAGCACCCCACCCAGACACTCACCGACCTTCTGACCATCCGCAGCATGAAGGGTTCCCTGAACAACTTTACCGTGGGTCTGTGCGGCGACCTGAAATTCGGGCGTACCGTACACTCCCTGATCAACGCCCTTGTCCGCTATGAAAACATCAACTTCATCTTCATTTCTCCCGAAGAGTTGAAAGTACCTGACTACATCACAGAGATGCTCAAAGCCAAAAACATCCCATACGAGGAAGTGATCAGACTGGAAGAAGTAATGCCCAGACTGGATATGCTCTACATGACCCGCGTACAGAAAGAGCGTTTCTTCAACGAGGAGGATTACATCCGCCTGAAAGATTTCTATATCCTGGACACTGCCAAAATGGAGCTGGCCAAGGAAGACATGCTGGTACTCCACCCTCTCCCCAGAGTAAACGAGATCTCCGTAGAAGTTGACAACGACCCCAGGGCAGCCTACTTCAAGCAGGCACAGTACGGTGTCTATGTCCGCATGGCACTGATCCTGACACTTTTAAACATCAGCATGTGATAACCTGACTGCACAACAGCCGCACCGCGGAGAAATGAGGTATTTATGTTAAATGTAGGAAAAATCGAAGAAGGCTTCGTTCTGGATCATATCAAAGCCGGCAAAAGCTTATCCATCTATGAGCATCTGCAGCTGGACAAACTGGACTGCACCGTTGCCATCATCAAAAATGCCCGCAGTGAGAAAATGGGCAAAAAAGACATTCTGAAGGTAGAATGTGACATCAACCTGCTGGACCTTGACGTCCTGGCCTTTATCGACCACAACATTACCGTAAATGTGATCAAAGACGGCGAGATCGTGGACAAGAAAGTTCTGGTCCTGCCCAAGCAGATCAAAAACGTGATCAAATGTCACAATCCCAGATGTATCACTTCCATCGAGCAGGAACTGCCCCACATCTTTGTGCTGGCAGACGAGGCCAGTGAGGTTTATCGCTGCAAATACTGCGAAGAGAAGTATCACGAAAGCGCACAGCAGAAATAAATCCGGTGTACAACAAAACATCCTGCAAAACCTTGATATCATCGGTTTTGCAGGATTTCTTCGTGGAGATAATGGGACTTGAACCCTAAGAAAATGCGCCAAAAGTGCCGATTTTATGGGCTTTTTTCAATTTCGTGTCATCTTTCGTGTCATCTTTTTATCATTCTCTGCACTGATTTACACTCTCTTCGTATACCTAAGATTAATCCATCCAATACCCGATTTCAGCTTACCCCAACCATCGCGCTCTTCCACAATGGTGTACTTGTTTGGGTCATTGTAGGCCAGTTCACCGGTCTTCTTGGCATATGACTTAGGCTCTTTTCTGATGTACAGAACATCACCCATCAGAACATTTGCCACCCTTATCATATAAGGAACACTGGAATTGTCAGGTACATCCTCACTCTGCTTGCTGAAGTACTCAGCAATAGCTTCCGCCTCTGCCTTGGCCAGCTTGTCAAGATTATCATCATCCATCAGCCACAGTGTCATTGCCGTGTTTGTGTGGAAAGAATGCTCCAAGATCAGGCCCGGTACATCTACTGAGCGCGCACCATGAAGGAAACCGTAGTAGTTGTCATTCATGACACCGTCTTTGTTTCTGTCGGTGCTTGCAAGCCTTGTGAGTACCTTATAGCCCTGCTTTGGATTCATGACACTTGCAATAGCCGGAGCCAATACCCTTGCTATCTCAGCGCTGATTTCATCACACACCGCAAAGGCATCCTCTGTAAGATGGTAGACCGCTACATAGTCAATGTCCTCATTCATACCATTTGCCACAGCATTGCTGTGATCAGATATGACTAAATCACATCCTCTGCCTGCCATTCCTCTTGCGGTTACGGCCAGATCTACATCCTTATTGGGTCTCGTAGTGATCACCTCGGCACCCAGCTCCTCAAGGTATTTCTTTCTCAACAGATGAAGTTTCCAAGTCATATCGCTTTCGTAGTATGCGGCCACGCCGGGACTTCTGTTATACTTGCCAAAGTGACCTGCGTCTTCACATATCTTTTTGCCGGCAAGAGGCTTCGCATTCTCGTTCTGCTTTGGAAGCTCCGGAACTTCGGGAACATTCTCTTCTTCCTTCTCCTCAACCATTTCCGTAGGCATAGCCAGGATCTTGTTCAGGATCTTCACGATCTTGTGTCCGTAGCTGTCCTCTGCATCTATGGCTTCCTGCAGAGAGGAGTATTTGCCGGTCTCATATCCAGGCACCGCCCATCTTCCGGAAGTCTCCTCCATTGTAGGAGCACAGCCCAAAGTCACATACTTATACCGATCATCCACACACTCATAATTCAGCGGCTCTGTACTGGCATACGCCTTTGCGTGTTGTATCTGAGCCATAATGCCATAGAATTCATCAGGGAAGTAAGAACCTTTTACTGTCGCACTTACTGTACCATGTCCGCAGAAGTTCTTCTGATCAGGAGTCACGGTCCCTCTGAATGCGAAATTGCCAGTCTCATGACAAGAACGCGCAAATTCAAGGTCACCACGTACACCTTCGATATCTCCCACAAGCAAGTACAGCCTGGCCAGATGCATGGCCGGCATACTCAGCTTGGGGGACGGATTCACAGACAGCACATAGTTGGCCATCTGTTCTGCTGTTGCAACCGCCTTGCCCATGATCGATGTCTTACTCATCGAAACTCACCTCCGTCTGTGCCGTTCCGTTTATCTTCCCATCATCCAGCAGATCTTTCACTGCCTGGAACCATCCCTCTATCAGCATTTCCAAAAACTCCTGCGTGATAAAAAACTCTAACCAATTAGGCAGAAGCAGCCTTGCCTGCGTAATAACATACTGCATCTTCTGTTTTCCGCTGCCGGATTCAGTAAACTTATGCTCCGCTTTCAGGAACAGACGATATACCTCTTCTCTGATCTCATCCAAAGTCTTGTCACGCAGTGTAAGATAAGTACATACTGCAAGACCAATCACAGCTGCCGCCACAAGTAACACGATTAAAAAAGTTGCCATAATAAATACCTCCTTAAAATGCTTGTACTGCCGCCCATAAAAGGCCGGTAACTAAAAATGTGATAATAGCTCCATATACACCGCCAATAATCTTTTCCTTTATGGCGCTGGCTTGCTTTGCCGGCGCCTTCTCCATCTCATCCACACGGCAATCCATGCGGTCCACTTTCTTATCAATAGTACTGACGGTCTCATTTGTGTGTTTTATTTCCTGTACCAGCTGCACCATCGTATTCGACATGGTATGTATCTCTTCCACAATCGGCTCCATCTTGTCCAGCCGGTGCGAATTGGATTTAGAGCGTTGTTCCACTTCCGTGAGCCTGTGCTCTGTATTAAGCGCATTTTCCATCGTCCTCACCTCCTTACTCGCTGTAGAAGCTAATTTCATAAATTTCCAACGAATCAGCTCCAATAGTCTCTTCAAGATCTGCGGGTATGGTTACGGAAATACCAATATCGACAGTATCTCCGCTTACTGTACCATACAGATAATCTCCACTCTTGAATACGTTAGTTACCCCGACAAGTGTATATGTTGACACTTCAGGTTCTATCCACTTAATTCTTACTCTGTTACAGCCCTTAGTTTCAAGTCCGTATGCCATGATTCTGCCTGTGCCTACAGTATCGAGTACAAATTCCCAAAGAACTGACTGTCCAGGGTATACTTCCAAATAACTGTAATAGTCTTCAAAGTCACCTTCCGTAGTGAATACTCCACTCTTTAACTCTACGCTGTAAGGCTCTGCCACTACGTCAGCTTCCCACATGGCATACATCACAACGTCTCCGTATACTGGAACAGTCTGACCGACTGCAAATGTATCTACACCATTGTTGGTCCATGCTGTAAACTTATATCCTGCCCTGCTGAATCCATTTGCAGCCAGTGTAAAGGACGGATAGGAAGCATTGTGTGCACTGTTGTAATAAGCCATTTCGCTCTGCGATGCCACTGAACCGCTATCTGCACCGTTACCGTCATAAGCCACCGTGATGGTCTGCTGATACAGTCCGTAATAAGTGTTGTCGCTCCACACAGCTATGGCGGCACCGTTTGCATATGCTACACTGGCAGTAGCACCCGTAGCCCCACTGGCCGACCATCCTCTCCACGTCCATCCAGATAACTCTGCGCCATTGGGAGCTGTGTAAGCAGCATTCAGTACATCACCGGATGCATTGAAGTATCTTGTACCTGTTATGGTCTGAACATTTGCTTTGTTCTCGCCACTGCAGAATGTTCCTGTCACTGTCTGTTTGTAGGTAGCATACAGTGTCACTTCTGCACTTCCCATTACCTTACTGGACAGCACATCCTTGTCTGCGTAGATGTTATCCCGCCACCCGATGAACTCCCAGCCTTCCTTGGACGGTGTGAAAGAAGTAGGATTCAAGCATGATGCACCGCTTGTTACATCTTCCTGGTAACTTACTCCTCTATCCACTATGTAAGTGACGGCATAAACGGGCCTATCTATGGCACTGATGAGCACGTCCATGACCGAGGTACTTCCGAGCAGAATATTACTGCACAGAGTGCTTCCCAGATACACCATGTAGCCCTTTTTCATCAGTGTAATTACTGCATAGCCGTTACCAGTGTGCTCGCTTTCCTCAATGTAGCCATTAGTTAGGTCTCCGACATACCCCTGACCGCCACTTGAAGGATAAGTGCTTGCGGAATAGGGTGAACCTCCATATGGTCTGCCTCCGTAAAGCCCTCCCCCTCCTTGTACTGAACTATAGCCAAAATTACTTTCATAAACATTTGAATCGGCATTGCCATTCAATCCGGCAAGACCCTCAACCCAATAACCCTTTCCCTCTGTCCAACAATACCAGTTTGAACCGCTTCCGCCGCCTCCCGCCACTAACAGTAAGCCAGCAGTAGACTCATACTCTTTTAATATTTTGTTCTTTAAACCGAAGTGCGTGGCGCCTCCGCCTGAACCAGCTCCCGAATATCCTCCCGAGTCAGACTGTGTTGCCTGCGAATAGCCACCGCCGTTGTAGCCACCTGGGAGCAATGGAGATGATGCGTTAATATAACTATCAGTACCCCGTCCACCTACGCAGACGTACAAAATGTCACCCTTTTTCAATTTTATTTCACCGCAGGTGTATCCACCACAACCTCCGATGTCTCCTCTAGGTGATTTCCCACCTTGTCCACCGTATGCTTCCAGTTTATATATTCCTGAGATCGGAACAGTGAAAGACTGAATTGCTCCCGTATATTCAAAGGCTTGGCTCTGTCCTACTGCCGTAATTTCCATATCAATTCTCCTTTATGAAATAAACAGTGTTATTGTCAGGCGCGGGCAGTGCGTCATACTCCTCCTGCGTCATAGCCCTGAAGGATAAGCCGCCCAGCATCTCATACAGCACACGCCCCTGGTTCGCACTCAAAGGATATTTGGCGGAATCATTTGTTAGGTTATCGACAACATCCTCTTCTTTTAAGCTTTTCGCAACATCTTCTTCCATTCTTTCAAACGATTCCTCTGTTCCTGTGAGTCGTTCATCAAGTTCAGATACTGTTTGACTTGTCTTTTCCACATCGCTCTGTAAAAAATGAATTTCTTCTTCAACCGCGGCAATCTGCTCTCGGGCATAAATATCAACACCGGCGCCGACACTCTTCTGCGCTTCCTCCATGTAATATTTCGCCTGCTCTGCAGCATACTCAGAGGATTCACAGTAATACTTGGCATTGTCCTCATCTTCGCCCTCTCTGATCCCCGTACCACCGATAGCAAATGACTCTGCCAGAAGCGCATTTCCTTCATGAATAGCTTCCTTCAGCGATTCATTCTCATACACGGTTCCGTCCGCATAATATGCCCTGAAGGTGCAGTCCGCATCGATCTCCACGTTCAGGAGTCTTGCGGCATATACCTCCCTCGCCTGCGCGATCGCGTTCTCCAAAGACGTAAATGCAGGTGTCTGCTCTGCGCCGCTGTCATCCGCATTGCTCTCGACCACCTCAACCGCGAATTTCGGCGCAAGAAGCACCTTTTTAGCCCCATCCATGTCGGTCTCGATCAGCTTGATCTGCATCTGCGTGATGCCTTCTGCGGCCATAGGAAGCACGTCATACACTATGATATCATCAACGATCTCACAATCATGAATTTCCGGTTCTGCAGCCTGCGGACCAGTCACATAGACCAGTGCCGCCACATGATCCTGCGGGATCTCATAGGTGTCACCGCCTGCCACAAGGCTCACCACGATCCTGCGCGCTATGGTATCTCCCGTCTCAAATCCCTGCAGAAGCCTCTGTACGCCGTTTCTGTGGGCGTCCAACGTAATTCTATATGTTATCCGTTCCATTCGTTAAAACCTCCTTTTAATCCCATTATAGAAAAAGTGAGAGGCTATTATCTAACCTCTCACCGTAGTGGTAATTATTTTGTTGGAATGATTTTTGACGGCCACATCTTTCCAAATGTGGAATTCCAGATTGCAACTACATCTCTCATAGCGTTACTTAAACCATGTCCAGTCGGATATGATACCGCTTGAAGGATCTTGTGTACTCTCTTGTAGCTGACATCCTTGCCCTCAAATATCATTTGAGTCATAGCTTCGTATGCCTTGCTTAATGCAGTAAGTGATTCATAACCAGAAAGTTCTGTTGCATCGTATCCCTCAATTACAGTCGACCACAAATCCCTAAAGCCCGGTATTTTGGTTAAGGGATTGATGGCTGACCAAAATTGATCAAGGAATACGTTCTTATCCTCATCATCGTCATCTGCACCCGCATTTCTCATGGCTGTAGTTAAGGTTCTTACGGCAGCTTCTGCGACAGCAGACAGACAATACACTCCGATAGCTCCTGCAAGCTTTTTGCCAAACATCTTCCTGCACTCTCCGGTAGTATGACCACTTCGGGAATACTGATTCCACTCAGAGAAGATTCCATACACCATGTTGTAGGTTACTGTCGGCTCTGACATGAAGGATGTAATTCCTTTTGCCGCTGCTGATTTACTCCTCATAATCTGGCTTCGTGTCAGAACAGAGTCCATTACCTGTGTTCTGAATATGGTCTCCTCAAACAAATCTACCACCTTGTTGGTGAATTCAGGACTATCCTTTTTAAGGTCTTTGTTCTGGGCAGATATCTGGTATTCACAAGCCTTATACAATACTCCCCATGTAAGTCTGTCCCCTATCTCAGGAGATTTCATAGACAATTCCTTATGTTTATCTAACCATGTCTTGTCATTCTTAATCTGTTCCTCCAAAGTCATTGAGATATCTGTTTCGTAATAACCAAATGATTTGTGGAGTGCAGTACCACTGTTTTCGCTTGCCTTTTTGATTCCATCAGGAATATGGGCAAAGCCCCTTGCCAAGTATAATGGATTTATCATGGTACTAGCACGGATTAAGGATATTGGCTGAAGCAATCCGACATTTATGTTATGAGCTACACTTGCAAGCTTTGAATTGGTGAATAGCTTACCCATAAATCTATCAATTCTTCCTTTTGATGTCGGCTGTGTGCCGTTTACATCAATAAGGAATTGTTCGAAATACTCTACTGCGCCATCTCCCAAAGCACCCCTCATTGCAGTCTTAATGTTGTAAGGCACATCGTTGCCTTCCTCACTAAGTGCAAAGGTTTTTCTGCTCTCTTCGTAATTAAACAGTCTGACCGCATCGTACACTACTCTTGCGTATGCATTGTAATTTATCATTTCTGTAGTGTGCTTTGCAAACACATCGAAGATGTCATCCAATACAATCTGATTCTTCGCATTCGGCTTTGTCTCCTTTGTGAATCCCTTATTCAAAAGTGCCGTGATAGAAGGATTCTGCTTATCTGTCTTTCTGCTTACAGATTCCGCGATCACCTCAATGGGAACATACTTTTCTTCAGTGAACAGCTTTGTCCCATAAAGGTCCGTAGTGATCTCGTTTCCTAAATCCTTACACCTTCCGTTGAAAAATTCAGATATCTTATCAGCTACTTCTCTCGCTTTGGGATCAAGCTTCTTGAGCATCTGCTGAACAAGTTCGGGCGTAAGAGCCACACCATCTACATCCTCACCATAGGGATCGATACCATGCTTAAATTTGGTGAACCTTCCACCGCCACCATTATACAGATGTCCTTTACTCTGCTCTCGCTGACTGTGCAGATACAAGGTCATAAGTCTCGATGTTGTGGTGTAAACCTTCTTCATGACCGGATTATTGATGTCTGTGGTCTTCTTAACGTCAACCACTTCAAACTCAATCAAATCCTTACCCCACTTCTTTGCATAGCCTTTTTCGCCCCATGTCTTTTTGGAAAATTCCATTACCTCTTTTGCGAGGAATGCCTGTGTGTCCAGTGCCTTGATGAAGGAATGGAACAAATCTTTTCCAACCTCACCAAGTCTGTCAAAGAAGTAAATCGGTGTGATGTTATCGTAGTTGAAGAAACCACCCACACCACTAATCTTACCTTCTATAACTTTTCCAAGAGCATCAAATAAGTCAAACAGTTCATGTGCTGATGCTGAAATACTCTGCGTCCTTCGCATGGTATAGTACTTGTTAGCCTTTGTAATTACGGTCTTCAAGGTCTTTACGATCTTGTTCAGTGTCGCAAGGTCTTCTACAGACATATCCTTTAACACAAACAATGCGTCTGACTGTAATGCCAACTCAGCGATGCTATTGGTCAGATTTTCGATCTCGTCATCGAAATCTACGCCTACTCTCTGCAATTCCTCGGATTTGGCCGCAGCATTCTTTAATGCAGTAAGGTTTGCTCTCAGATCAACCTTTGCCCGTGCCTCCTTGACATTCTTGCTGATCTGTGCAAGCACCTCAGCATGATCTGATGTATCAACACCGGTGTTTCTGGAAGCAAAATCGATCGCCACAAGAAGGTTCTTGACTGGCTCTTTCAGATCTTCCGGAATGTGCTGATCCTTGGTGTTCTTTGTGAGCCATCTGCTCAGCACCAGTGCATTCTGCTTGATGCTCTCAATCTCCGCCTTCTTGCTCATCCTTCCTTTGTAGGCATCGAGATTTTCCTTGGCTTTCTGCTTTATCCTCTTTTCCACCTTGGCTTTTTCTCTTTCAAGGACACCTTTCAGTGTGGATGTTGCCTCAAGGCTGAGAAGCTTTTTGTCAAAGTAATTGATGCTGTTACGAAGCTTGTCCCTTCTCCGTTTCAGATACTCAAGCTTTTTGGTATCCCTTGTACCGGGGCTGAAAGAGAGTTCCTTGATCTGCTTGTTTATCTCTGCAAGTTCACTTTCCTTGATGCTGATGATGTCGATATGCTCCTGATACTGTTTGAGCACTTCTCTTTCCTTGTCATTTTGGGCAACAGATGTAAGCGCGCCGGACAAAAGCTCTCTGGGATCGATGTAATCGGAGTTGCGGTCGGAGTGCTGAATACTATTTTGCTTGACAATATTATTGCTTTGATGTATGATTTTATCAAAGCCAAGTTTTGTTAAGCCTTGAGGGAATTGTACCCTCACCTGCTGATACAATTTTTGGCTTTTTACTTTATTTACATAAAGTACAGCGTTATTGTTTATAGCAGTTTCAATAAAATTCTTGAAGCCATTCCTTCCGTAAACACTTGTAATAAAATTCGAACCCACCACTTGTACATCCATCATTCCAGATCCGTTAGGCCTGATAGATACAATTATTGGACATTGGTCTTGGTCAAACATTTCTGTTACAACAATAATTGAATCGTTTTTAGACCATGAATCCAATATCATTACCGGTTTTTCTAAATTCGCAGGAATATTTAATAATTGTTGTTTTTTTATTCCATGTTGATGCTTCTTCGGATCTTTGGGCGCAAGCGCATCACGTAAATGCTTCTGAGTGTATAACACAGGAAGGTCAGAGAGTCCCACTTTTTGCAAGATATCACTTGTATTGCCAAAATAGATAGACTGTCTTCTAGGCAATTGATTTTGAACAGCCTTGTCAATCTGTTCATCTAATGACATTCTGTCAGAATACATCACCTGACCTTCATAAAGCACGGATTCCTTCATGGCATCAGGGATAGTGAATTCCCACACCTCTTCACCGTTCTTCAGTGTCGTGGTGGTTACTTTGCCTCCCCACTTCTTGCCGTACTTGTTCATGAATCTGGGGATATCCTGGTCATACTCGATGCGATAGCCTTCCGCAAATTCATCAGACCATCTCTTACTCTGAATATCAGCCGTTGTCCAGCCGATGCAATCATATCCATTTTCGGCAGCTTCACGGAGAAGTCTCTTCATGACATACTCATGATAGGTGTCTCTGAAGGGAGCATCCTTTACTGCAATGTCAGAAGGCGCATTTTCCAGCTCACTCTGTCTGCCTGCCTCTTCCTTGATCACATTGTCGATGAATGCTCTTTCATCACTGGTCAGATTAGCATCATACACAAGGTCACTGTATGCTCTTACATTTCCGTCAAACACCTTTGCCAAAAGCTCCACAGTACCGGTATATCCGTTATTGTAAAGCCGGCTTCTGATGGCAGTAATAACATCACTCTCAAGGAAAGCATGGAGTGCGTCAGCGGATTCATTGCGGATCTCACCCTTCCTTTTCTTTCCTTTTTCGGCATAACCTATCTTATGGCCTTCGTTGTGCCAGTCAGACTGGATTTCCTCGATGAAGAGCATCTTCTTTCCGTTGACTCTCATGTCCTGAATTCGTGCATGAGCGAGAACGCCCGTTGTCTTGGCTCCCCAATGTCCTTTCATGGCATTATTGCTATGCGATTCATTAGGAAGCTTGAAAAGAATCTCTCTGTAATTCTTTCCACCTTTCAGCTTGTATTCATCCCATTTAAGCACTTTTTCATATGCTTCAGTGATGTCCTGTTCGTTAAAATAAGGCTCACTGGGATTGCTCTTTGCTACCCACCATCCTTCGGCATCTTTAGTGAAGGTTTCTACCAGTTCACCATTGCGGTATAACTCTTTAGTGTCATTGGTAGTTTTGAATTTGATGCCTTTGTCCTTGGAATCTGTCCGCACTTCTTCCTCAATCTGCAGCTGACTTCCTACTGCAAACGCCTGCAGTTCTTCCTTTGTTACGGATTTCTTGCCATCAAGGAATGCCTCGATGCCGCTCCACTTGATCTCCTCATCCTTGACGCCTTTGCCCTTCAGATAGCTGACAACGCCGTTTGCACTCATTTTATTCTGCTTGATGCCATCGATGACTCTGCCCATGTGGGAGTAGAATGTAGGTGCGTGTACTCCACGGTCGGAATTTTGCTTGACAGCTGGAGGATTCTGTGCTACATTGGTATTGGTAGAGTTGGAGGCGGATTTGACCGCGCCCTCTACCATTTTTATTGGATCAATATCATACAAAATCTTATCGCCCTTCGCAGTGTTTGCAACATTTAGCGTTGCCTTCCAAACTGTTCCGTTTTGCTCTTGCATATATACTGTCCAATACTCCCAATTATTTTTCCCGTAATTATCAAGCCAATCATGTGGGTAAGCAGGTACTTTGGTCGAATCATATTTCGCATTTGCAATCAGTTCATCTATTAAAACAACAGACTCTTGTTTTATACTCAAGTAATTGTTCTTCTTGTACAACTCGCTGATTACCTGCTTTTTTTTGTTGTTTTTATTTCTAATAGTGTCATTTTTATTCGCAATCATCATATCGACTGCGTAGTTACTGCTGTCAAAGGCTGTGAAATGATTTCCCGCAAGCTCATTTGTTACAAACAACTTAACCATTTCTTTTCTTTCACTTTCCGTAAGTCCAGTCAATAACGTGCTATCCAAATATACTCCCATACCATAGTTTTTGCCACTAACACCAATAATCTGTCTGGTGCTATACACAGACTGCGTCTCGCTGTCTATTGAAAGCCCTGCCTTTGTGAGTACCTGCTCCCCGGTAACCCCTTCCCTCTGCAGGTTCTGGTTCGTTCTCACCGCCTCTGCCAGTGCCTGGTCCCACATCTTAGACAGTTCCTCCAGTCTGTCACCATACTTGCGAAGAATCTGGGCCTCTTCGGAATTGGACTTATACTGGCCAAGAAGATCATTCACCCAGTCGATCAGCTTCTTTATGGTCTCCTTTACCTTTGCCACAAAAGATTTCTGCTCAGACTCAGACAAGGTACCAAGCATTTCTCTTGCCACCTTACTGTTGGACAGCATATCCTCGCATGCTCTGGCCACCAGTTCATCAATTGCCATCTCCTCAGTCACTTTCGTGTTTGGATGGTTCCTCTTGATGCGGTCCATTTCATCCTCGATCAGTTCCTCAGAGTTTTTTCCATCCTTAACGAACGTCTCGCTCACATACTCCGTCATCTTACGGTACATGGCGGGAGCCTTGGCTTTCATCCAATGGGTCATCTCATGAGATAAAGTAGGGATGATCGCTTCTGTAGCTACATTCGCTTCAATTCCTGCATATACATCGATCTCTATGGTATTCGTTGTAGGATCATAGCTTCCGTTCTTTCCTACATGCGCTCCGTTCACCACCCTGCTCTGAATAAAACGGATATTTACACCCGTCACCTTTGCAAAGGCTTTTGCGAAAGTAACGGCTTTTCTCTGCCTTTCCGAAAGCTTATTCCAGTTTACCTTGCTTCCATCTTTGGTCTTACTGTCATAATCAATGATAGAATCGTCAAAGGTACCGGGCACAACAGCCGTATCCGCATACTTAGCATTGATCTCATCAATAGCCCTCTGTCTGCCGGCCGCCTTCTGCAACACAGCCTTCTTATAGATCTCTGCCGCCTGCTTCTCAGTAAGAACACCTTTGTTCTGAAGCACACTGTCTGCTCCGAATCCGGTCTCGCCATATGTATATGCCATATTGAAGGATCTCCGGTAATCTTCCACATCAGACTTGCCGTCATACTGTTCAAGGAACAGACTGCCCTTTTCATCACCCATAATCTCTGCGCAAGACAACAGCTCTGCATCGTTTTTGGTGAAGGTCATATCCTCAGCCGCAACCTCACCCTCACTGGTGATCACTACCGTCTTGTCATCTTTTACACGGATGCCTTCCAGCTTTGTAGATGCGCCGGTGGATGTCACCTTTGTTACCTTGCCGGTCTTAAGCTCCTGCACCCGCTCCTGCCTTTCCTGCTCATCAATATTGGGCGTACTTATCTCTCTCAGCTTGGAAAGGCGTTTCATTGCGTCCGCCTTCTGGGCAACAGTAGCCTTGTCGGAATGTAAAGTGGCGTTTGTCTCCCTCATGGAAGTGGTGTACAGATTGCCAAGGCGTGCATTTTTGATATTATCGGCAGTGATACCCTTCTTGGCATACTCGGTGTACAGCTTGTATGTGTCCGACTCAACCGGTGTAAGCCCCTGCAGTTCCATCATCTCCTGCACTCTGCCATTGTTTCGAATGTCTTTGCCGACACTTCTCAGACCATTAAACTGACCGCCGCTATGGGCACCACCCATACCGAGACCGGACAAAGCGCCGCCGACACCTGCCCATGCCGTCTGTCCTGCATAATCCCAGACAGCACTCATGAATGCTTCACTGTCACTAAGACCCTCATCAGCATACCTTTTGACCGTTTGCTCAAAATCGGACATCTCGCCTCTGTTCGCTACGTCACCTACGATATTCATAATCTCAGTGAATACTTCCTCGCTGCCTTCAATGCCTGCCTGTTTGAATGTAGCTTTCCAGAATTTACCCCAAGAATCCACATCCTTGATCTTCAGAAGCTTGTCCAAACTGAAATACTCTCCAAACATTTCTGCTCCACCGGCAATGAATGCTCCTCGCCAAATCTGCTCATCAGATGCACCCGCTTCTTTCAGTTCCTTTGCCTTTGACTGGAATGCCGTTGAACCCATGACGGCAGAGAATCCAGTACCGAATATAGTCGCACCCGCCGCAGAATCAACAGAGGACATCAGTGTCTGATACAGAAACGCAGGTATATTCTGTCCAAACAATTCAAAGTTCGTATTTTCCGCGATATTCTCACCGACATACTGTCTTGTATCAGATGCGAAGTTAGAAAGCGTTTTTGCATAACCAAAAGGATTATACCTCTTTCCTTGTACTGCATCTGAAATTGCATCTATTCCACCGGTAAATGCTCCGACAATGTTCGCTGGTACAGATAAAACAGACATAGCAACGGGATTGTTTTCAGCAGCTTCTTTCCACTCGCCAGTTTCAACAAGATACTTTCTGTAGGAAAGAGTCACCTCCATGTCCTCAAGGAATTCTCTTACTTTATCCGTGCCATTTTCTTTGTCATACTTTACAAAATAGTTGTACAAGGCTACTTCTTCAGGCAACAGATAATCATATCCCTTGGTTTCATAAGGATTGACGTAGTTCTGGTATATCGCCATTGCACCATAACCGGATGCAGGCCTTTTATTGCCAGCATCCTCACGCAGCGCATCTCGTACACCTTCTGTGTTATTTATGTACTCATATTCTTTGTCATAATTTCCTTTTTCATCAAATGTTGAAACATACTGACACTTTTCTTCAAAATCATCCGCTTCCGTATAGCGCTCCCAATAATCAAACTGGTGTTGCAGAGCATGGAGGTTTCTGTCTCTTTCCAACTCCGAAAGATATTCATGTTCGGCTATATACTCGCCATTTGCCTTTTCGGCATCCTTCATGATATCGACCGGACTTCCCATCATCATTTCATCCAGTTTTGCCTCGTCTGTTATCGGTTCCGGTTCCAAAGCATTCTTACGGTCTTTTGTTGCCTTGATTGCCTTGTCATACTCAAGAAGGTTATCGTAACCAGCATACCTATCAAGATACTTGTACTCCTCGGAATCCACTGCGTACTGTGCCTTACGTTTTTGCACTTCGTCAAAGGTGAGTCCTCTATAAGTACCATCCTCATTCCATACATAAAACTGTGATTCGAAGTCCAACTTCTTCTTGGCTTCGTTATAGTCATCGGCATTCTTGTAATCACTATACATGGATGCTCTCTTATCCCAATCATCAAGGACAGACTGGTAGGATTTCACAAGACTGTCGGCATCGATGCCAAGAGAACCATACTTCCGCTGATAGGTCTGCAGATCAGTGACTCTCTTGTGCATCTCTTCTACCGCTTTTCTGGTATTTCGCATGGTTTCTTCCGTCTGCCAACCGCCATAGATGCCATTGATAGTGTTGCCAAGAGAATTCAAGTCTTCTTCCAGTGTATCGAGACCAAGCTTCTTCTTGTCCCAAAGCTGATACGCATCCACCTTACCACTATTGTTAGTGCTTCCAGTCTTTTTGTTTTTATTCAATTCTCCCCTTAATTCTGCGAATGTACTTGCCATGCCAATCTCCTTATTTAGTATTCTGCTTCTCTTTTATTTTTTCTATGGTCTTCGCATCTAACTCAGATACCGGAATCATATTTCCGTCTACATCAAGAGCATATTTTCCGACAATACCTGCCCATTCACGATATGCATATGGAATATCGTTTGAGCTCGCATAAACAGAGTTCTTATACCCGTCCATACTGGATGTGGAAACAACATAGTTCAGTACCTCCTCCTTGTATGCATCAGGCAAAGTCTGAATGTAAGCCACTGCATTAGCTTCTCCGTAAGTGTCATACACTTTCAACGCCTCTTGCTTATACTCTGTCATTTTCTTATCATCGATTTTGCCGTCCCCAAGCACACCTAACAGCTTCTCATATTCCGCGTCCTCATAATCCTTCACCGCCGCATATGTCTTATATGCCTGATCATAATTCTGTGCCTGCTCCTCCATCTCAAGAGCCGCAGATTTGTACCCATTAGCAACCGTATCCTGCCAAGCACCATACTCGTTCTCATACATCTGCTGTGCGCTGGTGTAATTCTCACGCCACGCATCATACATCCTCTGGTACTCCTGCGCATCTGCCGCATTCAGCATAGCCAGCTGATCATACATCTCCTGACCTTCCTGCTCATAGGCATCCAGTGCCAGCTGATAATACTCAGGCAGATTATGGTACGCATCCTGAATATAGGCGTTGTACTGCTGATTCCCCACCGCCGTAGCATAGGTGCTTCCATACCCACCGGTCAGTGCCGCGGCCTGCCCCATAGCATCCTGCATTGCTGTCTTACCACTTGCCATCGACGAGGCAAGATACTGCTGGAATAGCATATCGGAATCCACATCATACTTAAAAGGATCTCTATTCTTAATCTGTCCCATCAAATCATTGATCTGATCTGTATAAGACGTTCTCCCGCTGCTCATCTGCTGAAGCAACTGGTTCGTATAATTCATAGCCTCCTGATACGCCGCAGAAGCCGTAAACGGCGTATTGATGGCATCCCGTGCGGACTGGCTCACTCCGATGCCGGTATTTGCCTTAATCTGGCTCATATAATGCGAGGAACTGCCATCTGTGTTGTTTGTACCAGTACTCTTCTGATTGTTTCCATCACCCTTCGGTCTATTGAGATAATCTGCGATAGCCTTTACCTCCTCAGGTGAATCATTCCCTTCAAATCCAAGGCTTTTGGCGAACTCGCTCCTATAGTGCTTGTCAACTTCCGAGCCGTTATTCAGACTGTCCAAGTAAATCGCCACATCCATATCCTTGTCATAATTCACTGCAAACAGCTGCAAATTCATTTTCAACATCCTTATACCTCCTCAGCGGATACTGTACCGCCCTTAACCTTAAAAGTCATAACACTGTCATCTGCGTAAGTGAGAGTCAGTACCTGCACCTCTTCTCCGTTCACAGTCTCTGACGTTTGCTTCCCCGACACGATATACTGCGTTGGAATATCCTCTCGCACTCCGTTTAGTGCCGCCCGGAATGCCGCAGAATTGATAACTTCTGCCACCGTAAGCTCTTGCTCTGTGTTACTCCGCGACACACTCTCTACAACCGCTGTCGGCTGAGTTGTCAGCCTTCCATAGTCACCACTTACTATGCCGGAAAGCACAAACTCCAGCTCCTCCTTAAACTGGATCAGATAATCTGCCATCTGCGTTACCTTTTCCTCTGCGTTCTTTCCCGTAATATTCGGAAACGGCAATACATCAAACATCAAATATCACTCCCTTGCTCTGTTGTCCTTGTAATGGAATGGATCTTACACCCACCTTTTCCTACAATCTTATACTTGAAATGATCACACCTCTTGGGGATCACCGGCACCGTGAACGTTCTTGTTCCCTTACCGCTCATATTGAACTTGTGCTCCCAGTTCCCGTTGGAATCATACTGCAGATAGAAGTCTACATTTGCACCGAACTCCAGCGATATCCGTACATTGAGCCTCGCCACGTACTTATTGTCCGGGGATGTATAACCTATATTGCCGGATTCAACCGACCAGCCGAACTTTCCTTCCTCGCCCTTCTCGGCAACATCATAAGGAAGTGTTCCTCCGATGGATTTCATCGTATTGTCCGCGCAATCGATGTAATACAGATCATCCGCATGCCTGCAGAAATACAACACCTCTGTATTGTCCTCCCTGCACCACAAGCCGGTCTTCTGATCATACACAAACATGTGATATGTTCCGTCCGAATCCCTCATGGAGACGTAGTATCTATAACCTATTGTACCTGCGACAGCATCATAATATCTAACCTCGCCAAGGGCATCAGAGATACTCACGGGAAGGCTTCCGGTGTAAGCACAGATGCAGGTGGATGACTTGTAGAACAATGTCTCATTCAGAATAGCAAGACTTCTCTCTGAGCCTCTCTGCACACCTCTACACCTTGTTTCCTTGGTCTGATGTCCACCGGAACTGCTGATGGAGATCTTGATCAGACAGTCCTCCTTAAAGAAGATGGGATAACCCAGATAAGTCACCGCTCCAGTGAACTTACCGTCAGAGCCGATGGTCACTGCCCATGAGTCTGTGGATATACCCATGAAACAGTTCCAGTTTTTCACATCACCCAGCTTACAGCAGTAGATCTCATGTCCGTCCTTAGAGCATCCCCACAGCCTATTGTTACACTCTGTGATAAAGGCCATGTCCGGGACCAGTCTCTCCACGGTCAGAGTCATGTTCTCAAATTCCTTGTTCTCATCCAGAATGCCTATGATTGTGATACAGTCATCTGTCTTATCAACCACATGCGTATTCGTGGACAGCCTGCCGTCCTCCTCTTTATTCACAAAGATATTGGATGCATATTCCCATTCCGCTTCCGCGTTATCAATGGTAATCTTGACACCATCCTCTTTCTCAAAGTCTTTTCCGATGCCCGTGGCACTGATCTGCATATAAGTTGTGGCCACAGACGCCCAAGTGGACGT
Source organism: Acetatifactor sp. (assembly GCA_045659805.1). Classification (GTDB taxonomy): domain Bacteria; phylum Bacillota; class Clostridia; order Lachnospirales; family Lachnospiraceae; genus Acetatifactor. The sequence continues at coordinate 107,604 of JAZRCR010000086.1, forward strand.
GGCAGACGAATACACCTTAAGAGATGCCTTTCCATTGACCATAGACATCATATAATCACCGTTCTCAGGCTCATTCTCCTCATAATACGCCGAATCGTGCCACGTAATCGCCGTGCCGTCAGCCTCACAGAGAGTGAATGACACCTTATTCCCGCTCTCCCTCGTATAAGATGCCTCCATATAACCGCATTCCCCATTGTCCGCGTTATACCACACCTTATCCGGCATGATGATCACATAAGCGCCCATTTTGGCCATCGTTTTTGCCCCTTCAGAAGAAAGGGAAACGCCTTCCAGCGCCACTTCAGCGCCGTTCACATACAGTTTTCCTGCATCGATCCACATCAGCTCCTCTTTATCCAGGATACCCTGCGGATGATTCAGATTCCTTACGATGCCTCTCTTCCTTCTGGGCGAAAGAATAGGATAATACTGAGACGTCATGTTCTCCATCTGGTAGAACTCCCCTTCTTTGCATGACAACTGATGATTATATCCGCCGAATACCGTGGTCATCTCCCGATATCTTGCTACTTCCTGCATTAATGGATATCTCATGCATTACCTCCTAAAAAATCCGCATACGCTTTACACCCAAAGGCATATGGTACTTGTTATAGTGCTTTTTAAATACCGACAGATATGAGTTGAACATCGTTGCAGAGTTGTTGTACCTTGCCGTCTCTCCGTTCTCCTCGTCAATCTTCATCTTCAAATACGCCTCATACAGACTGTCATATGGACTCTCCGCAATGAGCGCCTCCGAAAGCCTGTCAGCAGAGTACCCGCCGAACTCATCATACCTTTGGTCATACCCCTCATGGGTCTTAAGCACATCATTTATGATCGTCTTATCAATGAAAGACAGCCACCTTACCTTATCCTCAATGGAATACTGATTCGGTTTTACATTGTCCACAAGATCAATACATTCTTTTATGGTCATACATACCTCCTAACAAAAAAGGAGAAGCTTCTGCCTCTCCCTTCTATCTTCTTACTTATTTAGCTTCCCTAAGAGCCTTCTCGTCTGCGTATTTCATCGCATAATCCTCTGCCTGCTCATTATTGCGGATTACCTCTGCAAGTTCCTCCGGAATCTCTACTGTTTCACCTCTGCGAATGATATAATTCTTGAAGTTTACAGAGAAAAATTCGTCCTGATTCGCATTCTGTCCTGCGTTTCTGGGAAGCTTAACGGTCACACGTTTTGAAGCATTTTCCGTCTTTTCCACTGCCTTTTTAGTTGTCTCTGCCATAATTACCTCCGTTTAATGATATTGGGGAAGGAGATGGCGAGTCCCCTTCCCTTATGTCTTAGTTGGCTTCGTCAGTAGCACTGTAGCTGGAGCCACTCTCTACTCTCAGAAGTCTCTCCTGATACAGGATCTTAGCGCCGTGGCAGAACTTATAGCCAATGGTGCTGAACTGCTCAAGAGGACCACCAATCTGTCCTTTGGGCTTGATGATCATCTCCATACCCTCTCCGTCAGGATCAAGGATACCGAATGCATCCTTGCCAAGGAACAGAGTAGCATAAACTGCCACTTCGCCATCCTTCCAAACCTTCGCTTCGTTGGTCTCAACAAAACGTACACCATGCAGCATACCGATCTCGCCCTTGAAGATAGGCTGAACATCGTTGTACTTGTGGAACTCCTTCCACTCATCAGAGTTGCGCAGATCTTCTGCTACAGAAGGATGGATCAGAGCCACATAGCTGCCATCGATCTTAGGTGCCTTGTTCTTCTTCAGCCAGGTAGCTGCCTTATTGACCATAGCAGGATTAAGGATGTCTGCTGCAGTCAGAGTGGCACGAGATGCCTTACCTCCTGCATAAGCTACGGAATTACCTGCCACCAGAATGTTTCTGGTCAAGGTATCATAGGTTTCGCCCTCAGTAGCACCCATCTCTTCGGTTGCGCCGAAGATCACATCATCGAAGGACTCAAGCTCCAGTCTGTCAGATACGGCAACATAGTCACCATGCTGAGTGGTGCTTGCTTCGATCTTGGTCATGCCAAAGTTCTGACCGGTAGGGATAACACCCTCAGTCAGAGGAGTCAGAGCCTTGGCGAAAGTATTGAACTTTCTCCATTCTACCTTGTTGCCGTGCATGGGCTGCTTCTTACCGAACTGGGTAAACACCATCTGCTCTCTGGCATTCTCCAAAAGAGTGGTATCGTAGAATGTCTTCATGGTAGGAGACATGTCCTTACCGGTGCCGGTCTGAGTGGTAACGTTTACAGGATTCACATCAGCAAAGAGCTGAAGATTGAACATCAGTTTAAATAATTCTTTCATTTTACTCTCCCTTTCTAATGGGAGATTTTATTTTCTCCCATTCTTTCTGCGCTGTTCGTCAGCATATGCCCTCAAATCTTTTAAGGACATGTTTTTAAAGTTCTGTTCAACAACAGAGGGAGCCTGAGAAGATACACCATTCTCT
>JAZRCR010000087.1:0-44039 GCA_045659805.1 Acetatifactor sp.
TAGCCAAGTTTGGACGGGATAAACGCTGAAGGCATCTAAGCGTGAAGCCCCCCTCAAGATGAGATATCCCTACCTTTAAGGTAATAAGACCCCTTGAAGACTACAAGGTAGATAGGGCAGAGGTGGAAGTGCAGTAATGCATGTAGCTGACTGTTACTAATAGGTCGAGGGCTTGACCAAGTTTAGAACTTAAGTTATTAATCTGTGTGAAGTTTTGAAGGTATAAAACCTTTATATTCCTCAATAGCTCAGTCGGTAGAGCATTCGGCTGTTAACCGAAGTGTCGTAGGTTCAAGTCCTACTTGGGGAGCTCGTCGAAAGACGATAATTAAATAATTTGGCTCCTTGGTCAAGCGGTTAAGACATCGCCCTTTCACGGCGGTAACACGGGTTCGATTCCCGTAGGAGTCATTGCTCTATGAGCAATGGTACAAAAGCTTTGTAATATATGCCGATGTGGCTCAATTGGCAGAGCAGCTGATTTGTAATCAGCAGGTTATCGGTTCGAGTCCGATCATCGGCTTTTATTTGGACCATTAGCTCAGTTGGTTAGAGCAACCGGCTCATAACCGGTCGGTCCTGGGTTCGAGTCCCCGATGGTCCACTTTTTAAAAATTTAATATGGCCTCATGGCTCAGTTGGTTAGAGCGCCGCCCTGTCACGGCGGAGGTCGCGGGTTCGAGTCCCGCTGGGGTCGTTAGTAACAAATGTTACTTTTTCTGGGATCATAGCTCAGCTGGGAGAGCATCTGCCTTACAAGCAGAGGGTCATAGGTTCGAGCCCTATAGGCCCCATTTCTTTATCAATAATGTCGACAGGTATTTTGCCGATGTGGCTCAATTGGCAGAGCAGCTGATTTGTAATCAGCAGGTTATCGGTTCGAGTCCGATCATCGGCTCTGTGGTGTAAATACCATATGGGTGGATTCCCGAGTGGCCAAAGGGGACAGACTGTAAATCTGCTGGCAACGCCTTCGGTGGTTCGAATCCACCTCCACCCATTTGCAAAAGGAATAAAATTATTTCTTATGCATATAATAATTTCATAACGCGGGGTGGAGCAGTCTGGAAGCTCGTCGGGCTCATAACCCGAAGGTCATAGGTTCAAATCCTATCCCCGCTACTAAGACGTAAGTCTAAATGCCCAGATAGCTCAGTTGGTAGAGCAGAGGACTGAAAATCCTCGTGTCGCTGGTTCGATTCCGGCTCTGGGCATTTTTAATGCCTATATTTGTATATTGTCATGGAGCATTAGCTCAGTCGGTAGAGCACTTGACTTTTAATCAAGTTGTCCGGGGTTCGAATCCCCGATGCTTCATATTAATAAAATTGACATGCCTATTGGTAGGTTGCCAATTTTATTTTTTTATGTAAGTGGAAAATTTTGCGGATTTTTTTGTATATAAAAAGCCTGCGCATGAATCACACTGATACGGAGAGAAATTCTATTTATACTGTTCTATGTATTATTTTTATGATATAATGATTTTGTTTGCATATTGCTGGGCTTTGTAATTGTATTTTCGGTAAGTCGAAAGGAGTATTTATGTTTGACAATGTTGTTGCATCTATCAATGATGTGCTTTACAGCTACATTTTAATTATTATTTTGGTCTTGGGCGGTCTGTATTTTACGGTCAGAACCAGATTTGTACAGTTTCGTCTGTTGAAGGAACAGTTTCGCGCTGTGACAGAGAAGCCAAGTGACAAAAAAGGGGTTTCTTCTTTTCAGGCACTTATGGTTTCTACGGCGTCGCGTGTCGGTACAGGCAATATTGTCGGAGTGTCCACTGCTCTTTGCCTGGGTGGTTTTGGTTCTATGTTCTGGATGTGGGTAATTGCTGTGATCGGAGCTTCCTCCGCGTTTGTGGAGAGTACTCTTGCCCAGATTTACAAAAAGAAGGGACCTGACGGCAGCTATGGCGGCCCGGCTTACTATATAGAGGCGGCCTTGAAGAGCAGAGTATTGGCGATTATTTTTTCAGTATTTTTGGTGCTGACTTACGGTATTGGCTTCAATATGCTTGCATCCTATAATCTGCAATCCACCTTTTCAACATATGGTTTTTATAATACAAAGATTACACCGTGGATAATTGGTTTGATCCTTGCGCTTATTGTAGGTTTCTGCCTTTTCGGGGGAGGAAGGCGAATCATCAGTACCACCACCTTTATTGTACCTTTTATGGGACTGGCCTATATTTTGGTGGCTGTGATCATAACGGCCATGAATGCTTCTGCTCTTCCTGAAATTTTCCGGGAAATATTTCAAGGAGCCTTTGATGTAAAAGCCATTTTCGGTGGCTTTACAGGTTCCTGCGTGATGTACGGTATTAAGAGGGGACTTTTCAGTAATGAAGCCGGTGCCGGCTCGGCACCCAATGCTTCTGCGTCTGCAGATGTTGTGCATCCTGTGAAACAGGGATTGGTACAGATTCTTTCTGTATTTATTGACACACTCCTTGTATGTTCCGCAACCGGATTTATGTGTATGGTATCAGGTGTGGAGCCTACAGCGGAGTTATCCGGAGCTCCCTATGTACAGGAATCTATAAAGGCTGTATTAGGTAATTTGGGTCCTGTATTTATTACGGCTGCTATGATCCTTTTTGCGTTTACCACTTTGTTGGGCAATCTTTTCTATGTGGATAAGGCCCTTCGTTACATTTTGGGAAGAAATCCCGGCAAGATTTTCAATGCTGTCTATTATGTGTTGGCATCCGGAGTTATTTTGCTGGGTGCAGGCTTGAATGCAGATTTTCTGTGGAATATTGCAGATATAACGATGGGCGGCATGGCGATCATCAATATGCCGGTTATCTTGATACTGGGCAAGTATGCTGTCCGTGCGTTAAACGACTTCACAAAGCAACAAAGCGAAGGAAGAACACCCGTCTTCCGTGCAAGAGATATTGGACTTCCGCACAAAGTGGACTATTGGCAGGATTAACTTTTGAACGAAAATTAAATTGGGTCATAGAGTTTCAGACTCTATGACCCAATTGTGTTTTTATGCCATAATCCGGTCGTGCTCAGATCAGTGCGGTACTGAAATATCTTTCAGCTCTGTCGGCAAGGATAGTTACAATGACTTTATCTTTGCCGTATTTATTTGCCATCTGCTTGGCGGCCCAGACGTTGGCGCCTGACGATGTGCCGACCAGTAAGCCTTGTACTTTTGCCAAATCTCTTGCCGTGTTGATGGCATCCTCATCAGATACCTCTACAATATCAGTAATAATAGTGGTATCCAGTACTTCCGGTATAAAGCCGTCACCGATACCTTGGATCTGGTGCAGACCCGGCTCGTCACCCAACAGTGCGGAAACATTTTTGGGTTCTACGGCAACAATCTTGCAGTCGGGGTTCTTTTCCAGCAGATAAGATGCAATGCCCTGTAGGGTTCCACCGCTTCCGATCCCGGATACAAAGATATCGATTTTCTCTCCCAGCTGCTCTACGATCTCCACTGCGGTGGTTGCATAGTGAGCAGAAGGATTGGCAGGATTCTCAAACTGTTGGGGCACAAAATAATCTTCTGACGAGGAAGCTATTTCTATGGCTTTGCGGACAGATCCGTCAATGCTCAGTTCGGGCGGAGTCAATACAAGGTCTGCTCCCAGAGCCCGAATGATCTTCTTTCGTTCTTCGCTCATATTTTCAGGCATTACGATAATTACTTTGTAGCCTTTGCGGATACCGCACAAAGCCAGACCTATACCTGTATTACCTGAGGTTGGCTCGATAATAGTCATCCCCGGCTTCAGTTTGCCGGTTCTCTCGGCATCTTCCAGCATGTTCAGCGCAATCCGGTCTTTAATGCTTCCGCCGGGGTTTAAAAATTCGGCCTTGGCAAAAAGATTGCAATCTGTTGATTCTTTCAGGCTTATCAGCGGTGTGTTGCCGATCAATTCCAGGATATTGTTGTAATACATCGTGATCCCTCCGTTTTCCACTGCGTTTGTGGGAAATATTTCTATAACAGTTTATCATGGAACGAAGAACTTAACAACCCAAAACATGATTTTCTGCACAAAAGATAAAAGAAAATCGGCTCATACTGTTTTGCTTTCGCATATTTTATGTTATACTGTTGCAGAAAGCTTTTTGTGCGTTTTACACTGAAGGAGAAAATATGAGTGATGTAAAAGAAACCAAACAAGAGGAACAGGCAGTAATACAAGAAGAGAAGGCTGTATCAGAGAAAATGCCGGAATCAGAGGAAAAAGCTGTATTGGAGGAAAAGCCTACAGAGGAAGAAAAGCCTGCGGAGAATGAAAAGACGGATCAGGAGGAAGTTGCTCCCGTTCCCGGAAAGTCCAAGAAAAAGAAAACGGCAATTTGGATCACCCTCATTGTGTTTGTGCTCCTTGCCATTCTTTTGGGAGCAGGCTATTATATGGTTTCTGATCATTATAAGACTCATTTTCTTCCTGGAACTATATTGAATCAGATTGACTGCAGTAACTTGGAGGCTGCTGAGGCAGCAGCTTTACTGGAGGCCCAGTCTCTGACTTATCATTTGGAAGTGACCGGTCGCGACGGTCAGGAGATCGGAAGCCTGACTGCTCAGGACATAGGGCTTCGGATTGTGAATACGCTGCCTGATGTGGAGGCGATTTTAGCCGATCAGAATTATTATGGCTGGCCCAAAGCAGTACTGGCAAAGAATCAGACTTTGCATGAACTGACTTATGCCACAGAGTTTGATAAGGATAAGGTGCTGGAATGTGTAAGGAGCTGGGATGCTCTGGATGAGGAGAAGATGGAAGCACCGCAAAATGCCTATATCAGTGAGTACTCTGCAGAGCGTAAGGGTTATGAGATCATTCCTGAGACCAGGGGAAATCTTTTGGACGTGGAAGCGGTAGAAGAGCATATCCTGTTATCAGTAGAGAAGAAAGATACAACTCTGGATCTGGAAAAAGAGGGATACTATGTTTTGGCGCAGGTGACGGAAAAGGACAGAAAGCTGCAGAATACTTTGACCGAGTTGAATAAGATCACCGGAACCTGTATCACATATGACTGGAACGGATCCGAAGTTATTCTTGACGGTGATACGATTCATGAATGGATAGTCGGAGAGGAAGAACTGACCGGTATTGACGGAAAACAGAGCGGAGAGATTCTTCTGGATGAAGAGGCAGTGGCTGCATTTGTGGCCGGGCAGGCTAAAAAATACGATACATACGGCAAGCACCGGAACTTTACTACCGCGTTGGGGGAGACCGTCTATGTGCTTAACGGAGGATATGGATGGAAGACTGAGCGGGAAGAGGAGACACAGGCTCTTATCGGATTGATCCAAGAGGGGGCTGTGGCGGAGAGAGAACCTATCTATTGGGTGACCGGTAAGAAAAAGGGAGCCGACGATATCGGAGACTCTTATGTGGAGATTGACCTGACGCATCAGCATCTGTATTTATACTGGAAGGGAGAACTGGTGCTGGAGACAGATTTCGTGTCAGGTGATATGGCCAAGGGAAATGTGACGCCCGGGGGCTTATACCGTCTTACATATAAGACAACAAATGCCGTGCTGCGGGGAAGAGATTACGCCACGCCGGTAAGCTACTGGATGCCTTTTAACGGAAATATCGGTATGCATGATGCTACATGGAGAGATACGTTCGGAGGAGATATCTACCTTACGGACGGTTCCCATGGATGTATCAACTTGCCGCTTGACAAGGCAAGGGATATCTATGCATATGTATCAACGGGATTTCCTATTATCTGCTATTATTATTAATGCGGTAAAGTAACATGACAGAACAGGAATTTAGTTGTGATAGGGTAAAGTGTGAGCGGGAGACGGATCAGAGTGCATTGAGCAGCTTGCTGCAGGAGTACGGCAGATCTGACTACTATCCCCTTCACATGCCCGGACATAAACGGAGAGACTGCGGGCAGATGCCTGAGGAACTCTTTCAAATGGATATTACGGAGATAGAAGGTTTTGACAATCTTCATCAGGCAGAAGGGATACTGAAAAAGATGCAGCAGCATGCTGCTAAACTGTACGGTGCAGAGGAAAGCTTTTATCTGATTAACGGAAGCACCAGTGGTATTTTGAGTGCGATCAGTGCAGCGATCCCCGAAGGCGGCCGTATTCTTATGGCCAGAAATTGCCACAAATCAGTCTATCATGCCTGTTATCTGAGAAATTTAACGATTTCTTATCTGTATCCGCAGGTGATAAAAGAGTATGATATCTGTGAAGCCATCACCTGTGAACAGGTGGAAGAAGCGCTTATAAACCAACCGGATATCGATGCTGTATTGATCGTTTCCCCCACCTACGAGGGCCGGATCGCTGATGTTGGAGCGATTGCCGAGGCTGTGCATCGCAGAGGGGTTCCGTTGATTGTTGACGAAGCTCACGGTGCTCATTTGGGATTTGCAGAGGGATTTTCGGAAAACAGTTGCCGTTTGGGAGCCGATCTGGTCATCCATAGTGTTCATAAAACACTTCCTGCCATGACTCAGACAGCGCTTTTGCATGTGAACGGCGAGCTGGTTAACAGGGAAAGATTGCGCCGTTTTCTGAATATTTATCAGAGCAGCAGCCCATCCTATGTATTGATGGCAAGCATTGACAATGCTTTGAGGCAAGTGGAAGAAGTGGGCAGGGACAAATTCAGAGTCTTTTTGAGACAGTGGGACAGAATGTGCCGGGAATTATTCCGGATGAAGCATCTTGAAATCCTTGTTCCCGACAAGAAACAGGATGTGGGGAAGTTGTTGGTATCTGTGAAAAAAACAGGTTTGTCCGGAAGGCAATTATATGATATGCTATTAAAAGATCATCATTTGCAACTGGAAATGGCTGCGCAAAGTTATGTCCTTGCAATGTTTACCGTAGGGGATTCGGAGGAAGGTTTTGAAAGGCTGATCCGGGCACTGCTGACGATTGATGCGCAATTGTCGGATGTGGATCGGGTACAGAGAGGACTCGCAGAACCTGACACGGATCTGAAACCGGCGGTGAGGGTGCCTTTTGCAAACGCGTGGGACAGTGAGACCGAGTGGCGTCCTGTTTCCTGCTGTGGCGGCAAATGCGCAGGTACTTTTATCAATTTATATCCGCCCGGGATTCCTATGGTTGTCCCGGGGGAGGAGATAAATGATACGGTGATCAGCAGAATCAGAGATTGCCTGCAAAAAGGTTTGTCCGTTCAGGGAATCAGGGATTCCGGAGAAGAAGCGTATCTGCTTGTTATCAGGTGATTCCGGAAATAAGCAGAAAGGATTTTTATTATGAGAAAAACAAAGATTATCTGTACCATTGGACCGGCCAGCGAGAGCAAAGAGCGGCTGAAGGAGTTGATGTTGGATGGGATGGATGTGGCCAGATTCAACTTTTCTCACGGAACCCACGAAGAGCAGAAAGTGAAATTTCAGCGTGTGGATGAGGTGAGAAAGGAATTGGGACTGCCCGTGGCAACACTTTTGGATACCAAGGGTCCGGAAATTCGTCTGAGAGATTTTGAGGGAGACAGAGCAGAGCTTGTGGCCGGTCAGACATTTATACTGACCACAGAGGAAATACCGGGAACGTCACAGAAAGCAACCATTTCGTACAAGAATCTGAAGAACGATATATCTGTAGGAACAACAGTTCTGATCGATGACGGACTGATCGAGATGACGGTGGAGGCTATCACGGGAGAGGATATCATCTGCCGCGTGATAAACGGCGGTACCGTTTCCAATCACAAAGGAGTGAATGTGCCGGGAGCCAATCTGTCCATGCCTTATCTTTCAGACACAGACAGGGCTGATATTGAATTTGGTATTACAATGGGATTTGATTTTCTCGCGGCATCCTTTGCAAGGACGAAGGATGATATCCTTGAGATTCGCCGGATCCTTGAGGACCGCGGAAGTCATATGAAGATCATTGCAAAGATAGAGAACATGCAGGGGATTCAGAATCTGGAGGAGATCCTGGGTGTTTCCGACGGCGTCATGGTGGCCCGGGGTGATATGGGTGTTGAAATTCCCCTCGAAGAGGTGCCAATCACCCAGAAGAAGATGATCAAGATGGCTGTGGCAAGAGGAAAGCATGTGATTACGGCAACCCAGATGTTAGAGTCCATGATCAGGAATCCAAGACCAACCAGAGCGGAAGCCACGGATATTGCCAACGCTATATATGACGGGACGACAGCCATTATGCTTTCCGGTGAGAGCGCAGCGGGACTGTATCCGGTGGAAGCGGTCAGAACCATGGCCCGGATCGCAGAGTGTGCGGAGCATGATATTGACTACAGAGCCAGGATCAGCCGTATGGGCATAGAAGATAAGAGAGACATTACCACAGCAATCGCCCACGCCACCTGCACCACAGCTATGGATCTTGGGGCAGCCGCGATCATTACGGTCACCCTGTCGGGCTTTACGGCGGAGGCTATTTCACGCTATAAGCCGTCGTGTCCTATCGTAGGCTGTACGTTAGATACCACAGTGTACAGGCAGTTAAATCTCCTGTGGGGGGTGAACCCGCTCTTGATGAAGAAGGAGAGTGACACGGAAGAACTGTTTGCAGATGCCGTGGAGGAGAGCAAGAAAGCCGGTTTTGTCAAACCGGGAGATATTGTGGTGATTACTGCCGGAGTTCCTCTTGGGATTGCCGGTAAAACCAATATGATCAGAGTAGTAGAGGTAGAGTAACAGATATGGGCAGGATCATATATCTATGTGGTAAGAGCTCCAGCGGAAAGGATACCGTCTTCAGGGAGCTTTTGAAAAAGGGTACTTTGCAGCTTAAGACCATTGTACCCTATACCACCCGCCCTGTCAGAGTGGGCGAGAAAAACGGAAGAGAATATTTCTTTACCGATGAGGAAGATTTTTGCAGACTTCTGGCAGAGGGCAAAATCATTGAACACAGGGGATACCACACCGTTCACGGTCTGTGGCGCTATTTTACGGTGGATGACAATCAGATCGACTTGGACAAGGGCGATTATGTAGTGATCGGAACACTGGAGGGCTACGAGAAAATGCGCGCCTATTTTGGCGAAGGGGTGCTGGTTCCCGTGTTGATCGAACTGGATGATGGGGTAAGACTTCAGAGAGCTCTGGACAGGGAGCGCAGACAGGAGCACCCCCGCTATGAAGAAATGTGCAGAAGATTTCTGGCAGACAGCAAAGATTTCAGCGAGGAGAGGATACAGCAGGCAGGGATCACAAGACGTTTTGTGAATGACAATCTGGCAGCCTGTCTGGAGGAAATTGAGAAGTATATCAAAGGTGGTTGATACATATGGCAGGATTTCGGGATATCATAGGTCAAAAGCAGATAAAAGAACATTTGCAGAATGCGCTGGAACGTGGTAAAATTTCTCATGCGTATATTATTAACGGAGAGAAATCTTCCGGCAAAGAGTTTATTGCCACGGTTTTTGCCATGGCACTGCAGTGTGAGAACGGAGGCACAGAACCCTGTCAGACCTGCCGTTCCTGCAAACAGACTTTGTCTGCCAATCAGCCGGATATCATCAAAGTTACCCATGAAAAGCCGGGAACGATCAGTGTGGACGATATCCGTGCACAGATCAACCGTGATGTGGGGATCAAGCCTTATAGCAGTAACTTTAAAGTATATATTGTGAATGAGGCGGAGAAGATGAGCGTTCAGGCTCAGAATGCTCTGTTAAAGACGCTGGAGGAGCCGCCGGAATATGCGGTGATCCTGCTTTTGACTACCAATGTGAACTCTCTGCTGCCAACCATTCTGAGCAGGTGTGTTGTACTTAATATGAAGCCGGCAGAGGACGGGCTCGTGAAGAAATACCTGATGGAGCAGCTGAAGATACCGGATTACAAGGCGGAAGTCTGTGTGGCGTTTGCCAGAGGTAATGTGGGAAGAGCCAAGGCATTGGCAACCAGTGAAGATTTTGATAATATCAGAAGCGAGGTCCTGTCCCTTTTAAAGTATATTCAGGATATGGACCTCACTGAAATGATCGCAGCGATCCGGAAGATAACCGAGTATAAGATGGATACCAACGATTATCTTGATCTTATGGCAGTGTGGTATCGGGACGTTCTGTTGTTCAAGGCTACCAGAGATGCCAATCACCTGATCTTCCGTGAGGAGCTTGCAGCGATCCGAAAGGCTGCGTCAGGCTGCAGCTATGAAGGCATTGAACTTGTCATCAATGCTCTGGATAAGGCAAAGTCCCGTTTGAATGCAAATGTAAACTTTGACTTGACCATGGAACTGTTATTGTTGGATATCAAAGAAAACAGCTGATAGTGATCGGCAATTTTTAAAGGGTATTATTGACCCAGGGAGGTATATAGATGATCAGAGTAGTAGGAGTAAGATTCAGGACTGCAGGCAAGATTTATTTTTTCGACCCGGTAAAATTTGAGATCAATAAAGGGGACAATGTTATCGTAGAAACCGCCAGAGGTATTGAGTTCGGTACTGTGGTGGGCGATATCAAAGAAGTGGAAGATGATAAAGTGATACAGCCGCTGAAGCCGGTTCTGCGCATTGCCACAGAGCGGGATAAGGAGCAGGAGGCTGCCAATAAACTGAAAGAGAAAGAGGCATATCAGATTTGTCTTGAGAAGATCCGCAAGCACGGTCTGGAGATGAAACTGATTGATGCGGAATATACATTCGACAATAATAAGGTACTGTTTTACTTTACGGCTGACGGGCGTATTGATTTCCGTGAGCTCGTGAAAGATCTTGCCAGTGTCTTTAAGACCAGGATCGAACTGCGTCAGATCGGTGTGCGGGACGAGACCAAGACTATGGGTGGGATCGGTATCTGTGGCAGAGTGCTGTGCTGCCACAGTTATCTGTCTGATTTTATCCCTGTTTCCATAAAGATGGCGAAGGAACAGAACCTGTCCCTCAATCCCACAAAGATATCCGGTGTGTGCGGACGTCTTATGTGTTGTCTGAAGCACGAGGAGGACACTTACGAGGAGCTGAACCGGAAGCTCCCCTCTGTAGGAGATTATGTAACCACCGAAGATGGACTTAAGGGTGAGGTGCAGAGCGTCAATGTCCTGCGTCAGTTGGTCAAGGTTGTAGTGGAAGTGGGCGATGAGAAAGAAATCCGCGAGTACGAGACGGAGAAACTGCGTTTTAAGAAACGCCACGGTAAGAAGGATAAGCAGGATGGTGTAAAGGAAGACAAGCAGTCTGAGGAGCTTTCCGGAGAAGAATTGAAAGAACTGGAGATGCTGGAGAAATTGGACGTGCAGGAGCAGGAAGAACACAGCGACAAGAAAGAGCGCAGTGATAAGAGAGAGCACGGCGACAAAAGAGAATACAGCGACAAAAAAGAGAGAGGCGACAGAACGGACCACGGCAACCGCAGGGAAAGAAGCAACAGAGGTGACCGGGGCGAGAGAAGCGACCGAAACGAAAAGAACAATCGGAATGAAAAGAACGACCAGACAGAGAAGCCTGAACGCAGTGAGCGGAATGACCATAGGAGGGGCGGAAGAGGACGTCATCGCGGAAATCGCCCGGACAGAAGGGAACAGGCGGAAAGAGAAGGCCGGGCGGAGCAAGCCGTAACGTCGGAGGGTTCCGACAGACAGGAAGGAAAGTCAAGGCGCAATGAAAGTCGAACTGAAAGAAAATGAACGGTTAGATGAGCTCCAGAGAAACGGTTATCGGATTATTCAGAACCCGGAGAAGTTTTGTTTTGGAATGGATGCCGTATTGCTTTCGGGGTTTGCCGGGGCAAGGCGGGGCGACAAGGTACTTGACATGGGGACCGGTACCGGAATTATCCCCATTTTGATGGCTGCCAAGACGAAAGCCTCTCACCTGACCGGCCTTGAGATTCAGGAGGAAAGCGCAGACATGGCCAGAAGGAGCGTAGAGCTCAATGGTCTCACGGATAGGATCGATATTGTGACCGGAGATATCAAAGATAAGATTTTTCCACCGTCCTCCTTTGATGTAGTTACCTGCAATCCACCATATATGGTGGGACAACACGGTCTGACCAATCCGGAGGAGCCCAAGGCAATTGCCAGACACGAGCTATTATGTACGTTGGAAGATGTGGTGAACCGTGCGGCGTATGTGCTTAAAAGCGGAGGCCATTTTTACATGGTCCACCGGCCGTTCCGCCTGGCAGAGATTATGGTCACAATGGCAAAATATAAGCTGGAGCCCAAAAGGATGCGTCTGGTCTATCCTTACGTGGACAGAGAACCCAATATGGTATTGATCGAGGGCGTCAGGGGCGGACGGTCCCGTATGACAGTGGAAAAACCTCTGATCATTTACCGGGAGCCAGGTGTATATATGCCGGAAATATATGATATATACGGATATTAAAAATGGTTGATACGGCTGCCGCATACTGTGCGGCAGCTGCCTTTCGGGATGGAGGAGAATATGGCAGGAAAGCTTTATTTATGTGCAACACCCATCGGTAATTTGGACGATATGACGCCCAGAGTCATAGAGACATTAAAAACTGTTGACGTGATCGCTGCGGAGGATACCCGTAACAGTATCAAGCTTCTGAATCACTTTGACATACATACCCCCATGACCAGCTATCACGAATATAATAAAGTGGAAAAAGCCAGGCTGCTCACAGGGCAGCTTTTAAACGGACAGAATATCGCACTGATCACAGATGCGGGGACGCCTGCCATATCAGACCCCGGAGAAGTGCTTGTGCAGATGTGTCAGGAAAACGGCATTACAGTTACATCCCTGCCGGGACCTGCGGCATGTATTACCGCGCTGACTCTGTCAGGGTTAAGCACCCGACGTTTCTGTTTTGAGGGCTTTTTGCCGTCAGACAA
This sequence comes from Acetatifactor sp., assembly GCA_045659805.1. GTDB lineage: Bacteria > Bacillota > Clostridia > Lachnospirales > Lachnospiraceae > Acetatifactor. The sequence goes on from JAZRCR010000087.1 coordinate 12,810, forward strand.
AAAAGAAAAACGGGAAATTCTTGAAGAGCTGGCTCAGGAGAGCCGGACTATGATTCTTTATGAGGCACCCCACCATCTGGTGCGTACTCTGGAAGAACTCATGGAGGCGTTGGGTGACAGAAGGGTCACCATCTGCAGAGAGCTGACCAAGCGCTTTGAAACCGTAATGCCAACTACCTTGAAAAAAGCGCTTGCATTTTATGAGGAGGAGGAGCCGCGGGGCGAGTATGTCCTGGTGGTAGAGGGAAAGAGTCTCGTGGAGAAGCGCCGGGAATCCATTGCTTCCTGGGAGAGTATGAGCATTGAAGAACACATGGCATATTATGAGAGGCAGGGAATTGACAATAAAAGTGCCATGAAAGCGGTGGCCAAGGACAGAGGTGTGGGAAAACGCGAGATTTACGGTTATCTGCATGGGGGAGAAGAGAAATGAACTGCGAAGCATGTGTGAATTATGTATATGATGAGGATTATGAATGTTACTGCTGTCTTGTAAACCTGGATGAAGATGAAATGTTTCGTTTTTTGTCCGGCAGCAAAGAAGCTTGTCCGTATTTCAGGCTGGACGATGAATACGGTGTGGTCCGCAAGCAGATATAGAGGAGATTTTATAAAACAGAGGAAGGATAGAAGAGGGAATAAATATGAAATTTATAAAACAACTGGCCATTATTCTGACCATTTCACTGATTGCAGAGTTGATGGAAGAGCTGATCCCGTTGCCCATTGCTGCGAGCATTTATGGATTGGTATTGATGCTGGTCGGCCTGATGACACGCATTATTCCGCTGAAAGCGGTGGAGGGGGTTGCTGACTATCTGGTAGATATCATGGCGATCCTGTTTGTGCCCGCTACAGTGGGTGTCATGACCAGCGTGGAGGCGTTGAAGGAGATGTTGGTTCCTTTGGTGGTGATCTCGGTTGTCACTACTTTGATCATTATGGCGGTGACCGGAAAGACCACGCAGGCTATTCTGGAGAAAGAAAAGCAGGGGGAGGAAGAGGAATGAAGGAAGCATTGACACAATCCGTTTTCTTTGGAATTGCATTGACACTTGTCTGTTTTCAGTTCGGTCTGTGGGTGAAGAAAAAAGTAAAATGGGCGATTGCCAATCCGCTGCTGATCGCTGCAGTATTGATCATCGGCATTCTTCTGGCACTGGGTATTGATTATGAGGCATACAACATCGGGGCAAAGTATATCAGCTTTTTCCTGACGCCTGCCACGATCAGCCTGGCAGTGCCGCTTTATCGCCGGCTCACACTTCTGAAACGATATCCAAAGGCTATTTTCGGCGGCATCATTGCAGGGGTTCTCACTGCCATGGTGAGCATTTTGCTGTTGAGTCTCGCGTTCGGACTGACGCATGAGCAATATGTGACACTTTTGCCCAAGTCCATTACCACAGCTATCGGCATGGGAGTGTCTGAGAAGATGGGCGGAGTGGCTTCCATAACTGTGGTTTCAATCTGTATTACCGGTATCTTGGGTAATATTATTGCGGAAGGTATGTGTAGGCTGTGCAAAATTAAGGATCCTGTGGCCAAAGGACTGGCTATCGGTACTGCTTCCCATGCCATGGGAACCACCAAGGCTATGGAGATGGGCGAGATCGAGGGTGCCATGAGCAGTCTTTCCATTGTGGTGACGGGAATTTTGACTGTGGTCGCAGTTTCGGTTTTTGCTAATTTTCTGTAGGGAGGATTTAAAAATGTGTGAAGATATGCTGAACTATATTATTGATACGGTGAAGCAGTGCGGAGAGATCATGCTGAGTGCCACAGATGTGGAGCGCAGGATCCATCATAAGGAGGGCAAAGGCAACTTTGTGACAGACTATGATTTCAGAGTGCAGTCTATATTGAAGGAGAAATTATTGCAGGCATTTCCGGATGCAGTTTTCTTCGGGGAAGAGAACGGTGAGGACAATGCTGATATTTCAAAAGGCTACGCCTTTATCGTGGATCCCATTGACGGTACCTATAATTTTACCAGAGGACTTCACGCCAGCAGTATCAGTGTAGCGCTCGCTAAAGATGGGAAGCCTGTGATAGGAGTGGTTTACCAACCGTATCTTTCAGAAATGTACTATGCCCAGAAGGGAAAAGGTGCTTTTTTGAATGGAGAGCCTATTCATGTTTCTGACAGAACTCTGGAAAATGGTCTTGTGGTCTTTGGAACATCGCCGTATTATCAGGAGCTTGCCGAGAAGAGCTTTGCTATGGCATATGATTATTTTACTAAGGCACAGGATATTCGCAGAAGCGGAACTGCGGCCTATGATCTGTGCTCGGTTGCCTGCGGAAGGGCAGAGCTGTTTTTTGAATTGATCCTTAGCCCTTGGGATTATGCGGCAGGTGCTTTGATCGTGGAAGAAGCCGGTGGCATCGTAAGCCGTGCGGACGGGAAGCCGCTGACCTTTGACTGCAAACAGTCGGTAGCTGTAAGAACTCCTAATGTCGAGCTGTTACCGCTATCTCTTTAAGATCTTCGTAACACTCTCTGAAAAATATTTGATATCCCTGACAGAAGTAGTTTTGATAATGACCGTCTTCTGTCAGGTCACGGTTACGCCGGCAACCGCCCCGGCACATATGGTGATAGGTACATGACCTGCAGCTGTCAGACAACAGCCGGGAGGGTTCGATAAAACCTGTCGCCTTTCTTTTTTCATCCAATTGCTCCAATCTGTCTGTGTTGAAATTTCCCAGCTGATAAGATTCAAGTGCATAAAAGTCGCAGGGGTATACGCTGCCATCCGCCTCTACCAGATACTGCTCCGTGCAGACGCCGCGGTGCTCACATGCCTCGGGCAGATAGCCCATGAGGATTCCGGCGTAGTTTTCAAACTGTCTTATGTAGGGCTGTTTTCCAACCTGATAGTCCCGGTACCAAAGACGGAACAGTTTCACAAGAAACATGCCGTATTCCTCCGGTGTCAGGGCATATTCCGACTTGCCGTGAGGTTCGTTCAACGGGTCCATGCAGGCAATATACTGCTGATAGTGCCACCCCTTCTTTTGATAAAAATGATAGATTTCTTCGATGTGGGCAGCAACGTCACGGGTTACTACCGTCAGGATATTGTACGCCACACCAAAGCGGTCAAAGAGGGAGGCGGTTTGCAGGATACGCTGAAACGTAGGCGAACCGTCTTTGGCATGCCTATACCTGTTATGGGTGAATTCAATCCCATCAACAGAGATGCCGGTCAGAAAGTGGTTGTCCTTCAGGAACCGGCACCAGTTTTCGTCAATGGCATAACCGTTGGTCTGTATGGAATTGTACACGGGCACATTGTTTTTGTTGTATTTTTGCTGCAACTGCACTACCTGCTCAAAGAAGGCGAGACCTCTCAGAGTGGGTTCTCCGCCCTGAAAAGCATAGCAGACCGATTCTTCAGCCACGGGCAATGTTCTGCGGATCACGTTTTTTAAAGTTGCCTCAGACATAAAACCGTAGGATTCCTGTTTTCTCTTTTGGGCTTCGTCACAGTAAAAACAATAGTCGCAGGACATATTGCAGGTGCCGGAGGCCGGTTTGATCATTACGCTGATTGATTTCATCATTAGTTGCCGCCTTGTTCGTCAGATAGTGGTGTTCTTTGGCTGAAATGGATTTACAGCTTTTTATTTTGCAGCAGATGGACTGTGGCGGGAGTGGAACGCAGGAGAAGCTTGTCTTCGGTTTTCTCCAGTTCCCGGTAAAGCTGCAGCCGCATTTCTTTCAGGATGTCCGCATATTCCGGATTATGAACCTGATTGGTAAGCTCGTAAGGGTCTTTCTCCATATCGTAGAGCTCGTCCACGTCAGTCATATTCCAGATGTATTTATAGCTTGCACTGCGGATCATTCTCTGGTTATAGAGGCCGCACTGCTGGCCGTTATAGGTGGATAATGCATATTTGCGGCCTTCATCACAGCCCTGTAGCTGATTCATCAGGCTCTTGCCGTCGCAGACAGGGTCTCCCTTGGCACCTGCCAGTTCCAGGATCGTGGAGTGGAGATCCAGGAAGTTATGTACAAAGTCACCGCTCCTTCTGGGGTTAAAGTGATCTTTCCATTTTACGATCATGGGGACGTGTACCACGTCGTCATACATGACATAGTGTTTATCCGGCATTCTGTGGCTGCCGCACATGTCGCCGTGATCTGCGGTGTAGATCATCACGGTATTATTGTCGGTATCCAGCGCTTCCGCAACGTCCAGTATCCTGCCCATGGCATCGTCCACCTGTGCGATGCAGGCGTAATATCTGGCAACACATTTGCTCCAGTCTTCCCAGGTGAGATTCTCAAACGTCCAGTTCAGGAGCATTTGCTTCTGAATATAAGGTTTGTCCTCAAAGGTATCGTCAAAGCCCCCCCATTTCACGGCATCTTCCGGTTTGAACATACCGGCAAAAGGTTCTGCGGGACTGCAGGGCAGGTGCGGCTCTGAGGTGGAGAAGACAAGGAAGTAGGGGCGGCTGTCACCGTGCATTCTCTCCAGCATCTCGATGGCTTTGGATGCCAGAAGATGTGGCGCGGCTTCCTCGTAAGGAATGTCGAGGGTATGCCCCAGCCACATTTCCATGCCGTATTCATTGGGGAACCGGAAGGCTTTGTCATATCCTTTGGAACGGTGATATTCCCGCACCTCATCCAGACTGTAGTATTCGTCAAATCCAAAGTCCAGAGGAGTATGTTCGGCGCTTACATGCCATTTCCCTACATATGCCGTCTGATAGCCCACTTTTTTCAAGGCACGTGCAAAGGAGAATTCATTGACGGGAAGATCTCCAATCTTCAAAAAATTATCGTAATTCCAGTGGCCACCGAAGCGCTCGGGCCGCTTGCCGGAGATAAAACTCTGGCGCGCGGGGCAGCAGGTGGGAACGGTACAATATGCATGGTCAAACCAGACACCCTCTGAGGCAAGACGGTCCAGATTCGGAGTCTTGACAGGATAATTTTCGGAAAAACCCACGCAGTCATATCTGTGTTGGTCAGTCATTAAAAACAGGATATTGGGCCTTTTTTCTTTTGTACCCATTTATATCTCCTTTTCTTGCTCCATCTCATCCAGGATTTCGCCGAAGACATTCAGGGCGTCCCGGATCGGTTCGGGTGTTTCCAGATCCACACCGGCAATTTTTAGAAGTTCCACAGGTGATGCAGAACAGCCGGCTGATAAAAATTCTTTATATCGCGTTACAGCAGATTCGCCGTTTTTCAGGATATTGCGGGCGATGGCCACGGCGGCCGAGAAGCCCGTTGCATATTGATAAACATAGAAGTTGTAATAAAAATGAGGGATTCTTGCCCACTCCACTGCAATTTCCGGATCGGATACCATGTCAGGTCCGTAATATTTGCAGTTCAGATCATAATAAACTTTGCTCAGAACCTCTGCCGTCAGGCTTTCTCCGGCCTCGGCCATGGCGTTTGTCTTCTTCTCAAATTCTGCAAACATAGTCTGCCGGTAGACGGTTCCTTTGAAGCTGTCGAGATAATGATTGAGCAGGTACGCTCTTTCTTTGGGGTCGGCGGTGTTCTTCAACAGGTATTCCATGAGAAGGATCTCGTTGCAGGTGGAAGCCACTTCAGCCACAAATATTTTGTATTGTGAGTAAATATATGGTTGGTGTTTGTTGGACAGGTAGGAGTGGAGTGCGTGCCCCATCTCGTGTGCCAGTGTGAACATGCTGTCCAGTGTTTCATTATAATTGAGCAAAACGTAAGGGTGAGTGCCATAGGCCCCGGCACTGTAGGCCCCGCTTCGCTTTCCTTCGTTCTCATATACGTCGATCCAGCGGTTTTCAAACCCTTCTTTCAGAAGGGACAGATAATCTTCCCCAAGGGGTGCCAGAGCCTTCAAAACCGTCTCCTTGGCCTCCTCAAAAGGGATCTTTCGCGCCGCATCGGCGATGATGGGGGTATATATATCGTACATGTGAAGTTCGTCCACACCCAGCATTTTCTTGCGAAGACGTACATAGCGGTGCATTTTATCCAGATTTTGCCCCACGGTGGTCACAAGATTCTCGTAGACCGCGGGAGAAACGTGGTTGGCATTTACGGAAGCCTCCAGAGTAGAGTTGTATTTGCGGGCACCGGCTTTGAAGATCTGCTGTTTGACCTGACCGTTGTAGAGGTTTGCCAGGGTATTTTGGTATTGCCTGTAAGTATGATACAGCTTTTCAAAAGTCTCTTTCCGAACCCGGCGGTCAGAGGATTCCTCCAGGCTTACAAAGCGGCCGTGGGTGATGCGCACAGTCTCGCCCCGGTCATCAGTGACTTCGGGAAACTTGAGATCGGCATTGTTGAACACGGAAAAGGTCTGGGAAGGGGTGCTGCTCATTTCGCCGGTCATAGCAAGGAGTTTTTCCATTTCAGCGCTGAGGCTGTGGGGCTTTAAGCGTTGAATCTCCTCAATCTGACTGCGGTAGAGTGTAAGCTCGGGAAGCTGGGCATAATATCTCTGAAGTACTTCCTCGGGCGTCTCCAGGATTTCCGGCTCGATAAATGCTAAAGTTCCCGATATGTTGGTGATCACACTGTGCATTTTCAGTACCATGGCGTGATGGGCGGCATTGCCGGTATCCTCATCGCTTAATCTGGCAGCGTAGTTATAAGCTAGATCCATTTTTTCTTCCATGGCTGCAAGATCGGAGAGAACCTCGTACAGATCAGCCGCGGTGGCAGTTACCTTGCCTTCCTTTCCGGCAAGTTTGCCGGCGTATTCCAGAATGCTCCGGATATCGGCTTCCCATGCGGGAGTGCTTTCGTACATGTCGGCAAGATTCCACGTAAAACGGGGATCTGCTTCGCTTCTTTTTAATAATTCCTTAGCCATTGTATTACTCCTGTTCTCTTTCATAGGGCCGGTCTTGCCGAGCCGCAGTGAGAGGTGATAATCAGTGATAGTATTGCCCGGGATCAGGGAAATGATTCCACTCGCCCTTTATGAACAGTATAGTACAAATTTGTGTAAAAAGAAAGTAGAAAAGGTATATTTCCGGGGAGGGCGGTGCATGATAGGGGTGTAAAAGTTTAGTGATAAAGGAGGTATGGTTATGGGAAATATTTCAGAACTTGATCTGCAGAATCTCCGTCATCTTATGGCGGGTTTTGACACCACACACTGTAAGCTGAAGGAGTATGCAAAGGAGGCTGAGGATGCGAAAGTAAAGCAGTTTTTTGAAAAAGGTGCACAGTCTGCCATGGACAATAAGCAGCAGCTTATGAAGTTTTTACAGTAAAACAAGTAAGGAGGTAATGTGATGCAGATGCAGGAAAAGGTTATGGTATCAGATATACTGGCAGGGATCAACGGTGAGCTGGTCCGCTATGCGGAGATGATCCCTCAGACAGAGAATAAAGAACTGAAGCAGTGTCTGAAGCAGTTCCGAAATGCTTCAGAACAGTGTCAGGAAGAGTTGTATCAGATCGCCCGTGATAAGTCATATTATGTGCCTGCAAGTCAGGCTACCAGGGAAGAGATCCAGCATGTGAAGAGCTTGTTCACTTCTTCCGCATTGTAAAAAGCGAGCCCCGCAGTTAACTCGGCATAGCGGTTGACTGTGGGGCTGCATTTTGTCTGAAAACAGGAACAGGACGTTAAGCTTCAAGATCATATTCCAGGAGATAGCGCTCATAGGCGTTGACCACGGTAGTGTGTTCGTTATAGATACTTTCCCGTTTCTGACGGAGGCGCCAGTCGTAGTTCATGTGAATGTGTCCGTGAATGAAGTATCTTGGCATGTATTTCTCTAACAGTTCGTGAAATACCCGGAAGCCGGTGTGGGGAATGTCTTCTCCGTCGTTAAAGTGATAGGCGGGCGCGTGGGTTACCAGAATGTCGAAGCCCTTGTTTTTCCACAGCTTGAAGCGGAGCTTTCTGACACGTTTGCGCATGGCTTTTTCGGTATATTGGTGGGGGCCGTAATTGTAACACATGGATCCTCCGAGACCAAGGATGCGGATACCGTTATATACATAGATGTCTCCGTCGATGCAGATGCATCCTTCCGGCGGCTGTTTTTCATACTTCGAGTCATGGTTGCCGTGGACATAGAGGACCGGGGCGGTGGTAAAGGTGGCTAAAAAGGAAAGATAGCTGGCTTTTAAATCACCGCAGGAAATGATCAGATCTACGCCCTCCAGTTTGCTTTTTTCGAAATAATCCCACAGGTATTTTGATTCTACATCGGCAAGTACCAGGATTTTCATGGCAGAGAATTTCCTCCTTTATCGGCAGTAGCGGAGTGCAGGCCGCGGAGCATTACCACAGGCTGCGCTTCTTCTTTCAGTTCGTCTATGGTGGGGATCTTTCCCACGACATTTTCTACAAGCCAGTCCATTTTCATAATATCGTCCGGCTTCATTGCCTCGGAAGGCGCGTAATGCTTTTGCCCCTTTTGATCGGTCAGGGGACCGGTGAAGGGATGGAAGAGGCCGGAAGAAATGGTCTGCTTCATCAGGTCCACCAGTTTTACCGTACCGATGGGAAGATTCTTGGAACAGATCACGTCGATCACTCCGGCAGACAGTCCCCACCAGTAGTTGATCGCTTTGTAGTCACCGGACTCTTCGGCCTTGTAAGAGCCCTTCTGAATACTGTGGATGAGTTTCTCATAAAAGACGCCCCAGTCATAGATGGACATGGCAAGGTTCTTTTTGCCGTATTCCGTGATCTCGTAGAGCCCGAACTGTCGGTTGTCATTCTGAGGTGTGATCATGTCCTGAGCTGATATATAGGTAATGTTGTGCTCTTCAAAATACTGGTCAATATCAAAATCCTTCATGCTGGACCATGCCAGATATACTTTGACTCTGGGATTGACCATCTTGGCGCCCAGTGCAAATGCATTGATGCTGGCTGCCACACCGTACAGGGGATAGTCAGCCACATAGCCGACACGGTCATTGGTACACATGGCTCCCGCGATCATGCCCGTCAGGAATTTAGCCTCGTACATTCTGGTGTAATAGGTTCTTACCGTGTTGTAAGAGGAGTTGAGAGCGCAATTGAGAATGGTGACGTCCGGGTGATCTATGGCTGTTTTGAGGCACGCTTTGATCAGCTTGGGTGTCACCGTGAAAATGATATCGCATCCGTCACGGCAGATTTTATCCAGCTTTTCCTCGGGATTTTCTTTGGCAAGATCGATGATATATGTTCTGGTGTCAAGCATATCTTTGGAAACCTCTGCCAGATGCAGACGCCCCAGCTCGTGACCGTAGATCCAGTCGGAGGCCCCGGGCTCTTTGTCATAGACAAAGGCCACACGTTTCTTTTTGGACGGGATGAACATATTGATCACAGATCCGACGGTGGTCTTCTCCTGGGAGGGATTCATCATAAGTTCCACGGATTCATCCTCTCCGGACAGAAGGATCTCAGGCCAGATTTTTTCCAGGTTAGCCTTTAACCGGGCATTGGAGAATGCAAGGGTTTCCTCGTAGGGATAGAAGGTGAGATAAACCAGCAGAGCATCTGCTGCCGTCACGTTGTGCAGTCTGTTTCCGCTCTTTTCCCGGTATGCATTGAAAAATATCGTATAGAAACTGGAAAAGTCCAGGCGGTCTTCCTCGGACCAGATATAGGTATTGTTTTTGCCCAATGCAGTCAGGAGCTTGTGGAAGCTGCCCTGTTTGGAAAAGCGCAGATAATTGACCTTTGTCAGATCGTAGAAATCCATGTATTCGTAATAAATCCTGTTCTCCGGATCGTCACTGGGCTTGGGGACCTTTCTGGTGACATCCGCAAGGATGGTGTGGGCGTTGAAATATTTCAGCACGCTGACGCGCTTATTGCCCTCCACTACATAATATTTGTTCATGTATTCGTAAACCTTGATGGCATCCCTTATGCCCTCATTCATCTGGGCGTCGCAGAGCTTGGCCCATTTGGCGGAGAATTCGCTGCCTTCTGCCAGAAGTGGCATAAAATTGGAAGCAAAGGCCTGGGTGCGTCCGAAGGTACTGGTACCGACCACCTGGCTTAAGGGAATGTCGCTGACACCCAGACGTTCTTCGTGATCGATCTGTGCATGGGAGAGGATTTCATCCAAAACAGGCAGATACGGATATTTGCCCGACGAAATGGAAGATCTGTATGCTTTCAGACCCATTTTTTGCGCTTTTAAATAATCTTCATGTGACATGCCGCGTCATCCTTTCTTGGTTCTGTGTCTTAAGTATAACACGGAGCGCGTTGAAAATCCACTAAAAGCCGGTCGGTATCTTTATTTTGAAGGGGCTTTGAGATGGTTCTGTCGTTTAAAGCAGAGGCATAAAATAAGAATAAGACCAATCTGGCGGTATTTTTATGTTAAATTATCTTTGGGCAGGTATGATCCTTGTGGGTGTGGTTTATGGGGCCTGTACGGGAAATATCGGAGCGGTGACAAGTGCCGCGCTGGACAGTGCCGGGGAAGGGATCACCCTATGCATCACCATGGCGGGTGTGATGGCCCTTTGGATGGGACTTATGGAGATCGGAAAGCAGTCCGGGCTGATCGACCGGTTGACCCGGGGGATCAGCCCTTTTTTGAATCTTATGTTTCCCGGGATCCCTAAGGATCATCCGGCAAGAGGCTATATTGCCACCAATGTGATAGCAAATGTGCTGGGGCTTGGCTGGGCCTGCACGCCGGCAGGGCTCAAGGCCATGGAGGCTTTGGCGGAGCTGGAAAAAGAGCGGGGAAATCCACAATATCTGGAAACGGGGAGGATCCGCAGTGCCAGTAACGAGATGTGTACCTTTTTGATCCTGAATATCTCCTCCCTCCAGTTGATTCCGGTAAATATGATCGCATACCGCAGCCAGTACGGCAGCAGTAATCCTGCAGTGATCGTGGGGCCGGCGATCATTGCCACGGCAGTGAGTACAGTGGCGGCCATTCTGTTTTGCAAAATAAAGGATCGGGGGAAAAAGGTTTTATGAACGTGCTGTCACATATCTCGGACATTATCATTCCGGCAATCCTTTTTTACATCGTGGCATATGGGCTGATCTCCAAGGTCAAAGTCTATGAAGGTTTCCTCAAAGGGGCCAAGGACGGACTGAAGGTAGTGGCAGATATCATGCCCACCCTGGTGGGACTGATGGTGGCAGTGGGGGTGCTGCGCGCTTCCGGATTTCTGGACTTTCTGGGAAAGCTGCTGTCTCCTCTTACCGGAGTTTTTCGTCTGCCGGGAGAATTGCTGCCCCTGTTGATTGTAAAGCTTTTTTCCTCTTCGGCAGCCACCGGGCTGGTGTTGGATATTTTCAAAACAGCAGGGCCGGATTCCTATGTGGGCATGGTCACATCCATTCTGATGAGCTGTACCGAGACTTTGTTTTACACGATGAGCGTATATTATCTTGCGGCAAAAGTGACAAAGACCAGATATACAGTGGCCGGAGCGCTTTGGTCCGCATTGGTCAGTATGATAATGAGTATTGTGCTTGCATCGAATCTGGTTTCGTGATATAATAAAAAGAACAGGTGTTCGGCAGGAGGAGAATGGATGAAGCACGCAGTTCCTTTGATCGTGATCGCAGTGATCGCAATTTTGTGTTTTAGTGCCGGAGTATTCTTACGCATGGCAAGGCGCAGGAAACCCAAGGCCATTGATCTGATGGAAGGGCATGAGTTTGAGCGTTACTGCGCACAGCTCTTAAAGGATCATGAGTTTCTGGAGGTTGAGGTGACCAGGGGAAGCGGCGATTACGGTGTTGATATACTGGCCCAGAAGGAAGGGGTAAGCTACGCCATTCAGTGCAAGCGCTATGACGGGCCGGTGGGTGTACATGCCATCCAGGAAGCTTATGCGGGAAGGGATTATTACGATCGTATGGTGGGTGTGGTGATGACCAACCAATATTTTACCGCACCGGCAGTGGAGGTGGCCTCCAAGCTGAAGATCCTCATGTGGGACAGAGATTACCTGGAAGCGTTGGCTTCCGAGTAATCTCTGCCGGGGGCTTAGTTGGTCAGCTTCGGGGAAGGTCGGTTTTGCAGCGCCTTTTCCAACGTGGTAAAGTCAGCGGGACCGGATTCCAGCAGATAAGTGTGGAAGTCCAGATCGGTGTAGGCATCGCCCCAGAGCTTTTGTGCCTGTTCCCTGAGAGCGAGGATCTCCAGATAACCAAGGTAGTATTTCAGATAATTGGTCGGTTCTTCCACGATGTATTCGTACAGGGAAGAGACGGCCGTTTTGTCTGTAATGCCGAAGTTTGTGAGGAAGGCTGACACCTGCTGAAGGTCGGCATTTTCATAGTGTATCATGATATCCAGCAGGGAATAGAGCCCTAACAGCAGGCTGCGGTTGTATTTGGTAAGCTGCACGGCTGCAGACAGCAGCTCGTTTTTTTGTTCTGCATACAGTTGAGAGGCGTAGTCATAGGACAGGAATTCCACATACAGAGCCCATCCCTCCAGATACCCGCCGTACCATAAAAGCTCCCGCACGCCGGTGACGGGATCGGGATCTCCCTGCATGACCGTGCGATTATGATAGACAGACTGATACATATGGCCCGGATAGCCTTCGTGGGCCAGTGTGGTGTAAAGTTCCAGCCCGGCCGGTGTGCTTTTCTGATTAATGTATATGGCATTGGAGGAAGTGTCATCCAACGGCGGCGTCAGATAGAAGGCAGGGGCACAGTAGTCCTCCAGGCTGGAAGAGACTGTTTTGACAGTGACTTCAGGCAGGGCTTCGTCGGTACAAAAGGGAGGGAAGTCTTCTGCCATTCTGTTTTGCAGGTCAGCCAGCATGGCGGAAGCTCCCTGCAGGGGAAAGCTCTCCTCCAGCAGGGGCATATAAGGTAATGAGGCAAGCTCCGGCATCTGATCCCGGATACTTTTAAAAAGCAGATATTCTTTGTCAAACTGTTCTGCGATCATCTTTTTGATCTCTGCCACAGACCTGTCTGAGCCTGTCTGAACACGCAGAAGGTTTTCATAGTAGACAATCCCCTGAGGTTTGGAAGCAAGCCCGCTCAGGGGAATGGAGGGATCCTCCAGGATTAACAGGCCGTCTCCCAGAGTTTTGTAGGCCGGGAGCATTACCGTGCGGAGCAGGCGGTTGTTTTGCGCGATGTAACTTTCGGCCTCTTTTTCATTCAATTCTCCCTTCTCTATCAGCAGTGACAGCCGTTCCCGGAAGGTGGTCTGCAGGAAATGGGTTTCTTCTTTTAATTCTTCTTGGCTGAGAATGGTATCACATTGCGTTATCACCTTTTTCAGGGAGTCGGAGGACATCAACAGACCGGCTGTCGCTTTTTCCTGCTCGAAGATCAGAAGAGCCTCGAAGTATTCGTCCGTCTGATCCAGGAGATGCAGGTAATCTTCCACATCTCTGATGCTACGGAACGTGTATTCAGCCAACAGGATAGGAAGCTGGGATTGCATTCCGGAAGAGGGGGAGAGTGGTTCTTCGTATAGGGACAGGCTGCTCAGAGTCAGGGAGTCTGTCAGTGAATTTACCAAAAGAGCGTGGGTGACCTGTGCTTGACCGGACAATTTTTCGCTGTCGATAGCGCTCAGCTGTTCCAGGAGGTTTTCTGTGCGGGCTTGGCCGGACAGAACATTTTGGGAGGAGTAACAGGGCAGTATCGGCTCATAGTCCCGGATGCCGAAGCGGGAAGGGTCGGCCAGTGTGTAGTGCATGTTGAGGGTGTTTGAGAGCATTTCGCTGCGAAACAGGCCGGATGCCAGATCGTTAAACAGCCGCTCTTCCCTGCGGCAGGAACCTAAGAATAGTATAAAGGCCGTAAATAAGGCCAGAAATCCGGCGGCAAACACAGTCTGCCGAAAAGTCAGACGGGTGCGGGAACGCATAGTGATCCCCCTTTGCAGGAGTGGTTACTAATTAATATATGCCACAGGAGGGGAAGTATGAATATGTCCCGATTTGGCAGCAATGTGAAAAGTAGCTGGACGGGAACGAAAAACTATGCTAGTATAGTATTGACTAAATCATGTACTGTGGGGGGTGGTGTGGTCCGCAGTGCAGAACGGAGGCAATGATGAACAATTTAGAACTGCGCAAGCGTGCCAATGATGTGCGCAAAGGCATTGTGACTTCAGTTCACAGTGCAAAGGCAGGTCATCCGGGCGGATCTCTCTCCGCAGCAGATGTGTTTACGTTTTTATATTTTGAGGAATTGAATATCGACCCTGCAAATCCGTTATGGGAAGACAGAGACCGTTTTGTACTGTCCAAGGGACATACAGCTCCGGGCTTATACTCTGCGCTGGCACACAGAGGCTTTTTCCCGGTGGAAGATCTGGTGACGCTGCGTAAGCTGGGGTCCTATCTGCAGGGACATCCCAATCTTCACATTCCCGGCGTGGATATGGCCTCCGGTTCCCTGGGTCAGGGTATTTCCGCTGCTGTGGGCATGGCACTGGGTGCCAAGATGGATGGAAAAGATTTCCGTGTCTATACCCTTTTGGGAGACGGTGAGATTGAAGAAGGTCAGGTGTGGGAGGCCGCTATGTTTGCAGGACACCGCAAGCTGGACAACCTGTGTGCCATCGTGGATAACAATAACCTGCAGATCGACGGTGAGCTGGATCAGGTGTGTTCTCCTTATCCCATCGATAAGAAGTTTGAAGCTTTTAATTTCCATGTGATCAATGTGGATGCCCATGATTTTGACGCCCTGAGAGCAGCCTTTGATGAGGCCAGACAGACAAAGGGTATGCCTACCTGTATCGTACTTCACAGCCTGAAGGGCAAGGGTGTTTCCTTTATGGAGAATTCTGTGGACTGGCACGGTAAGGCCCCCAACGATGCTGAATTTGAAGTGGCTATGGCAGACCTTCTGAAAATAGAAGAAGCATTGGCAAAGGAGGTAGAAGCATAATGGCAGACGCAGTGAAGAAGATCGCTACAAGAGAAAGTTACGGCAATGCCCTGAAGGAGCTTGCCGAAGAATATCCTCAACTGGTAGTTCTGGATGCTGACCTTGCGGCAGCTACCAAGACAGGCATTTTTAAGAAGGCATATCCTGACAGACACATCGACTGCGGTATCGCAGAGTGTAACATGGTAGGTATTGCCGCCGGTCTCTCCCTGGTCGGAAAGATCCCTTTCGTAAGTTCCTTTGCAATGTTTGCAGCCGGACGTGCCTATGAGCAGGTGCGTAACTCTGTGGGTTACCCCCATCTGAATGTAAAGATCGGTGCCACCCATGCAGGCATCACCGTAGGTGAGGACGGTGCCTCCCACCAGTGTAATGAGGATCTTGCACTGATGAGGACGATCCCCGGTATGGTGGTAATGTGTCCTTCTGACGATGTGGAAGCAAGAGCATGTGTGCGTGCAGCCATTGAGCACGAGGGCCCTGTGTATATCCGTTTCGGCCGTGCGGCAGTGCCTGTGATCAATGACAAGCCGGGATACAAGTTTGAGATTGGAAAAGGAACTGTAGTGCGTGAAGGTACGGACGTGACCATTGTTGCCACCGGTATCTGTGTGGATTCTGCATTGGGAGCGGCCGAAATGCTTGCGGCTGACGGTATCAGCGCAGAGGTTGTCAATATCTGCACCATTAAGCCCTTGGATGAGGATATTATCATCAACAGCGCGAGAAAGACCGGCAAGGTAGTGACGGTGGAAGAACACTCCGTGATTGGCGGTCTCGGCAGTGCAGTGTGTGACTGCCTGAGTGCAAATCTTCCCACTCCGGTGAAGAAGCTGGGAATGCAGGATGTGTTCGGTGAGTCCGGTTCAGCGGCAGCACTGGTAGCTAAGTACGGTCTTGACGCGGAAGGCGTGTACAAGTCCGTGAAGGCGTTTGTGTAAGATCAATGTGAGATGGGAAGGCAGGGTGCCGTATAATCAGGCAGCCTGCCTGTAATTTGCAGAAAAGGAGGCGGGATCTATGCAGGCTATGTTTCAGGCGATTAACGAAGTGTTTTCATTTATCGGACCGGTGTCAGATTTTTTGTGGGACTTTCCTACTAATTATGACTGGTATGCCCGGATTCCCCTGCTGGGCAATTTTTCCTTTGCCATTATCCTGCTTTTGGGCTCCGGTATTTACTTCAGCTTCCGGCTGGGATTTCTGCAGGTGACTCATTTTAAAAAGGGAATACGGGTCATGACCGGTAAGCGGCAGGTCACAACAGGAGTGTCGCCGCTGACGGCCTTTCTCTTAAGCTCTGCCATGCGTGTGGGACCCGGAAATATCATCGGTGTCACCGGTGCCATTGCGGTGGGAGGTCCGGGAGCCGTGTTCTGGATGTGGGTATCTGCATTTTTCGGAATGGCCATCGCCTACATGGAAGGAGTGCTGGCGCAGATCTTCAAAGAGAAGAAGGGTGACGAGTTTGTGGGAGGTCTTCCGTTTTACGGGAGAAAGCTTCTGGGCAATAAAGTCTGGATCGGTATCTTTTTGTCACTTCTGTATATCCTTTATGCCCTCTGTTGTCTGCCGGCTCAGGGGTTTAATGTTGTATCCTCTGTGGGCAGGATGGCGGAGATCGTTACCGGCAAGGGAATTTCTTCAGATGCAGCGTTTTATTACATAGTGGGAGCGCTTATCGTTGCGGCAACGGCGCTGATCGCATTCGGCGGCATTAAAAAGGTGACCAGATGGACCGACAGGATGGTGCCGGCTATGGCGGTACTCTATATCGTGACTGTTCTGGTGTTGATCGCTTTGAATCTGAAGTCCGTTCCATACTTCTTTGGCGCAGTGTTCGGGGGGGCCTTTCAGCCGGAAGCGTTTTTCGGCGGAGTGTTCGGCACGGTGCTGGCGCAAGGCGTAAAACGTGGGCTGATGTCCAACGAGGCAGGTCAGGGTACGATCACCATGTCTGCGGCTGCAGCAGATGCAAAGCATCCCTGTGAGCAAGGCATTCTCGCTTCTATCGGTGTGTTTCTGGATACCATTGTGATCTGCACGCTTTCAGGCTTTGTAGTGGTTATGGCACACTGTTGGGAAGGACCTTCCTCAGCGGCCTGGCAGGCGATGGACAAGCTCCCTAAGTTTACGGAATCGGTTGCGGCACTGACGCCCGGTACGGCGGTGAACGGAGTGATATCCTTCCTGATAACCTTGTGCTTCTGCCTCTTTGCGTATACCTGTCTGTTGGGAATGATAAGCTTTTCGGAGATTGCGGCCAACCGCATCCGGAAAGACAGGAGATTTATAAACGGAGTGAGGATTGTGGCTCTGTTTGTGGCGGCATTTGGTATTTTGTGTAATATTGCAGGACTTGAACTGGGCAACCTGTGGGCTTTTTCGGATTTGGGAAATATCCTAATTGTGTTTTTCAACGTGCCTATTGTATATGTGGGCGCCAGGTATGTTTTTCGTGCAACAAAACATTATCGGAAGCAGGACGGAACGCCTTTTACCTCTGCAGTAATCGGCAGAGACGACTGTCGCTGCTGGGATGAAAAAGCGGAAGAATCATAGAAAATAGAAAGAAGAGGAAAAAAAATGAACATATTATCACCATCCATGTTAGCTGCGGATTTCTGGGAACTTGGAGAGAATATTAAAGCTGCACAGAAAGGCGGTGCTCAGTACCTGCATATCGACGTGATGGACGGGCTTTTCGTGCCTTCCATTACCTACGGTATGCCGGTTATCAGTTCCATCCGTAAAAGCACGGACATCTTTTTTGATGTGCATCTGATGATTGAGAAGCCTGAGCGATACGTTAAGGAATTTGCGGAGTGCGGGGCTGATCTGATCAATTTCCATATCGAGGCGACTGACGACGTGGAAGGAACCATCCGCGCCATCCGCTCTTTCGGCAAAAAAGCAGGCATCACCATCAAGCCTGCCACCCCTGCGGAAGCGGTAGCCCCTTATCTTGACAAGGTGGACATGGTGCTGGTCATGACAGTGGAACCGGGCTTCGGCGGTCAGAAGATCATCCCTGAATGCGTCAAAAAGGTAACCGTGATCCGCAGAATGATCGAAGAGAAAGGGCTGGATGTAGATATTGAGGTGGACGGCGGCATCAACATCGACAATGTCCGCGAGGCGATAGACGCCGGCGCCAATGTTATAGTGGCAGGATCTGCCGTTTTCAAGAACGATATAGCTGCCAATGTTGCCGCTTTCCTGGAAAAAATGGGCTAATTAGTAATTGACAGAAAAGCTTGCAGTGTGGTACTCTAATCATAGTGAAATGTCCCGTCTTCTGTTTTGAACGGAAGGCGGGTTTTTGGGTTATGCGAGTGGTCCTGAACCTCGCGATGATATATTTCAGGAAAGGAGATTACTATGAACAAAGGTAAATATTATATTACCACAGCTATCGCTTATACCTCCGGCAAGCCTCACATCGGCAACAACTATGAGATTGTGCTGGCGGACAGTATTGCAAGATTTAAGAGGAAGGAAGGATACGATGTATTTTTCCAGACCGGCACCGATGAGCATGGCCAGAAGATCGAACTGAAGGCACAGGAGGCAGGTGTCAGCCCCAAGGCTTTCGTGGACGACGTGGCTCTGGTGATCAGAGGTTTGTGCGATATGCTGAATATATCTTATGATAAGTTCATCCGTACCACGGATGATTATCATGAGAAGCAGGTGCAGAAGATTTTCAAGCGTCTCTATGAGCAGGGAGACATTTATAAGAGTGCTTACGAGGGACTGTACTGTACCCCCTGTGAGTCTTTCTGGACGGAGTCTCAGCTTGTTGACGGAAAGTGCCCTGACTGCGGCCGTGAGGTAAAGCCGGCCAAGGAGGAGGCATATTTCTTCCGTATGAGCAAGTATGCGGACAGACTGATCAAACATATCAATGAGCATCCGGAGTTTATCCAGCCTGTGTCCCGTAAGAATGAGATGATGAACAATTTCCTGCTGCCCGGTCTGCAGGATCTGTGCGTGTCCAGAACTTCCTTCAAGTGGGGAATCCCCGTGGATTTCGATGACAGACACGTAGTGTATGTATGGCTGGATGCACTGACCAACTATATCACAGGCGTGGGTTACGATGCGGACGGCAACAGCACGGATCAGTACAAGAAGCTGTGGCCGGCAGATCTGCATCTGATCGGTAAGGATATCATCCGTTTCCATACCATTTACTGGCCTATTTTCCTGATGGCGTTGGATGAGCCTCTGCCGAAGCAGGTATTCGGTCATCCCTGGCTGTTACAGGGCGACGGCAAGATGAGTAAGTCCAAGGGCAACGTGATCTATGCCGACGATCTGGTGGATTTCTTCGGCGTGGATGCCGTTCGTTATTTCGTACTGCATGAGATGCCTTTTGAAAATGACGGAACCATTACCTGGGAACTGATGGTGGAGAGGCTGAATTCCGATCTTGCCAACACCTTGGGTAACCTGGTGAACAGAACCATCTCCATGAGCAATAAATACTTCGGCGGTGTGGTGGCCAATAAGGGTGTGACCCTGACGAACAATGATGCAGCCGTTGATGCCGATATGGAAGCTACCGTGACAGCTGTATTTGACAAGGTGGTTGCCAAGATGGAAGATCTGCGCGTGGCAGATGCCTTGACAGAGATCTTCGCAGTGTTTAAACGCTGCAATAAATATATTGATGAGACAGAGCCCTGGGTACTGGCCAAGGACGAGGCGAAGGCTGACCGTCTGGCTACCGTTCTGTATCATCTTGTGGAAGGTATCACCATGGGCGCGTCCCTGCTGGCACCTTTCATGCCTGAGACTGCTGAAAAGATTGCTGCACAGCTGAACACGGAACTGAGAGAGTTTGATACGCTGAAGCAGTTCGGTCTGTATCCGGACGGCAACCGTGTTGTTGAGAAGCCCGAGATCCTGTTTGCCCGTCTGGATGTGAAGGAGATCGTGGAGAGGGCTGAAGCCATGTTTGCCGCAAGAAGAGCTGAGGCTGAGCCCGCAGCAGAAGAAGTGGCAGCACAGGAAGAGGAAGCGGCAGTGATTGATATTGAGCCTAAGGAAGAGATCTCTTATGACGATTTTGCGAAGTTGCAGTTTCAGGTAGGAGAGATCATCGCCTGTGAAGCAGTTCCCAAGTCCAAGAAGCTTCTGTGCAGTCAAGTGCGCGTTGGCAGTCAGGTGAGACAGATCGTGTCCGGCATCAAAGCCCATTACACACCGGAAGAGATGGTGGGTAAGAAGGTGATGGTTCTGGTGAACTTAAAGCCTGCCAAGCTTGCAGGGGTACTGTCTGAAGGTATGCTTCTGTGCGCTGAGGATGCGGACGGTAATCTGGCACTGATGACACCGGAGAAAGAAATGCCGGCAGGTGCTGAGATCTGCTAGTGAGGAGATCCATGAAAAAAGAAGAGTTCTACTACGAATCCCGGGATAATGTGTCCCGCATCCACGCAGTCCGCTATACACCGGAGGACGGTAATGTCCGGGGTGTGGTGCAGATCGTGCATGGCATGGCAGAGCATGTGGAGAGATACGAGGAATTTGCGCAGTATCTCACTGACAGAGGTTATGCGGTCATCGGCGAGGACCACTTGGGCCACGGAAAGAGCGTTGGAGAGAATGGCACAGGGTATTTCTGCCCGGAGGACCCTGCCACTGTGGTGGTGCGGGATGTTCACAGATTGAAAAAGATGACGGAAGAGCTTTATCCCAATGTGCCTTATATTATTCTGGGGCACAGCATGGGTTCTTTCATCCTGCGGAATTATCTTTGCACATACGGAACGGGGATAGATGGAGCCATTGTTATGGGAACCGGCATGCAGCCGGGGATTCTGGTAGGCATGGGCAGGTTACTGGTATTGCTCTGCAGGTTGTTTGCAGGAGAGAAACATGTCAGCAAGCTGTTGGACAGAATCGCTTTTGGCGCTTATAACAAACGCTTTTCTCCGGTGCGGACCGGATTTGACTGGTTGAGCCGGGATGTACAGAAAGTGAATGAATATATAGAGGATCCCATGTGTGGGTTTACATTTACCATAAATGGCTTTGGTACTTTGTTTGAACTGATTCACCGGATTCGTAAGCCGGAGAATCTGAAAAGGATGCCGGTTAGTCTGCCGGTGCTGATTGTATCCGGCGGTGACGATCCTGTGGGAGAATTCGGCGAGGGTGTCCGCAGAGCATGTGCATCCATGGAGGCGGCAGGGCTTGAGGATCTGACCTGCAGGCTGTATCCCGGCGGACGCCATGAGATATTAAATGAAACAGACCGTGTGTCAGTGATGGGGGATATCTTTGCCTGGATGGAAGAAAAAGTAATACACTCCGAAATCATATGACAAAAACGACAGGGGTAGCGTTATGGTCAAAGATACAAGTCCCTACGAGATCAGGTGGGCATATCTCCGGGAGTGGGATGATGTCATGATATTTGTTTGGAACGTTTTTATGCAGTCGCACGGTAAGGGGTGCGCTGATGAAGGCAGAGACAGCTTTTATCGGTTTATTGCGGATCCGGAGCTGAGAAATGAATTTCTCAGGGGTGAGTATCCGGTATTGGTGGCCCGGAGAGAAGAAGTGATCACGGGGGTGGCAGCGATACGGTACCGCAATCATTTATCGCTCTTATTTGTGGATCGGGATTATCAGCGGCAGGGGATTGGCAAAGCTCTTGTTACTGCAGTGGCCCAATATGTAATGGAATCGGGTGAACGGTATATGTCCGTACGGGCAGTGTCGGATGCAGTGAATTTTTATCGAAAGATGGGATTTCACGGTGTTGGTCCGGAGGAAGAGTTCGCGGGTATCAGAATGACCGACATGGAAAGAGTTTTTTAGAAAGGAACGAAAGAAATGGGTAATCTTTTTAATGTAGAAGGTCCGGTTATGAGGACACTTAGCAGAGTGGCGGATCTGTTGTGGCTGAATTTTGTCACGATGGTCTGTTGCCTGCCCATCATTACCATAGGTGCGGCCATGACGGCGCTTCATTACTCATCTTTGAAGATCATAAGAAAAGATGATACAAGTGTGACAAAGTTGTACTTTAAATCCTTTAAAGAAAATTTTGTACAGGCAACGATCATCTGGGTGCTGATATTATTTGTCATCGCGGCATTTGTACTGGATTTCAAACTTTTTGCTGCGGCCGGGATCAAGTTACATACGGCAGTCAAGGTCATCATCTACATTATCGGAGCAATTGCTCTGTTTACTGCGATGTACGTGTTCCCTGTCCTGGCCAAATTTGACAATAAGATCAGCCGTACCATTAAAAATGCTTTTATGATCAGCCTCATGATGTTTCCGAAGACGGTATTGATGATCATTGTATATATTGTGCCGGTCTATGTGACTATTTATGTACCCACTATTTTCCCTTTGGTAACCATGTTCGGTATATCTGCTCCTGCCCTGGCTTTTGCGTGGCTGTACAACAAACCTTTTAAAAAGCTGGAGGATCTTGTGAGAGCTGCTAACGGGGAAGAAGAGGAGACAACAACCCCAGAGGAAGATGAGAGAATCTTTAAGGATGAGCTGGATGAGAGTCTGATAGAAAGCGGGGAAGAATAAAACCGGGTGATTTGTGCATTCTGCCGACTTTTCGCATGAAGGTTTGTACAAAGTGTCAGCAAAGTCGAAAAAGTACAAATAATGTGAGCAATTTTTACAATGATAAGTGAAATCTTTGTGAAATAATGGTATGGCGAAAAGGAGAGTTTTTCGCTATACTGTACTAAGAGTTATACGGCAACACGTCGTAAAAATAAAGTATAACTGTTTTTATGAAAGGAGCTATTTAAAATGGCAGGTTTATCTTTAAAAAATATTACCAAGGTATACCCTAACGGATTTGAAGCTGTTAAAGATTTCAACCTTGAGATTGCAGACAAAGAGTTTATCATTTTCGTAGGACCTTCAGGTTGTGGTAAGACTACTACCCTTCGTATGGTTGCAGGTCTGGAAGACATTTCCTCCGGCGAACTGTGGATCGGTGATAAGTTAGTAAATGATGTAGAAGCTAAGGACAGAGATATTGCGATGGTATTCCAGAACTACGCTCTGTATCCTCATATGACTGTTTATGATAACATGGCATTCGGTCTGAAGCTGAGAAAAGTTCCCAAGGCTGAGATCGATAAGATGGTTAAAGAAGCAGCTAAGATTCTGGATCTGACTCCGTTGCTTGACCGTAAGCCCGCAGCTCTGTCCGGTGGTCAGAGACAGCGTGTAGCTATGGGTCGTGCTATCGTTCGTAACCCTAAGGTATTCCTGATGGATGAGCCTCTGTCCAACCTGGATGCTAAGCTGCGTGTACAGATGCGTGTTGAGATCTCCAAGCTGCATCAGAGACTGGGTACCACCATCATTTACGTAACACATGACCAGACCGAGGCTATGACTCTGGGTACCAGAATCGTAGTTATGAAGGACGGTGTTGTTCAGCAGGTAGATTCTCCTCAGAATCTGTATGACAAGCCCACCAACCTGTTCGTAGCAGGATTCATCGGATCTCCCCAGATGAACTTCATGGATGCAACCGTTAAGGTTGTTGGCGATGTTGCAAGACTGGAAGTTGCAGGTTGCAGTATTCCTCTTCCTGCTGATAAGTCCAAGAAGGTGATTGACGGCGGCTATGACGGAAAGACTGTTGTAATGGGTATCCGTCCTGAAGATATCTATGACTCCAAGGCATTTATCGAGAATTCACCTGAAAGCGTATTTACCGGTACTGTTAAGGTTTACGAGCTGCTTGGTGCAGAAGTTTACTTATATACCGATCTTGATCAGTTCCCGATCACTGCAAGAGTTGATCCCAGAACTCCTTCAAGAGCAGGTGACACCGTTCAGTTTGCTATGGATGTTGAGAGAATCCATGTATTTGACAAGGAAACCGAGCACGTTATTACCAACTAAACTGAATTCTTTTCATAAGACGTTTGAGGGCTGTGCGAAAGCACAGCCCTTTAGCAGATAGGAGCAAAAATGATTTCCAGTCAGACGATTCAGACAAGTATCGACGAATTAAAAGCCATCACTAAGGTGGACTTAAATGTGTACGATTTATCAGGAGGCAGGGTGGCCTATACTACAGATATGCCGGATATCCCTCCCAGCCTGGTGTCGGGTTTTGCCAATTCACCGGCTGACAGTCAGGTGATCGGTACACATCACCTGCTGAAGATTTTGGATGAAGGTGAGCTTCTATATGTACTGGTGGCCAAGGGTAACAGCGATGAAGCCTATATGATCGGGAAGATTGCCGTGTGCCAGATACAAAATCTTGCGGTGGCCTATAAAGAGAGATTTGACAGGAATAACTTTTTCCAAAACCTTCTCCTCGATAATCTGCTTTTGGTGGATATCTACAACAGAGCCAAGAAGCTGCACATTGAGCCTATCACCAACAGAGTTGTATTCCTGATAGAAGCAAAGATGGAAAAAGACAATATTGTGACGGAGCTCCTTAAGGGAATGTTTTCGGTACAGACCGGGGACTATATTACCGCTGTGGATGAGAGCGGAGTGATCCTGATCAAGGCGGTGGAAGCCAATACAAGCCACGGAGAGCTTATGTCAATTGCCGAGATGATCGTTGCAATGATGAATGCGGAAGCCATGCTAAACGTAAAAGTTTCCTTCGGCACGGTGGTCAGGGAATTAAAGGATGTGTCCAAATCATACAAGGAAGCGAAGCTTGCACTGGATGTGGGCAAGATTTTCTATGCGGAGAAAACCGTGGTGGCTTACAGTACCTTGGGAATCGGCCGCCTGATCTATCAGCTGCCGATCAATCTGTGCAAGCTCTACATTGATGAGACCTTCGGCGACAATGTGCCGGTGGAATTCGACGAGGAAACCCTCACCACGATCAATAAGTTTTTTGAGAATAACTTAAACGTGTCGGAGACCTCCAGACAATTGTTCCTGCACCGCAATACCCTGGTATACAGGATTGAGAAAATCCAGAAAGCTACCGGGCTGGATCTCAGGAGCTTTGACGATGCACTGACCTTTAAGATCGCCCTTATGGTCGTAAATTACATGAAATATCTGGACAATCTGGAATATTAAAGACAACCCCCACGTATACTGTAACAGAGTATATGCAGGGGGTTATTTTATGGGTTATGACAAGCAGATCCGCTATCTGGAGTATTTTGAGGGCGGATCAAAGATCAAGAGTGCAGGATTTGTTAAGATAGAACTGATGGACCGGTTCTGTAACGTGCAGGTAAATGTGACCGGGCTGTATCCCACAGAAAATTGCAGCAGAGAAGTACATATATCTGGTATGGGACCGGGTGGAGCAATTGACGGTATTTTTGGCGAGATCGTGCTTCAGTCGGGGAGGGGGAGCCTGATCAGGCGACAAATGCCTGCAGACAGATTATGTGACGGTATCGGCTACGATGATCTGACGTATGTCAGGATCAATCTGGGGAAAAATCGTGAGTTGGTGTGCCGTTGGAGGGAGGAGGAAGTGCCTTTGCCTGAGGTGGCACCCATGGTGTCTGAAGAAGAACCGGTACCGGAACCGGCTGTATGGGCGGATCCACTGCCTGTTGAACGGCCGGAGACTGAAACGATACCCGCTGTACAGCTTGCGGCAGAACCTGAACTTGCGCCGGAACCCGAGCCCGAATCCGAGCCCGAACCTGAAGAGACAGTGTCTGAGGAATTGCCGGCAGAGCCCGATCTGTTATTGGCTGAGTCGGTTCCAAAGGATATAGCGGAGCAGATTGTTCGCCCCAAGAAATTCGGTCCGGCTGTGCCCTCTCCGCTACACGAAAAGAAGTGGCGGCAATTGGCTGAAATTTACCCCCACATTGCACCGTTTCGTGATGAAAGGGATTATCTTACCATCGGTCCGGGAGATTTTGTAATCTTGCCGGAAAAGTATTACCGCCTGATCAACAATAGCTTTTTACTCCATGGATTTTATAATTACGGACATATGGTCCTGGCCAGGAATCAAAGGCGCGGCGAAGAACGGTATTACATTGGGGTACCGGGGAATTTTTATGAAAAGGAACGCCAGGCGGCCCTTATGTTTGGATTTGAGAGCTTTGAATGCAGGCAGGAGCCGGCGCGAGACGGTGATTTTGGATATTTTATGATAAGAGTGGAATTATGATCCCGCGGGAAGGGAGAAGGTTACAGACCTTCCCCGTCAAATTCCGGAATAAAGCTTTCATCGGCGGCTTCTCCTTCCTGGAAGAAGCCGTTTTCAATGCCAATCTGCAGGGCGAAGGAGATGACGCGGTCATACTCTTCGTCTGTGACTCTGCGGTTCAGATCCGGCATCTGCTCCACGTGGGGAAGGGGCGTATACTGATTCATGATACTGATATAAACGTTATTGCCGTAGGTGTCATGAAGATAGCGTAAGATCTTCTTGGAGTCCTTTGTCTGGCCGGGCAGGATCAGATGGCGGACGAGTACGCCCCGAGTCATCAGTCCGTTTTGAAAAACAGGTGCGCCGGTCTGCCGGAACATTTCCCGGATTGCTTCCGACGCCACGGCAAAATAATCTTCCGCGTGGGAATATTTCTGGGACAGCACCGGAGAATAATATTTCAGATCCGGCAGATACACATCCACAAGGCCGTCAAGCATCTGCAGGGTCTCCACGCACTCATAGCTGCTTGTATTGTAGACAACAGGCAGGGAAAGTCCGCTGTTCCTGGCGAGCAAAAGGGCATCGCGGATCTGAGGGACAAAGTGGGAAGGCGTTACCAGATTGATATTGGCGGCGCCTCTCTCCCGGAGGGATAAGAAAATCTCAGCCAGGTGTTCCGTGGAAATATTGCGGCCTGCAGTGCCAATGGCAATATTGTGATTCTGGCAAAAGACACATTTCAGATTGCAGCCGGAGAAAAAGACGGTGCCGGACCCAACAGACCCGCTGATGCAGGGCTCTTCCCACATGTGGAGGGAGGCCCTTGCTGCAGTCAGCTCTGCTGTCCGGCCGCAAAATCCCCTCTGTCCTGCCAGACGGTTGACATGGCATTTCCGGGGACACAAAACACAGTCTGACATCAACTGTTCGGTATGCAGATAACGGTCTTCGGCGTGCAGAGCAGGATGGGTAATCACGGTACAGCAGTCCTCTTGTAATCATTGGTGATCATTTTTCTTATACAAAGGCCGTACACGCCGGCGCGGTCACAACTCCACCCGGCACCCTTACGGCACATGAGAGGTTCTGCTTAGTGCTGCTTTGTTCCCAACCTGACACGGTTCGCAGATTCCCATTGCGTAAGACCGGATTTCAACATTGTGACCGGAGAACCGGGCAATGTACGGCTTTATTATTGTATCGGTTTTGTATAGGACTGTCAAGCCCTTTCTTTTTGTGTAATAGGAAATTCCTCCGGATTTCTTATTACACAAAACACGCTCCGCGAGGATCACACTGCGGCGGAACTGAAGCTGTCTGCTTCGCAGACCCGCCGCAGGCGGAGAATTTCGCTTCGCGAAATTCATTTTTATTTTTCCGGCGGTGCTTGGCGGACAGTTTACGGCCAGTGTGTCATAGGCGCATGCTGCCCATAAGCTGTTCGGGTAATGCCGCCAGGAAAACAAAAGAAAATGCCGCAGGGAAAACAAAAGAAAGGGTCTTGACGGTTAGATTGGAGCAGGGTTACAATGGGGATAATGAAGCAAGGAGGTTATGGGTATGAATAAAAATGCTTTCAGACAATTATCTTACGGAGTTTACGTGGTGAGTACCTGGGATAAAGGCAGGGCTACGGGATGTACGGCGAACAGCGCTATGCAGATCACCTCTGAGCCTGCGACCATCGCAGTCAGCATCAACCATGATAACTATACCAATCAGTGTATTCAGGATACAGGCAAATTTGCCATTTCTATCCTGGGTGAGAATTCCGATCCCGGGATCATCGGTACATTTGGGTTTAAGAGCGGCAGGGACCACAATAAGTTTGACGAGGTGGAGAGCCTGGTCAAGGGTTATCTCCCGGTGGTGGCAGATGCCTGCGCATATATCGTGTGCGACGTGATCGACAAGATGGAGACCTCAACTCACACAGTATTTTTGGGAAAAGTTGTGGATGCGGATATCCTGAAAGAAGATGATGCCATGACTTATGCTTACTATCACAACGTGATCAAGGGAAAGAGCCCGAAGAACGCCCCTACCTATATTGCGGAGGAGCAGCCTGTGGCATCCGCACAGACCAAGTATGTGTGTAGCATCTGCGGATACGAGTATGACGGCGAGACGCCTTTTGAGGAACTGCCCGAGGATTACAGATGCCCCGTGTGCAAGCAGCCCAAGGCAGTGTTTGTGAAGAAATAAAATAGTGTGTAATATAAGCCGTCGGAGTCATTGACTTTCGGCGGCTTCTTTGGCTTTGCGCAGTTCTTTTTCAGCTTTGTTGCGTTCCCGCAGTTCCGTGAAGAAGAGCTTCAGCATATCGCTGCACTCCTGCTCCAGGATCCCTCTGGAAACTTTTACCTGATGGTTGAATTCCGGCATATCCAGGATGTTCAGGATAGAGCCGGCGCAGCCGGCTTTGGGATTCATGCAGCCCATGACCACTTCGGGAATCCGCGCCTGGACGATGGCGCCGGCACACATCTGGCAGGGTTCCAGGGTTACATAGAGGGTGCATTCTTCCAGACGCCAGTCACCGATGATCTTGCTGGCTTTATTGATGGCTGTGATCTCAGCGTGTGCCAGGGTATTCTTGTCTGTATTGCGGCGATTGTAGCCTCGCCCGATGATCTTTCCCTCGTGTACAATCACACACCCGATGGGGACTTCTCCCAAAGCATAAGCCTTTTTGGCCTGCTTCAAAGCTTCTTTCATGTATTTTTCCTGAACGGAACCGATCACTGCCATGGATATCTGTGTCCTTTCTTCCCGATGTTTACATTATAATGCAAAAAAACATATCTTGCAAGGTGCGCCTGAACAAAGCCGGACGTGGCAAGACTGCGAAGAATGCGCCATGCAAAAGGATATCGACAAATGCACGGCGATAGTGTATAGTAGAAATGCTGTGTTTTGCAGTGAGGAAGGGATATAGGATGAGACAGAAATTTTTCGGCGATAAAGCTTTTTATAAAATGGCACTGGCGGTTGTAGTGCCAATCATGATCCAGAACGGTATTACCAACTTTGTGGGACTTCTGGACAATATTATGGTAGGGCGCGTGGGAACGGAGCAGATGTCCGGCGTGGCCATCGTGAATCAGCTGATGATGGTATTCAATGTGAGTATCTTCGGTGCCATCTCCGGTGCCGGTATTTTTGGTGCCCAGTTTTTTGGATGTAAGGATCACAAGGGTGTGCGGCATGCTTTCCGGTTTAAACTGTATGCCAGTCTGATTCTGACACTGATAGGACTTCTGATCTTCTGGCTGTGGGGAGAACAGTTGATCCTGCTTTACCTCCACGGGGAAAATGCAGATATCCGCCTGGACGAGGCGTTGCGCTACGGTAAGGAATATCTGGCCGTTATGACGGTGGGATTATTGCCTTTTGCGGTGGAACAGGTCTATGCCGGCACACTGAGAGAGTGCGGTGAAACGGTGGTGCCCATGAAAGCCGGTGTGACTGCGGTGCTGGTAAATCTGGTCCTCAATTATCTGCTGATCTTCGGCGCATTTGGTTTTCCGAAGATGGGCGTAGTGGGGGCCGCCATTGCCACGGTAATCTCTCGCTATGTACAGGCGGCCATCGTGATCATCTGGACCCATACCCACACTGACCGGATGCCCTTTGCGGTGGGAGCTTATAAGAGCTTTGAGATTCCGCTGCATCTGACCGGCAATATCCTGAAAAAGGGTACTCCGCTGATGCTCAACGAAATCTGTTGGGCCGTTGGCATGGCGATGCTGATGCAGTGCTATTCCGTGAGGGGATTGGAAGCGGTAGCGGCACTGAATATCAGTTCCACTATCTCAAACCTGTTTAATGCAGTCTTTCTGGCCATGGGAAGCGCCATCTCCATTATTGTGGGTCAGCTTCTGGGCGCCGGCAAAATGGAGGAAGCCAGAAATACGGATACCAAGCTGATTGCTTTTTCTGTGGTCAGCTGTGCGGCAGCCGGACTGTTGTTGGCAATCTGTGCCGCTTTTTTTCCTATGGTCTACAATACCACAGACGAAGTAAAAGCTCTGGCAGCGGGGCTGATCAGGATTACGGCTTTGTGTCTGCCTATGGTAGCCTTTATCCACGCGGCTTATTTTACGTTGCGCTCCGGCGGAAAGACCGTCGTTACCTTCCTGTTTGACAGTGTATTTCTGTGGTGCATCAGCCTTCCCTTTGCCTATGTACTCAGCAGGTACACGGGGTTGCCCCTTCTGCCGCTGTACCTGGCATGCCAGATGGTGGATTTGATCAAGTGCGCCATCGGAGTGGTCCTTCTGAAAAGGGGTACCTGGATCAATAATATTGTGGCATAAAAAACACCGCCATAGGCTATACGCTTTTGGCGGTATTACTTTATGTTTCAAGTTATTTATTTTGATAAAGTCGGTTGGAAATCCCCAGGACGATCCCCGGCTTGCGGCAAAAGACAATTTATCATAGCCCATAGCAAGCATCTTCATATACTTGCGTATTATCTTGCGTACTTTCTTCCTGCTTTTGTTATATGGCAGACAGAGATTATTTCAAAGTCTATTTTTGTGACGGATAAAAAAGCTGTGTGGTAGCTCCTGGTGCGCAGAAAATGCTTGACTAAACCTGAAAAGAATGGCTATAATAAAGTATAACTTTAGATTAGCCAAAGGAGCGCATTATGTATTCTATTAAAAGGCATATTGAAGAAGTGATAAATCGCAGATCCCAAAATAGTAAAGCGATATTGTTAACCGGGCCCAGGCAGGTGGGGAAGTCCACTTTGTATAAGCATCTCTTTAAGAATGTCAGCCAGGTTACGTTTGACGATGATCTTCTGCTTGCGCAGGCAGAAGAGGATATGAATTTGTTTTTGCTCAATAATCCCTGTCCGTTGATGATTGATGAAGTCCAGAAGTGTCCTTCAATTTTCAATAAACTGAAGATAGTGCTTGATAATACAGAGGAATACGGTAATTTTTATCTAACCGGTTCTCAGAAACTTCAATTGATGGAGGGTGTAAGCGAATCGTTGGCCGGAAGAGTTTCCGTTGTTGAGTTGGAGGGGCTTTCCCTGCGTGAGATTTATGATGTTCCCTTTCAAAAACATTTTGTTCCTACACAGGAATATATTGAAGAGAGGGACATCGCGGTTAAGAGTTATCGTAAGAATCTTTGGGCGGTGATACATCGTGGCAGTTATCCTGAATTGTATTCCAATCCCGGAAGAGAGTGGGTTGACTTTTATCAGTCCTATGTGAAGACTTATGTGGAACGGGATGTCAATAA
>JAZRCR010000088.1:0-2191 GCA_045659805.1 Acetatifactor sp.
GGGGAGGCATTGGATCTTCGGGATATTCCAAGCGTTGTGGGAGGTGATCAGGAGAAGCGCCACGGTATCGTACTTGCTAAAAGTGTGCCGGCCAAGAAGTACGGTATTCAGACAGGGGAACCGATTGTTTCTGCAAGAGAAAAGTGCCCGGGCATTGTAGTCGTACCTCCGGATTACGGATTGTATGTCAACGCTTCGCGGGCTCTGGTGGCGAAATTACGGCAATATACAGATCAGGTGATCCAGTACAGCATCGATGAGGCCTGGGCGGTATTTGAGGGCTTTGAGGCGCTGTACGGCAGGGGGCAGATGGTGAACTTTGCCCACCGGCTGAAGGAGGAGATTCGGGAAGAACTGGGATTTACCGTGAATATCGGAATTTCCACCAATTTTCTCTTGTCCAAGATGGCCGGAGATTTTTCCAAGCCGGATAAAGTGCACACGCTTTTTGAAGAGGAGATTGAGCGGAAGCTGTGGCCGCTTCCTGTTTCGGAACTGTTCTTTGTGGGGAGGGCAACTGCCGGGAAATTGCATGCTCTGGGGATAGAGACCATCGGAGAACTTGCTGTGGCTGACGAACAGATGATCCGCGCCCACCTCAAGCTTCCGGGGACCATCCTGCAGGGATATGCAAGGGGCGGTGATCTGCAGGAGTATATGTTTACCCATGAGGCCAACAAGGGATATGGGAACAGCCTGACAGCGCCGGCAGATATTGTCACTGCAGAGTATGCCAGGCATCTGTTACTTTCTCTGTGTGAGACTGTGGG
The DNA here is from genome assembly GCA_045659805.1 of Acetatifactor sp. Lineage (GTDB taxonomy): Bacteria > Bacillota > Clostridia > Lachnospirales > Lachnospiraceae > Acetatifactor. Next base: position 771 of record JAZRCR010000088.1, read on the forward strand.
GGCCAGACTCAGGGCAGATGGCGTGAAGATCCGGGTGGTGTCCGTGCACCTTAAAACCTTTGAATTTCAATCCTTTGGCCGGCAGGTAAAGCTGATTTCTCCCACCGATGTGACGGAGGAGATCTTTCAGGCGTCATGCAGACTGTTTGACGGACTTTGGGACGGGAGAACCCCGATCCGCCAGATTGGGGTCGGCACCGCCGAAGTGCAGAAAGAAGGGTTCAGGCAGTACAATCTGTTTGACGGACAGAAGTACGACCGGTTGGAAGTGCTGAATAAGACGGTGGATCAGATCCGGGAAAAATACGGGGACGACGCCTGCGTGAGAGCAAGTTTTTTGAAGAGCAACGTGTCTCACATGAGCGGCGGACTGGACAGGGAGCGCAGGTCCGGTATCACAGTGGGGATCGATATGGAGCGAGAGAAAATTCGGGTAGTATAATACTGCCAAAATGATTTTACAATGAGGCTTTTTTGTGGTATGATATAAGCGGATGCGTATCCTTTATCGGCGCGTCCGCTTTTCATGTAAAATGCAAACACAAGGCTTACATAAGTACAAAGGAACAGGAGTGTAAAGACGTGGCAGAATTAACTCCCATGATGCAGAAATATATGGAGACCAAGCAGGAATATCCTGACTGTATTTTGTTTTACAGGCTTGGTGATTTTTATGAGATGTTCTTTGAGGATGCGCTCACGGCATCGAAAGAACTGGAGATCACTTTGACGGGCAAGAGCTGCGGTCTGGAGGAACGTGCGCCCATGTGCGGCGTGCCTCATCATGCTGTGGAGGGATATTTGACCAAACTGGTCAACAGGGGCTATAAAGTTGCTATCTGTGAACAGGTGGAGGATCCCAGGCTTGCCAAAGGCCTTGTAAAGCGGGAAGTGGTGCGGATCGTGACCCCGGGAACCAATCTGAACATGCAATCTCTGGAGGAATCCCGGAATAACTATATTATGTGCATCACCTACACACCTACCAGGAGCGGTATCGCGGTTGCGGATGTTACCACGGGAGATTTTTATCTGACTGAGGTGGAAGATACGAAGAAACTGATGGATGAACTGGTGAAGTACAGTCCTTCGGAGATCATCTGCAACGACGCGTTCCTTGTGAGCGGTATTGATATTTCCGATCTGAGAGGAAGACTGAATATCAGCGTCAATGCACTTTCGGCCCATATGTTTGACGATGACGGCTGTAAGAAATGTCTGATGAAGCATTTTAAAGTAAACACGCTGATCGGACTGGGGATTGAAGATTTTCCCACCGGTATGATCGCGGCGGGAGCTATGCTGCAGTATCTGTATGAGACCCAGAAGACGTCCCTAGATCATTTTACCCATATTTATCCCTATCTGACCAGCAAATATATGTTGCTTGTCAAGTCGGAGGCCAAGCGGTCTTAGGAAGA
>JAZRCR010000089.1:0-16613 GCA_045659805.1 Acetatifactor sp.
CTCACGCAGATATGGATCCGGAACCGAATCATAATAACTGCCGTATTTTTCTGTTGCTGCTATAAAATTCTAGGGAAACATGACAACCTCCTCAATAATATACTTTACAAGTATCATTTCCAATCAGGATTTATCGTTCTATACATTGCTTCCATAAAGTAGTAATCGCCCCAGATACTGCACTCAGGCTGATCTCCTGCATTCCTGTTGTACATGGAATTCATGATCAGACCGTTGGAGTGCTCCAGATGCTCTGTGGATTGATCCCTTTTCAATGCCTCCAGCATCTCAAGCGCTTTTACCTTATACTCCGGATTCGGGAAGTACTTATCCATCTCCAGAATACCGCAGATTGCAATGGACGCCGCAGAGCTGTCTCTCGGCTCATCACCTTCTGTGAAGATCATATCCCAATAAGGAATCTTATCCTTCGGAAGCTGTCTGAAGAAAGCGTCTGTGACACCGTTGAACTTCTCTAAAATACTGTCGTCCTTCAAATACTTATAATTCAAGGCCAGACCGTAAATACCCCATGCCTGTCCCCGGGCCCACATGGAATTGTCGGAATCCCCCTGCACGGTAGCGGCATACAGCGGTTCCCCTGTAAAGGTGTTAAAGAAATAGGTATGGTTCGTGGAATAGTCCTCGCGGATCACATGTTTTACCGCAGTCCTGAAATGCTTCTCCGCGATTTCTCTGTAAATACTTTTTCCGGTAAGCTCACTCACCCTGTAAAGCAAGGGAAGATTTAACAGGCAGTCGATGATCAGGCGGTTGATTTCGCGACTGTCATCCATCGGCCCCCAAGCTTGAATATAGTTGCCCTTCTCCCGGAATCTGCTGATCAGCTGATCCGCAGCCAGCACAGCAGCTTCAAGTCCTTTCTCGCTTCCGTACAGATCGTAAGCCGCCAGACAGGAAGGGCTGTAGAGAAATCCCATATCATGGTGCGCCACCGCTTCCTTTTTTACAATTCTGTCGTGTAAAATATCCACCTGCTTTAATGCTTCTGTTTTATACTTTTCAAATCCGGAATACTCATAAGCAAGATTTAAGATGCCGCCCCAGAATCCATCGGTCCATACTTTTCCACCGTCAGATTTATAACAATAGCCGAAGCTCTGGCCGCCGGGTATACCGTTGTCCATATCTATGATCAATCGGTCTATTTGCCTAAAAAAATAATCCATAACTTAAATTCCTCCTTCTTTTTGATCACCGTATTTTTATATTAACGAATTTTAACCGTATAAAAAATGGACTTTAGATTGACAAGTTAGCATTTTCGGCTTTTGTTGGCAAAAATAAAGTTTTATAAAATACAGCAAAAAAGCGAAAAGCCTGTTTTGCGGGCTTTTCGCTTTCGCTCTAGTTGCACTCTGCCACCAATGGACCAGCCAGCTCTTTCAGGTAGAACAGTCTGCCGGGCATGGTGGGAATATAAGAAGAAGTGATGTTCTTATCCGGGCCGTAATGAAGTGTTGTCAGGAAGCTCATGCCCTGCCAGCCCATGCCTCTGCCCAGAGTACCGTCACATCCGCCGATGATATAATCTGCCTGTAAGAAGAGGCCGGGGCCGATGGTGTTGGCTCTGCAGGGAACCAGAGTGGTGCGGCTCTTGAAGCTGGTGATCGCATTCTGCTCAATGGTCATGGGATGAAGCTTTGCAGCAATGCGGTAAGGAGCTGCCTTCCACTCTTCCTCGGTTGCGTAATCCTCTGCAAAGTGAGGCTCCCAGAAAGCGATATGGCATGCTCTGCCGATACCGAATACCAAAACCAGCTTAGCACCTTCTGCCTTCAGTGCAGCAATCTTCTCAGGATAGGTGGGAAGGTTATTCTTGGTTGCAAAGTTTCTCTGAGACTCGGGAATCGTCAGCTCGCCCAGTTTGTTAAAGAAAGCCTGCTTCATACTATACTCAAAGGATGCGGGTTCGCTGGAAGAAAGGGTGTTGCCTTCTGCATCTGCCCACTCATCCATGTTAAAGGTATAAACGTGGCTGCAATCCACTTTCCACTGGGTCAGGAAATAAGCTGCCCATTTATACATACCCATGGGGCCTACAGGCAGGATCATAGCGAGCTTTCTGCCCTCATCTTTTGTCAGCTTGATCTGCATTGCAATCTCATGTCCCATGTAAGTATCGAAATTGTTAATATTGTCACACTCAACAGGCTGGAAATCCTTGTGCCAGAAATCCTCTCTTGCCACACCCTTTTCGCAGCAAGCATCAATTTTTGCCAGATCCCATCCCTTAGGAAAAAAGCTTTCACATAAACTACCTTCCACTGTGCTCAAAAAATTCATAATCTTATTCCTTCCTTAAATAAGTGTTTATTTGTATGTTCTTATAATGTAACCCGTTCAAATTCCTCGCAAATCTTCTCAATCTGTGCCCGGGTCTTCATTCCGCTCACGGAATCACTGGCCGTCAGATTACATGCTGCTGCTGCCGAGGCAAATTCCAGAAGCTTTGTATTATCAAATTCATTGTAGAGCCCGTACAGACAGGCTGCCGCAAAAGAATCACCTGCTCCTACGCTGCCTTTGATATAGCCCTCCGGAAGCTTAAGTGACGGAACCACCGCAAATCCACCGCTCTTATCCAGAAGAAATCCCGCTTCGCAGCAGTGTACGATCACTTTTTCCCGCACACCGTACTCCATGAAGGCTTCCATAGCCGCCTTAATGTTATCAATATGTACGGAACCGTCTTCTTTTCTGGGAGAAAGCCCGACCACCTTACAACACTCGATCTCATTCATAATACTGTAATCGCAGTACCGCAAAGCCGGTACGATCTTTTCCCGGAAGCGGTCTCCTTCCTCGCTCACTGCGTCCACAGAGGTTTTGATTCCTTTTGCGGAAACATCATGAAGCAAGCGTGCCATCCTGGTGCCGTACTCGTCATCTGCCTCGTCAAGCGCATCCAGAAGAAGGATATAGCCTGCATGGAAAATACGGCAGTCAAGGGCATCCACATCCACATCTTCTATCCCGAACTCTCTGTTGGCACCTGCCGAGAAAAAGAAAGTACGGGCACCTGTGGTCTTTTCCGTCATAACATCGGTATATGAGGTTACAGTTCCTTCCGTCACCTTCACACCACTGACATCAATACCGTATCCGGCCATTTCACCCATCACAAACCGACCATTTTCATCGTCTCCCACCTTACCGATGGCTGCCAGCGGTATGTTCCTGTCGATCTTTGCCATGTTGATGATGGTGTTAGGCACACAACCACCCACGGCGCGCACGGAATCTGTGATATTTACCAGCATGTTTTTCTCGGGATATTTCTCGATCATCTTCACATGATCCACCAAAATATTACCCGCAATGGTAATTCCCTGTTTTGTTCCACTCATATTCTCACGCTCCTTTCTGTTAACATATTTTCCCATTCACAACCCTGCTTTTGTTGCCATATTTACACTTCTGTGCTAAAATATTGCAAACAGTTGCGATAGACCGTTTGGTCCTTTAACACATTGTAGCAATGTCAGCAGGAGTATGTACCATGGATAACAAACCATTTCCCATTACAGCAGAAATAGATATTACCGGTTTTCATTCCGTTTATTACTTTGAACTGGACAAATTCTTTTATCACCCTTTGGAAAAGCACGACTATTGGGAGATGGTATATGTGGATGACGGCTGCATCCATGCCATCGTGGACGGCGTTGGGTGTGAGCTCACAAAAGGTCAGGTGATCTTCCACACTCCCACCGAGCCTCACTCTCATATTGCCAATCACAAAGACAGCAGTAATCTGGTGGTGATCTGTTTTGACTGTGCAAGTCCCCTCATGTCATTTTTTACCAGAAAAATATTCCATCTGGAAAAATCTTCCCGAAAGATTCTTTCCCTGTTCCTTGAGGAAGCACAGAACGCGCTGGGACATATCCCACAGGATTATTTCAACAAATCCACTCCGGACTTTTCCGGCGCCGCACCCGGATCGGTACAGCTGATGCAGTGCTATCTGGTGGAGTTCCTCTTCTCCCTGATCCGCAGCGGTGAAAATTCCGTACAGGCCATGCAAAATACCCAAAGTTCCAGACTGCTTGCGGAAAGCTCCTTGGTAAGCTCTATCGAAAGCTTTATCGAAGAGCAGATGGCTAAGCAGCCCTCACTTGCACTATTGTGCAGCCACTTTTCCTTAAGCCGCACCTACCTGTGCCGCATTTTCAAAGAGGGAACCGGCACCAGCCCCGTGGACTACTGGATCGATCTGAAAATAAAGGAAGCCAAGAAGCTCATCCGCGAAGGCAACTACAACATCTCACAGATTGCGGAGCTCCTCGGCTACAACAGTATTCATCATTTTACACGTATGTTCAAGCGTACAACCGGTATGTCCCCCACAGCCTATAAGTCATCTGTCCGTGTATGACGTTACGGCAGAAGCCTCTTGGTAGTCATCTTCAGAGAAGCGGGACACTGGCGGAAGCCTTCCGCATAAGTGGTACCGCACTGATAACCGCGATAACGTGACAGAAGTTTGCACATATCCACCACATCGATGTCGTCATGGTCACGGAGCCAGACCACCTGACTTTCGTGACACTCCAGCATTTTCAATTTCAGATCGATCACATCGGTAATGTCCACAAACTCTGTGGGAACAAAATTAACCCCCATATCATTATCCATATAATAGATGGGAACCACCTTGCAGGCTTTGGGGTTATTGCTCTCATAGTGAGGAACAGATGCCGCAAAGCTGGCATCAAACACCAACTTGGAAACGGTGTTGTGATCTGCCATGTAATCATCGGGATTATGGGTGATGATCACGTCGGGATCTGCATATCTGATGATGTCAACCAGCCTGTCCCTCGCTTCCTTGCAGTCATAAATGTCGAGGTCGTTATATCCGCCGGAAATCACCTCATAACCGGCCAGTTTTCCCGCATTCTGTGCTTCTTGGCCGCGGATCTTGATCAACTCTTCCGGCTCGATCACCACGTGTCCCAGGCTTCCCGTCAGCATATGACAGGCAAAAACCTGATCACCTCTCTGCAAACACTTCAACAGGGTACCCGCGCAGTTGATCTCGATGTCATCGGGATGCGCTCCTACTGCTAATACTCTCATTCTTTTATCCTCCTTATTCTTTGATTACACCAATCTTTCTCAAATTTTCCTCGATCTCTTTGGGGATCAGCCTGAAAGCTTTGTATAGTTGTAGGCATTGAAGATACATATATTCTAGCTTATCTTATAAAAAATGTCTTTGTAATATTGTTTTATTTATTTAACACATCGTACCAAATCAAAATTTTGCAAATAAAAATCTCCGACCGCCGAAAGGGTAGCCGGAGATATCCTATTTTATCCCATTTTTTAATATTTCATACCGATCTTTTTCATCCATTATTCCAGTTCGGCAGAGATCAGTCTGAAGGGATGTCCGCCTTCAAAAGGAATACAGGATCTTGTCACCTGGAAGCCAGTGCCTGTGCAATATCCTCTCTCATATCGATCACAGCTGCTCGTGCTGCATCCGCGTAACCTGCCTCACCGAACTGAGCATACTTCTCCTGCTGATATGCCGCAATGATTCCTCTGGAGGAGTTCACGATAGCACCCAATCCATCCTCATTAAAGAAATGTACCAGGTCAGCACCCTTGCCGCCCTGTGCGCCGTATCCGGGCACGAGAATGTACGCCTTCGGCATCACGCGGCGCAGAACTTTACCCATCTCCGGGTAAGTGGCACCAACCACGGCACCGATATAGCTGTACTCATCGCCCATGCAGTCTTCGCCCCACTGGGCAACCTTCTCACCCACAATCTCGTAGAGCGGTCTGCCGTCGATCAGTCTGTCCTGGAATTCTCCGCTGCTGGGATTGGAAGTCTTGACCAGAATAAACAATCCCTTCTTCTCTTCCTTACAAATTTTCACAAAAGGATTTACACCGTCCGAACCAAGGTAAGGATTCACTGTCACAAAATCCTCATCAAATCCGTAAAAAGAGTTGCTGCCAACCTGAACTTTTCCCAGATGACCCATCGCATATGCTTCGGAGGTGGATCCGATATCACCGCGTTTGATATCGCCAATCACCACAAGCCCCTTTTCTTTACAGTAATCCACTGTCTTTTTAAATGCTACCAGTCCGGGGATACCAAACTGCTCATACATGGCAATCTGAGGTTTCACTGCAGGAACAAGGTCATAAATGGCATCCACAATTCCCTTATTATACTGCCAGATTGCTTCCGCTGCGCCTTCCAGAGTCTCTCCGAACTCTGCAAACGCAGTCTTGGTGATCTGCCCCGGTATAAATTTCATCATAGGATCCAGTCCTACCACAATGGGGGCATTGGTTTGTTTGATTTTGGTGATCAATCTGTTTATCATCGCTGTTCTCCTAACCTTATTCTTTTTGATTCATTATAGTTAATCACTGCTTTGCAGTCAATCAATTGCCAGAAATTTATATTCCCGAAATTTTGCTCTTTCAAATCATTAACTTTTACACGATTTATAAATCCATATTTTAATATTTGTAAAAATATGTATTATAGTTTTTAATAACTATAAATTTTGCAGGAATCATAATATGATCCCACACTGCAGATCATATTAACAGAGGGAGGTACAACATGGACTTAGGAAGCAAGATCAAAGAACTCAGACTGGAACGGAAGATGCTTCAGAAAGAACTGGCGCTTTATCTGAAGGTATCCACCGGCACTGTCTGTAATTATGAAAAGAACACTCACTTCCCCGACGGAGATACCCTGTGCAAAATTGCAGACCTGTTCGGCGTTTCCATCGACTATCTCATGGGCAGGACCAGCTTCCGCTACGGTCTGGAAATCTTAAATCAGCAAATTTCCGACGGTTGCGCTCTGGCCGAACTGATAAATGATATCGTTGCTCTGGATGTACAGAACCAACAGGAAGTCTGTCAGTTTACCGCATACCGTAAAAGTCTTTGCCCTGTTGCCCCGGCGCTGCACTCTGACAACCCTTAAGTGAACAGGCCGATTCAACGGCTGGACAAGAACTCAAACTCTCTTACAGCTTTCGTGTCATCGGGATAATTCTTCAGATAAGTCTGCATCAATACCGCAGCTTTCTGGAATTCTCCCAGATACTCATATGCCACAATCTCATTAAAGGCAAGCGTCTGTTGAATACTGTTGTTCTCTGCATTCATCCCGTTCTGAAATGCACTCAGAGCCTTCTCATAATCCCCCTTTGCCATCTCACACAGCCCTAACTGGTTATATATTTCTGCATTGGAGGTATCCTTCGCCAAATATGCATTATACACACTGGATGCGTAGTTATAATCTCCCGTGGCCTCATAAGCTCTTCCCAGATACAGATAAGCCTCGGCTCCTCCGCCGTTCCTCGCCTCTTCCAGTGCCAGATATGCCAGCTGATATTCCTCAAGGTAATAGTACATACGGCCCTTATCGTATGCGGAGATCTTTGCATTTTCTCTCTGCAGTGCAGTCAGAAGATATTGCTTCCCCGCCTCGTTCTCTCCAAAACAATCCAGCACTTCATATATCTGGATCATCCGGTCATAATTATCAGGCTCCAACTCTGCAACCCGGTCAAAATCCTCAAGTGCATCTTCCATTTTGCCGAGCCCCAACCTGACATTTCCTCTCAAAAACAACGCATCCGGCTCATCTTCCTTCATTGTCAGAATGGCATTGTAGGTTGCTTCCGCCTCGCCCAGGCGGTTTTCTTTCGTATAAGCGGAGGCAAGATAGTAATTGAGGTCATAGTCTATCGGCTCCGGAATGCCTTTACTCTTCTCCAGAGCATCCTCGAAACAGGCAGAGGCTTTCGAATATTCCGTCAATCCCATATATGCGATACCCATACCGCGGCTGATCAGGCGCTGATTTTCACCCTTTTCATCCGCCTCCTCAAAGCATTCCAGTGCGGCCTGATAATCCATACTCTGTATTGCCTGCATTCCTTTTGAAATATTTTCATCGGAACTTCCACAGCCACTCAGACCCATCATAGTACCGGCAAATATTACTGCAGCCATCCACTTCCTGCACTTTATCATATATCGTAACCCTCCAGAGCGGACATATTACGCCCAATTGATTTCCTTCCCACACTTTACATTATACCTACTTTGACATAGTTGTGCAATCTAAAGATCGGGAAAGTTACGCATATTTTTCCGGTTTTTTCAGAAAACTAAAACGGTACCGAAAAATGTAATCAACACCCGGAGGCAACATGAACACTAACAATAACGATGCAGGCGCAATGCTTGCTTATGCTGCACTTGATAAAATTCCCAATCCAAATACAGATGCAAAAGAAATTGTAGGCTTGGTTAAAACAGGCGGACGCATTACCGGCTATCAACTCTCTGACGGTTGCAGCGTGACAAAGGAAGAGGGCGTTGCCATGGCAAAGGCCGGTGAAATACGGGGTGTCGGCGTTGCCCACCGAAAAGACTCTGAATATTTAAAATCTCTTCCTGACGGAAAAGAAGACAATAATCTGGGGAATCTGCCCTCCGTGAGTGGGTAAGATTTTGTCACACTTCATACTTTCCTGTCATATTCTAAAAGAAAAAGGAGAGTTTTCATGCCTGATAATTTTGATCTTCGCTGGCGCAACATCATTTGCCCGCCATGTAACTGCAACCGCAGAGACGACCGACGCGATGACAGGTGGAACGGCCGCTGGGACGGACGTTGGGATGACCGTCGCGACGACCGCCGGGACGGACGTGATGACGGCAATCGCAACCACCCCTGGAACTAATACAAAACCCCGGAAACATCAGCGTTTCCGGGGTTTATAACCGTTACTATGCCAGTTTGGACTTTGCCAGCTCTGCCAATGTAGCAAAACCTGCTGCATCATTAACAGCCATCTCAGCCAGCATCTTTCTGTTCATCTCAACACCTGCCAGCTTCAGACCATACATGAACTTGCTGTAGGAAAGTCCGTTCAGTCTTGCTGCTGCGTTGATACGAGCAATCCACAGCTGTCTGAACTGACGCTTTCTCTCTTTTCTGCCTGCATAGGAGCTGGTCAGAGCTCTCATAACAGACTGCTTAGCCACTCTGTACTGTTTGCTTCTTGCTCCTCTGTAGCCTTTAGCCAGTTTCAATACTCTATTATGTCTCTTCTTAGCGTTTAAGCCGCCTTTAATTCTTGCCATGTCTTATCTCCTCCTTACCCGAATTATAAATACGGTAAAATCTTCTTCATATTCTTTACATTGGTTGCATCTGTGATTGCAGCTTTCCTAAGATTACGTTTTCTCTTAGTAGATTTCTTGGTCAAGATATGGCTCTTATAAGCTTTGCTTCTCTTTAATTTACCAGTTCCGGTTACTTTAAAGCGTTTTGCAGCTGCTCTGCTTGTCTTCATTTTGGGCATAACATATTCCTCCTAAACTTATCCTTGATCTATTTTAACTGCACGGGTTAACGTTTCTCAGTTAAAAACATTGTCATACTTCTGCCTTCCACCTTAGGCGCCTTTTCCACTACCGCCACATCAGTAAGTGCCTGAGCAAAATCATCCAGAATGTGCTTACTGTTGTTCATGTGTGCCATCTCACGACCGCGGAAACGCAGAGTTACTTTTACCCGGTCTCCCTTTGTCAGGAATTTTCTGGCAGCACTGATCTTCGTATTCAGATCATTGGTATCAATATTGGGAGACAGGCGGATCTCCTTGATCTCGATCACCTTCTGTTTCTTCTTGGCTTCCTTCTCTTTTCTGGCCTGCTCGTACTTGAACTTACCATAGTCCACGATCTTGCATACAGGCGGCTTTGCATTAGGTGCGATCTTCACCAGATCCAAACCGGCTTCATCTGCCAGCTTCTGTGCATCTCTTGCGGACATAATCCCCAGCTGTTGCCCCTCTTCTCCAATCAGACGGACTTCCTTATCCCTGATCTGTTCGTTAATCATTAAATCGCTAATGGCCTTGCACCTCCATAAGAAAATAAAAAAGTGGATAGCATAACTATCCACTTGTTCTTTTCGCACATACAGTGTAAGACCGTGTCTGTCTTGGCTGCTGCAACTTCATGAACGCTTACTGACCCCATTGCCGTAAGGTGAGAGTGGATACTCTGCTTGATTGTCACATGCATTTACATGCTTTATCACTATATCATGCATTTAAATATTTGTCAATCACTTTTTTATTCTATTTTTGCAGTCACTGATTATTTCTCTTTAAAGGTCGCACATGCCGTTTCACGACTCTCATTGGCTTTGCTGCCCTGAATATCCACATGCTCTGCCACGCATTTGTAATTACTGTTGTAAACGCATTTTACCGCTTCGCAATCAATACTGATCGTTCTGCTGGGATGCTCCAGTGCGCTGGTAAAAACATCATTACCGTCTCTTCTCGGTGCAAAGCTTTCACAGCAGGTATCATCCGTGTTGTCAGCATGCTTTCCGCCCACCATGATATCACCCTTACTGCAGAGCTTTTCCTTGTTATAGGTACAATTTACCGCCATACATTTTAAATCTGCCATAGTTTCCTCCATTTCCGCTACACTCTATCAAACAAATATACAGGCTTAGAAAGTCTGCATAATGAGTATGCCCCCATTTCGCCATAAATATGTACGAAAAAATTTTTTATTCCATTTCCCATTCTCCGCTAAATGTGGTATACTATGCATGTGGGCAAATTCCGGCGGCTGCGTCACAGTATGTTCTCCGCGGCAATGCAGTTCTGCCGCCCGCTTGTATTTCACTTACTTACGATCAAGAGGTACACCTAATATGAAAATTGGATTTGATAACGACAAATATCTGAAAATGCAGTCCGAGCACATCATGGAGCGGATCTCACAGTTTGACAATAAGCTATACCTGGAATTCGGCGGTAAGCTTTTTGACGACTTTCATGCTTCCAGAGTGCTTCCCGGATTTGCAGCTGACAGCAAGCTTCAGATGCTGATGCAGCTGGCACCCCAGGCAGAGATTGTGATGGTTGTCAGCGCAGCCGACATTGAGAAGAACAAAGTCAGAGCCGATCTCGGTATTACCTATGATAACGACGTCATCCGTCTGATAGAGGAATTCCGCTCCCGGGGCTTATATGTGGGCAGTGTGGTATTAACCAAATTTTCCGGCCAGCACAGTGCCGCAGTTTACAAGAAGCGTCTGGAAAATATGGGCATAAAGGTTTATCAGCATTACCTGATTCCCGGATACCCCGCCAACGTCCCTGCCATTGTAAGTGAAGACGGTTTTGGCAAAAATGACTATATCGAAACCACCAGGCCACTGGTTGTAGTCACTGCACCAGGTCCCGGCAGCGGCAAGATGAGCACCTGCCTGTCCCAGCTTTACCATGAGCACAAACGCGGGATCCGTGCCGGCTATGCCAAGTTTGAGACCTTCCCCGTATGGAATCTCCCGCTGAAGCACCCGGTGAACCTTGCATACGAAGCGGCGACTGCCGATCTCAATGACATCAATATGATCGACCCGTTTCATCTGGAAGCCTACGGTAAGACTACCGTTAACTACAACCGCGATGTAGAGATTTTCCCTGTGCTGAATGCCATTTTTGAGAAAATCTACGGCAAGAGCCCGTATAAATCCCCCACAGACATGGGTGTCAATATGGCCGGCAACTGTATCATCGACGATGAGATATGCCGCCAGGCCTCCAGGCAGGAGATCATCCGCCGGTATTATCAGGCAGTTGCAGGCGTTGCTGACGGCACACGCACCGAGGAAGAGGCTTTCAAGATTGAGCTTCTGATGCGTCAGGAGCATCTTACAGTCGATGACCGCGGCACTGTTTCCGCCGCTCTTGCAAGGGCGAAAGAAACCGGAGCACCGGCAGTGGCACTGGAACTTCCCAGCGGCCAGATCATCACCGGCAAGACCGGCGATCTGTTAGGTCCCAGCGCTGCAGTTCTGCTGAACGTTCTGAAAGAACTGGCAGGCATTGACCATGATAAGCATATCATCTCACCGTCAGCCATTGAGCCCATTCAGATTCTGAAAACCCGGTATCTGGGCAGCAAGAATCCCCGACTGCACACAGACGAAGTACTGATCGCCCTGTCCGCTACCGCTGCGGCCAATGAGGATGCGGCACTGGCACTGGCCCAGCTCCCCAAGCTGAGTGGCAGCCAGGTACACTCCAGCGTAATGCTCTCCTCTGTAGACCGAAAAGTCTTCAAACGGCTGAAATGCGAGGTGACCTGCGAACCAAAGCAGGCGTAAGCAACCTATGACAAACACAAGCCCCGGCATTGCCGGGGCTTGCTTTTATGATACTCTGAAATCTTTTTTACTTCTTCTCTTCCTCTACCACTACCTTGCGGATTTCTTTGGTACGGATCTCCTTGCAGATCTGGTCGATGAATACATCCAGAGGCTTCGCACCTTCATCACCGGCAAAGCGGCTTCTTACGGATACAACGCCTTCCTCTTCTTCCTTCTGACCTACCACCAGCATGTAAGGCACCTTGGCCAGTCTGGCCTCGCGAATCTTAAACCCAATCTTCTCAGAGCGCTGATCAGTGGTTACGAGGATACCGTTGTTCTTAAGCTCTGCCTCCACTTTTGCTGCATAATCGGCATATTTTTCAGAGATGGGAAGCACACGGACCTGTTCAGGACACAGCCAGGTAGGGAACTTACCCTCATATTTCTCGATGAGCCATGCCAAGGTTCTCTCATAGCATCCCATAGAGGTTCTGTGGATAATGTAAGGACGAACCTTGTCACCGTTCTGGTCGATATAATACATATCAAACTGCTCAGCCAGCACGGCATCCCACTGAATGGTGATCATGGTATCTTCTTTGCCGTATACATTTCTGGCCTGAATATCAACTTTGGGGCCGTAGAAAGCAGCTTCTCCCTCTTCCTCAAAGAAAGGAATCTCCAGCTCTGTCAGAACCCGGCGGATCTGTCCCTGAGTATCTTCCCAGACTGCTTCATCACCGATATATTTCTCTTTATTGTTGGGATCCCACTTGGACAGACGATAAGTCACATCCTCTCCCACTCCAAGGGTATCCAGACAATATTTCGCCAATGCCAGACATCCCTTAAACTCCTCTGCCATCTGGTCGGGTCTCACGATCAGATGACCCTCGGAAATGGTAAACTGGCGCACACGGGTCAATCCATGCATCTCACCGGAATCCTCATTGCGGAAAAGGGTAGATGTCTCACCGTAACGAATAGGCAGATCACGGTAAGATTTCTGACTGGCCTTATATACATAATACTGGAACGGACAAGTCATAGGACGAAGGGCAAACACTTCTTTGTCTACTTCCTCGTCACCCAGCACAAACATGCCATCCTGATAGTGATCCCAGTGACCGGAAATCTTGTACAGATCACTCTTCGCCATAAGGGGAGTCTTAGTGCGAACATAACCGCGCTTTTCTTCCTCGTCCTCGATCCAGCGCTGCATGGTCTGGATCATCTTTGCTCCCTTAGGCATCAACAGGGGCAATCCCTGACCGATAACGTCTACCGTAGTAAACAACTCCATCTCACGGCCTAATTTATTGTGGTCTCTGTTCTTAATATTATCCAGATATTCAAGGTACTCAGCCAATTCTTCCTTTTTGTTGAAAGCGGTACCGTAGATACGCTGCAGCATGGCATTCTCAGATTTGCCTCTCCAGTATGCACCTGAGGAAGAGATCAGCTTAAACGCCTTGATGCCCTTGGTGCTCATGAGGTGCGGTCCTGCACACAGATCCACAAAATCGCCCTGGCGGTAGAAAGATATCTCCGCATCCTCTGGCAGATCTCTGATCAGCTCTACCTTATAAGGCTCCTGTCTCTCCTCCATGAAACGGATCGCTTCTTCTCTCGGCAGTGTGAACTTCTCCAGCTTATCACCTTTCTTGATAATCTTCTTCATCTCGGCTTCCAGATTATCAAGGTCCTCTCTGGAAAACGGTGCATGATCAAAGTCATAATAGAAGCCATTTTCAATGCTGGGACCAATGGTAATCTTCGCATCCGGGAAAAGATTCTTGACAGCCTCTGCCAGAACGTGTGAGGTAGTGTGGCGGATCGTTGCCAGTCCCTCTTTGTCGTTTGCAGTCAAAATATTCAGCTCGCAGTCTTCCTCCACAACTGTGCGCAAATCTACTACTTTGCCGTTTATCTGGCCGGCACATGCCGCTCTTGCCAGACCTTCGCTTATATCCACGGCAATTTCATAGATACTTTTACTCTCTGCATACTCCTTCACGGAGCCATCTTTTAATGTGATCTTCATATGCTTGATTCCTTTCTGATATAATAAAAAAACCCTTGCAATATCCTAAAATATCGCAAGGGACGTAATAACTACGCGGTTCCACCCTCTTTGTCGCCCTTCTGTACAAAGGACAACCACTCATTACGCAGATAACGGCTGCTGCCGGGCTGTATTAAAGCCACTCGGAGATGGTCTTCGTCTGTTTCCGGCAAAATCGCTTCCAGCACGGATCTCAATCCGGCGATTCTCTCTGCTGCCCTTCACATACTACTGTTCTCGTCAACGCTTTCTCTATTGCTCAGAATTTTCTATGAATATAGTTTAGTACTTTTTCAACAAAAAGTAAAGTACTTTTTATGCATTTTCCCAATATAACTCAATTATCTTTTCAGAGAAATCGGATGAATTATCCATAGAATACACAGAAACTCAGAAAATTTATTTTTCAACACTGATATGTTGTAAAATACCACATTTCAATTCATTTGTCGACTATTACCAGATACACATATAAATATAAAAGGTCCACAACGGATATTTTTTTCCGCTGCAAACCTTTTATGAATGCCATACACTTTCCATCCGCCTTCCCCTGAATGCCTGATCATAGCGGCACATATGTGCCTCTCAGAACACCCCATTTCTTTATCTGCACCGGTAGAATTCCCCAATTCTTTACACTGGCAATGCCCACCTCCTATGGGCGAACGGTCTATGTACAGCTTATGATAACATATTTTCAAAGCCCTCCGGACAGAGGGGCGAAAAACCTGCAACCGATTGGCAAGATCGGCTGCAGATTCTTCTAAGAGTGATAATGTGAACGTGTTACAGCTCCCGGCCGCAAACCGGGGGAGAACACTTATCAAATCCCTAAACAGGCAACCATCAGTGTAGGGGTAGTTACACCTATGCTGCACCATTTCTATTTCGTCCTACTCAAGATGCAGAAGCTTGAGAGTATTCGATCCCACCCGCCTGAAATGACAAGTTCCGTCACATATCACAAATTTAAATCTGCCATATCTCTTCTGTCAGACTGCCCTGACAGCAAAATATTCTCTTTTTTGATCTTGTTTTACTGCCCGCCTTCTGCTGCGCAAGCTGAAAGCGCAGCAGCGCGACAACAGTAACACAAACCAAAATATATCTTACACACCGCTTTCGCGATATGTAAAAGCTCACAGACATCCGGCCACACCGAAACCAATTGAAGGATGGATTATTGTTTGAGGCAGGGCATGTCCGGAATGTCTGATTGCCGGCGTCATTTTGTCGGAATCAAAACTTCCGACTCCGGGTTATGCATCAATACCGACACTCATAACCGCTTGTCTGGCTCTCCAGTTCTCTGTAGCCGTCAACATCTCCGTAGTGTATGCAGCTGACGCGGTAAGTTTCTCCCACCACAGCACCGGTATAGATCATACTGCATGACACAGTAGTACAATTATAATCTTCACCGCCGCTAGCTACTGCCACAACCTGCCAGCCGAACCAGTCAGTTTTTCTCTCGACCACAATGTCCTTCACTCCCACCACAGAAGCAGTACCGTTCATACCTGTACAACAAACGATGTACATTCCTGCACTGCTGAAACTGACCGTGATAGAAGCATCTACGAAGGTTGTTGCATAGGGAACCACATCAGGTAACTGTGTAGAGGAAACCACCTGAACATCCATTACTTCCACTTCTGCCGCAGTTGTCTCCTGCGGTGTTGCTGCAAATATTTCCATGCTATAACTGCTCAGCATCAGTACAGATAACAATGCAGCACAAATTGCTTTTTTCACTCTTCGTTTCATCTTTTGTCCTCCTGAAAGTGCTTTTTTATTTGTCCTTTCACTTATATATGTTGTCAGACGACAAAAGGTTACAAAATTTTTTTATTTTTTTATTTTTTAACACAGACCTAAGGCTTACTTTATTATGTCTTTATAATATATATCTGCCATCGTTTCAATTTCTTCCATTGTCAGATTTCCCTGTACGATATACTGAACATTATCGTAATAAAGGCTCGCTCTGTATTCTGTACCATCATCACTTTCTTTTTCAAAAAATTCTATCATAGTTCCGTTAAATTCTTGTGAATATAAAAATTCATACGAATCATTACTCTGTAAGTGATATCCCATTCCCGGCGCAAAGATCCTACTTACAAATTCCAACCGCACTTTATCTTCAGGATTTTCGTATAAACTTGATATCTTATCCCATAGCTGCGCTTTATGCACTTGAAAGTATGCAAATTCTATCCCCTCCGGAATCTGTTCAGGTACACATAAATAATCTCGATATTCTTCAGGAACCTCATCTTTTGAGCTGTAACGCATACTTCGATTTACATTAACCCCCATACT
>JAZRCR010000090.1:0-77537 GCA_045659805.1 Acetatifactor sp.
GTCTTACTGCTCTCTCCTGCACTTGTCATCTCCATGCGAAGATCACTGCTCCGGATCCTTCTGCGGATCAGCGCCGTGTTAAAAACCACAGTTTCCACAAAACCGTCCTTGGATCCTCTGAGTGTCTTATCCTTCTCCGGCTCAGACACATTTCTGGCAGGATAAGTGCGGGCATCGATCAGAAGCGCTTTGCTGTAACCGTCCACCAACAGTACAAACACACCGGACAAAAAAGTATCAATAATCTTCTCCCACTTATCCTCAATGTCCACCTCCACATAAGGCACTCCCTGTTTTACCATTTCATGCGCATCCTTGGGCAGGTTTTCCGGCTTCATATCCATAAAATACTGCAGAATCTTCTGCATGATATCATCCTTGCAGAATCCGTCAACAAAATACAGACAGGCCTCTTTTCCCGCCAGATGGATCACTCGGTATACCACATCAAAGCTCACATCGGCAGCAAGAATCTTATTAAGATGAGGCATATCCTGCGACAGCTTTCCCGAAATCACAGCTCCTTTTTCCACGCAAAAACTCCCTTCCCGTTTTTACCGATAGATTGCCCCGGGAAGGGAGTTCTTATTCTGCTTAGTCTCTATTTCGTGGTGCTTCCGAAGCCGCCGTTGCGCTCGCCCTGAGCATCGTCATCCACAGTGATACCGTACTCCAGGAAAATGCCCTGCACAAACCCGGTTCCAACTGTAACCTCCACAGTCTTGCCCTCGTTGGAATCGTTGGTCAGCTTGGTGAAAATATGTCCTTCATTGTCAGAGTAAAAATAGTCACTGTCAATGATTCCGACGGTATTGTTCAGCTGCAGTCTGTATTTAAAGCCAAGTCCGCTTCTGGGATACAGCTTCAGCACCCAGTCCGGCTCCATTTCCACCCGGATTCCGGTAGGGATCTTGATGGTAGATCCTGCAGGTAGGGAAAAGGAAAACGGTGCAAAGAAATCATATCCGGCACTTCCCTTGGTGGCCCTTGCAGGCAATTTTAGTGACTCATAAATATCCTTAATGTCAGTCTCGGTATATTCCGGAAAATCATCCTTCATACTGTTCAGGAACTGTTCCGGACTGACCTTATGAAATTTCGCGATCCTACGCATTTTTATACCATACCTTTCTCGGGATTATCTGCAGCAGCTTCCTGCAGATTTGGGCTGGACACTGCCCTTCCAAACCTCTTTCTCATAATCGCCGCAGTGCAGCACCGGCACTGTGGGATCCGGCTGATTGACAGTCTTCTGTACATCGATGACACGCTGGTTCTTACTTCCCTTCCACAGAAGCTTTACGTCGCGCTCCTCAATATGGAATTCACCGTCAACAAGAACATCCACATACTTCATCATAGGGTAATACAGAATATTTTCCCACAGATCTCCGGTATATAACCAAATAGTCTTGTCGGGATATTTCTGCTTGATCTCAGCCATCAGGGCGCGCACATCGGGCCTGTTCGCCGGATGCAAAGGGTCGCCTCCGGAAAACGTGATACCGGAGATATAAGGCTTGTCCAGCTGTTCGAAAATCTCCTGCTTTGCAGCCTCGTCAAAGGGCAGACCGCCGTTGGGATCCCAGGTAATGGGATTCTGACATTCCCTGCAACAGTGATTACAGCCTGCAACCCAGAGTACAACCCTGAGACCGTCACCGTTTAACATATCATCTTTGGTAATATTGTGATATCTCATTACATAGATTTCCTTTCCGCGATTTCTGCCATCTTGGCGTCGTTAAGTCTGGTATCACCATGCACGCGGGAATAGGACAGATAACCGTTCATTCTGTCGATCTTGGTGAGATTGCGGCTGCCGCACTTAGGGCAGACATCCATTTCCAGTTCCTGGTGTCCGCAATCATCACAGTATGCCAGCGACAGATTCACACCCTCGTAGAAGCCCATGTCCATGGCGCGTCTGATCAGGGTCTTTACTGCCTCGGTATTATAGTCGATCGGATATTTTACATACTGGATCTTACCGCCGTTGCTCAGGTTCCAGAAACGGTTCTCCAGATCCTGCTTCTGAATGGGCGTAATATCTTCAGCCACATGGCAGTGGAAACTGTTACTCACATACTCTCTGTCGGAAACGCCTTCAATGATACCAAACTTCTCTCTGAACTGCTTTACCTGCAGACCACAGAGATTCTCCGCGGGAGTTCCGTAGATCGCATAGAGGTTGCCATCTTCCTCTTTAAAGCGGGCTACTTCCTGATTGATATACTCCAGTACCTCAAGAGCGAACTCGCCGTCTTCCACTAGCGACTTTCCGTTGTACAGTTCCTGCAGTTCATTGAGTGCAGTGATGCCGAAGCTTGCAGTGGCTGCCTTCAAAAGAGGCTTGATCTTGTCTGTAAGCTTCAGGTGACCGCCAAGGAAACCGCCCTCACAATAGGCAAGAGGATTGGTGGAGGCACGCATCTCTCCCAGATAAGCGTAGGTGCGGATGTGAAGCTGCCTGATCAGGTTCAGATAGTAATCCAGAACCTCATAGAAGTCACGACTCTCCTTTCTGGCCTTTGCCAGGATCATGGGCAGGTGCAGGGATACGGCGCCAATGTTAAAGCGGCCCACAAAGACAGGCATATCTTTATCGTCAGCCGGGTGCATGCCGCCTCTCTCATACCAGGGTGAAAGGAATGCACGACATCCCATGGGAGAAATGATCCTGCCGTACTGCTTGTACATGCTTGCAACATAGCCCTTGCCGGTCAGGCTCAGCCAGTCGGGATACATGGTCTTGGAGGAACATCTCACGCCGGCTTCAAATACATCCTCCAGGGGCTTTCCGGGTCCGTGAAGGTTCTCATCATACAAAAATACGATCTTGGGGAACAGCACAGGCTTCTTGCATTCCTTCTTGCCCTGTCCCCTGCGTCTTACGTTGAGCATGGTAATGGTTGCAAGCTTTGCAAATCTGCCGGTACCGGTACCGGCGGTAACAGTGATGAACGGATAATCGCCGCGGCTGCTGGCAACCGTATTGAACTTATACTCCCAGCCCTGGAAGCCTTGCTCAAACTCTCTCACCACGTCAGCATAACTCTCTGCTTCCGCTGTATCTTTATCAATACCCATGCGGGTGTATTTTTCAATATTGCGCTGATAGGATTTCTCTGCATAAGGCTCTAAGATCAGATCCACACTGGGCACGGTAAAGCCACCATACTGCTGGCTTGCTGCACTGAGCACGATATCACCGATCACGTCAAATGCCACATCAAGGCTCTTGGGCTCATTGTACCAGATATTTCCCATCTCAAATCCGCCCGTCAATACTGTCTGCACGTCAAACAGGCAGCAATTCATAGTGTCTCTTCTGGCAGACATATCATGGACATAAATATAGCCGTCACGGCAGGCCTGGATCTCCTCGGTGGTCATAAAAAACTTCTGATAAAGCTCTTTGTTCAGCTGATTAAAGATCAGGCTGCGCTTTGTGGACACAAGGGCAGAGTCTGTGTTGGAGTTCTCCTTGTCGCCGATATACATAATGGACTGGCTCTTCTTATAAACGTCGTCCAGCATGCGTACAAAGTCCTGCTTATAGTTGCGGTAATCCCTATAGCTCTTTGCCACGATAGGTTTTACCTGTTCCAGAGCACTCTCTACAATATTGTGCATGATAGGAATGGGAACCTCGTCCTGGCCAAGTTCGTTAACCTTGTCCACCACATACTGACAGATATGCTTTTCCTCATCCTCGGTAAATTTGGTCAGGGCACGATACGCGCTCTTGCCCACCGCATTGATTACCTTCTGCACATTAAAAGCTTCCTTACTTCCATCCTTCTTGATCACGAACACTGTTCTCTCCGGACGATAATCCTCGCCGTAATTCACATTGTCAGAAGTGGACGATTCAAATCCCATACCCATACCTAATCACATTCCTTTCTATAACACACAGCTTAACCAGAACCAATAATTACGAATTACATACAGGAGCATCTGATCTGACATCACTTTCTTGCCCACTAGATATTGTGGCATATCACAATCCGCTCCATAGATATAGTATGCATTTTCAAGTATAAAAAACTTTTTCTCAATTGTCAACGAATTCGGTTTCGTTATATTTACCAAAAATAATTGCGACAATTTAGGAGTTTTTTTGTAGGATCTCCTCCAGCCATTTCCGGTAATCTTCCTTTACACTCTGGGGAGAAATGATCTGCGCTTCCTGCCCGATACCGGCGACCCAGCCGAAAAACTGCCCGCTCACCGTGATCCTGGTGCGACACTTAAAAAATCCATTCTCCGCCGGAAGGATGTCCGCCTCTTTACCGAACCGGTCAATGACCACGCCGATCAGGCGCTCGGGAAACTTCAGCGTCACCGTCTCTTCTCTGCCGCCGAACATACCGAATGTGCGGTTGGCATAAGCTGCAAGATCCAGCTTTTCAGCATGCTCACGGCCATCTCTCTTCTCTCCTGTCAGCTCCACCTGTCCCATCTTATCCACACGGTAATGCTTGATCATGCCGGATTCGCCGTCATAAGCAACGAGATAATAATTCTCTTCTCTCCAGACCAGATACCAGGGACTGACCTGATAACTGTCACGGCCGGCACGGGGCTTCAGCTCCTTTGACAGAGTCCACTCCAGATACGGAAAACGGATCTGACAATTCTCCTGAATAGCTCTGTGAATGGCGTCGATACTGTAGTAAATACTTTCGTTTTCCGTCTTGATGCGGCCGGCAACATACACCTGTCTCTGCAGTTTTCCTGCATCATGGCGGCCCGCCATCTGCTCCAGCTTGCGGATCAGTTCACGGGATTTCTTGGTGGTGATAAAACGGGAAGACTGGACAGCATCCACCAAAAGCTTCAACTCTGCCAGCTCAAACTCTCTTCCGGCAAGAAAATAGCCGCCTCCGCTTCTGCTGGCATTCTGCACAATATCATATCCGAAATTCTGCAACGCCGTGATATCACTATAGATGCTTTTGCGCTCCGCGTGAATATCATTGGCAGCAAGCCTGTCAATAATATCCTGTGTGGACAGCGCATGATTCTCATCCGTGTGTTCCCACAGCATCCGCAAAATATAAAGAAGCTTCAATTTCTGATTGGGTGATTTCGCCATATCTTTCTCCTCAGTATTCTATTTGAGCCAATTCTCGTCATTGACTGTATGGGTCAGTCAATATCGAGAGACAAAATTCCATAAACCTGATGCAGAGCACTGATCCCGTAATCCTCCTGATATTCTGTGGAATTGACCGTTCCCTCCGGGCGGTACCAGCAAGTCTTAAGACCGGCCATCACACCGCCTTTGATATCGCTGGAAAGGGAGTCGCCCACCACCAGGATCCTGCTCTTATCTTTCTCAGAAACAGCCTCAAGCACCGCATCGAAATAAGCTTTAGCCGGCTTAGGTGTACCGATCTCCTCTGAGATAAACAGACCATCCATACACTCCGCAAGACCGGAAAGTTTCAGCTTGTTACGTTGCGTAGTGCTGACTCCGTTGGTGATCACGTACTGCTTCACTTTCCCCACAAGAGATTTACAGACAGAGAGGGAATCATCGATATATGCATACGCATTTCCTAATTCTATCTGATATTGTTTTCTGAAAGCTTCCACGTCGACGTCTTCGATCCCAAACTCCTCAAACAGTGTAACAAATCTGCCGTTCAGAAGCTGCATCTTCGTGATGTCTCCAAGCTCCAGCCTCTTCCAGTATGAATCATTAATCTGCGAATATCTTTCAAGGATTTCCTCGGTCATGACCCGTCCAACTGACCGAAAGCACTGATCCAATGCAACCCGCTGTGAATAATGAAAATCCAAAAGTGTGCCGTCCACATCCCATAGAACCGTTGTTATCATCCGTATAATCCTCCCTTTTTCCTCTCCGACTCACCGCGTTCCTTTCATACAACAGAAAATTCGAAGAAATTTTCTGTTGTACAAAAAAGGTGTCCCTGCGGACACCTTAAACTCATTCAAAACTTACGGTTCCTGACCCGTCTGTAAGGTTTCCGCAGTCTTCTCATCTTTTCTCTTTCGCATATAAATACCGATAGCCGCACCGCCCCCGGCAACAGCAGCAAACACCAGTACAAGAACAAAATAAGATAAAAAAGTATTGACAAATGCCATAATTACCTCTTTCTGCCGCCTCTGTCCCGCGGCGGTCACGTTTTACCTCTGAGTCGTATTATTTACAGTATATCAGCGGGTGACTGGTCCGTCAAGCGCCACACACCTGTTTTCACAAAATTCTCAGCCTGTGTGAGCGCGAGTTCAATAATCGTCTGATCATACCCCATCATCCCAAGCAGCCGAATCGCATTGCGCGTGGTCGCTTTTCCTTCCAATAACGTGTAAGGGAAAATAATATCACCGTCGCGGATCTCCTCCTCAAAATGATAGTTATCATAATACGCTTTCAAAAGCTCAGTCAGTTCTATATCATGGGATGCCGCAAAGCAGATCACATCCTTTCTGCAAAGGCTTTTCAGGATCTGCGTGGATGCGGCAATCCGTTCCACAGTGTTGGTCCCCCGCAGCACCTCGTCCACAAAACAGATGATAGGTTCATTTCCGATACAGTCCAGAATCCTTTTGAGAGACCTGATCTCTACAATATAATAGCTCTCTCCTCCTGCAATATCGTCACGGAGGGCCATAGAGGAATACACATGAAAACAGTCACCTTCGTAGGCTTCTGCCGTGCAGGTATTGACCGTCTGTGCCATGATTGCATTGAGTGCCACAGTCTTTAAGAAAGTGGATTTGCCGGAGGCATTGGATCCCGTGAGCAGCACGCCTCTCCGGGCTCTGACACTGTTCTTGACAGGTTCAGATAACAAAGGATGGTATGCATTTTTCAGAGCAAGCTCCGCCCCCACTCCCCCATTCTCTCCGAAAGAACGGGATGATCTGAGCACCGGCTTACACCATCCGTTATACTGAGATCTGCGATAAGCCCCGATACAAACCGCTGTTTCAATCTGTCCAAGCTGCGTTACCAGCATGTCCACATCATCAAGATGAAGCCTAAGCTGACTGATCATCCGGTTAAACAGCAAGATATCAATGTGAAATGCCATATTCAGGTAATCTGCAATGATTTCCAAAGGATTGCCGGTTCCTGCAGAGTTGCCGGAAAGCACCCAGACGGAACCTCGCTTCATCTTGTCCAGGCCTTTTTTATGCTTTTGCACCAATTCCTTTTGTCTGTCACAGGCCGGAAGCGGCAGCTTTAACAGCCTGTCACACACGTCCAAAAGACGCATCACATATCTAAGACTGGTGAGATAGGGATCGATCTCACTTTTCTCTTTATAGTACGTAACAATATTATAGCAAAGCAATACCGCAAGTCCCAAAAGTCCCATCGGCATACTGACAAAACACACCCCTGCCCCAAGAACAAACATCGCATCAACCAACAACAACCGACCGTTGGAACGCCTGCCCAAAACGTCCAGATAGTCCAGATAATTGTACAGGGAATAGTTTCCCATGGTCCCAAGGCGCATCATCAAAAGCTGCACTTTTACGCGTTCGTCCGGATTGGCATCAAAAAATTCTGCCATACGCTCCTGATCTTCTAATTGCTCAGGATCCTTCTTAAGCGTGCGCAGTGTATAATACAAATATTCTTCCCCGGTAGAGGAAAGAGTATGATTCATTCGCTTAAAAATATCATCCAAGTTCAGATCGTTCCAGGTAATGTCGTCGATCTGATCCTCGCAGGGATGCTTTCTAAAATAACTGTCGATACGCTCAAAACGCTCCGGCTTATACTCCCGCTCGGGTTCTTTGCCGTAATCCCGATACAGCTTTTGAATCAACAATTTACGATTTTTACGGGCATCCCATACCCCTTTTAAAAAAATAAACACCAGCAGCAACAAAACCGCCAAAAAAAATACAACATATTCCATTCTTTTCCCTCTGAACACACAACTGGCGGCAGCGGGCATATGCCTGCACTGCCGCCATTATGACAGTCTTCTCTAATCAATCAGTTTTATGCCATATTCTCTTACAGGAGAATATACTTCAGGATAAACAGCACGGTCAGAATATACATCAGAACACTGACATTCTTCTTGGCCTTACCGGTGCACACATGCAGAATAGTCCAGGAGATAACGCCGATAACGATACCCTCGGAAATGCTGTAGCAAAGAGGCATGAAGAGGATGCACAGGAATGCAGGGATTGCTTCCAGCATATTCTCCCAGTTGATCTTGGCAACAGAGCCGATCATATAAAAACCTACGATGATCAGAGCAGGTGCGGTTGCAAAGGAAGGAATTGTGAGGAACAGGGGGGAGAATACGATTGCCAGCAGGAACAGAATACCTGTGGTAATAGCAGTCAGACCGGTTCTTCCGCCTTCGGTAACGCCGGCAGCACTCTCTACGAAGGTAGTGGTGGTGGATGTACCTAATACAGCACCTGCACTGGTAGCAACAGAGTCAGCCAGCAGAGCGCCTTTGATCTTAGGAAGCTTGCCGTCCTTGTCCAGCATGTCAGCCTTGGAGGAAACACCGATCAGAGTTCCCAGAGTATCAAAGATATCTACAAACAGGAATGCAAAAATTACAACAACAAACTCTGCAATATTGCCCAAAGCGCTGAAATCAGCGGCAAACAGCTGACCGAAGGTCTTGCCGAGAGGGCTGAAGTCAAAGGAAACGATTGCGCTGGGGATGGTTGAGAACATGCCAACCTCAGGATTGGGAACATAGATTCCGATCAGTTCACAGATAATGCCGAGGATCCAGGTAAGGATGATACCAAGCAGGATACCGCCCTTAATCTTCTTGATCAGAAGGAAAGCGGTAATCAGCACGCCGATCAGAGCCAGCAGAGCGCCCATACCTACAGAGCTGAAGTTCTCTTTGAAGTTCTGATAAGTAACCAGTGTGGAGCTGTTATCCACTACGATCTTAGCATTCTGAAGACCGATAAATGCGATAAACAGACCGATACCTGCACTCACTGCAGCCTTCAGGGTCAGGGGGATCGCATTAAAGATAGCTTCACGCACATTGGTAACAGACAGTATGATGAAGATGATACCTTCGATAAATACTGCCAGCAGTGCGATCTGCCAGGAATAACCTATACCAAGCACAACAGTGTATGCAAAGTATGCATTCAGACCCATACCGGGAGCCAGTGCAAAAGGATAGTTGGCAAACAGAGCCATCAGAGCAGTACCGATAAAGGAAGCAATGGCAGTTGCAAGCAGCACAGCCTGCTTATCCATTCCTGATGCGGAAAGGATGTCGGGGTTAACAGCCAGAATATAAGCCATGGTCATAAATGTGGTGATACCAGCCATGATCTCTGTTCTGACAGTAGTTTTGTTGTCTTTGAGTTTAAAGAGCTTCTCTAACATTTTCTTCTCCTCCTATGTTGTATAAATTGATTAGAGATTATTTATTGTCAAGCAATCGCTTTACAATCCGTTCACACGCGGAGTAAATGTTCTCCACACTGTCGCCGATATTGAACTCTCCGTTCCTGTAAAGAATCCGTCCGTTTATCATAGTCATGCAAACATTTGATTTGCTGCCGCTGTATACAAGATTCTTGGGAATATTGAGGATCGGTTGCATATTAGGCTGATTCAAGTCAATCATGATGATGTCTGCCAGCTTACCCTTGGCAAGCACATCACACCGGTTCAGACGCATGGCCCTTGCTCCGTTGACGGTGGCCATATTCAGAACCTTCAGGGCGTCCATGCTGGCCGCGTCCTGCTCCTTCAGCTTACTCAAGCCCGTCACAAGGAACATCTCGCGGAACATGTCCAGACAGTTATTGCTCGCCGGACCATCGGTTCCGATAGCCACGGGTATATTTCTCCTGTCGTATTCGGCAATGGGTGCGATACCGCTGGCAAGCTTGGTGTTGGAACCCGGATTGGTGATCACATACATCCTCCGGCGTCTGAACACCTCCATATCTTCCTTCGTCATATGTACACAGTGATAACCACCTCCGCCGAATTCAAACATCCCCAGGGAATCCAGGAATACTGCCGGCGTCATACCGTACCTCTGTTTGCACTCTTCCACTTCTCTGGCCGTCTCAGCCATATGAGTATATACGGGCGCCTTGTATTTGTGAGCCAGACCTGCCACCTGATTCAAAAGTTCTTTGGAGCAAGTGTATTCTGCATGGAAAGACAGCTGATAGCTGACCAGAGAATTGCGCTTGTTCCACTTCAGATAATCCGCCTCTACCTGCTCAATGGAGGAACTGAAATTGTTGAGTCCGCTGGCGATGACGCATCTCATACCCATATCCATGCAGGCCTCAGCAGATGCCTGCGTATCCAGATACATATCAAATATGGATGTGATACCGGAGGTCAGATATTCCAGGATCGCCAATCTGGACAAATGATAAATATCATCCGGCGTTAACTTTGCCTCCAGGGGGAACACCCGATCGTTCAGCCACTCCTGCAGCGGCAGATCATCTGCCATAGAGCGCAGGAATGTCATTCCCGAATGGGTGTGAGCATTCTTGAATCCCGGCATCAGCAGGTTGCCCTTACAGTCGATCTGGGTATCCCATGCGATCCTCGGAAACTCACCGGTCCTCCAGTCTCTGTCCAGCTCTCTCTCATCTGCCACATATACTATTTTCTCATTTCTCACCCAGACTTCACCGAAAAAGACCGGCCTGTTTTTCTCCATGGTGAGAATCCTGGCATTATACAGCCTAATATTCATACGATAGACACACCTCCGAATCCATGGGGCAAAAGCTCATTCAATGTTATCACCCGATAATCTTCACCGCTTCTTGCCACAATGATCTTAAATTCCGGTCTGCAGAATTCCATCATCACTTGTCTGCAGACACCGCAGGGATAAGCATATTCTTCCGGCTCTTTTCCTTGAAGTCCTCCGACAATGGCAATGGCTTCAAACTGTCGCTCACCTTCGCTTACCGCCTTGAAAAAGGCAGTGCGCTCCGCACAGTTGGTAGCTCCGTAGGAAGCATTTTCCACATTACAGCCCTGGTAGATCCTGCCATCTGAAGCAAGCAGTGCAGCCCCCACCATGTAATGCGAATAAGGTGCATAAGCACTCTCTCTTGCGCTCAAAGCAGCCTGTACAAGCTTTTGTATCATCTTTATCTGCCCATCCTCTTAATGCTCTCTGTCAACAGCTTTGTAAAATTAGGAGCAGCCATATCGGCAGCTTCCTGCACTTCTTCATGGGTCAGAGGATTGTCAGTCATTCCTGCCGCAAGGTTACTGATACAGGACACACCGCAGATCCGCATACCCATATGGTTGGCCGCAATGGCTTCCACCACTGTGCTCATGCCCACGGCATCCGCTCCCAGCACTCGCATCATCCTGATATCCGCCGGAGATTCAAACGAAGGTCCTGTCAACTGTGCATATACACCCTCCTGCAGATATACACCCTGCTCCTTTGCCGTGCTGCGGATGATCTCCTGCAGCTCTTTGTCATAAACTGTGCTCATGTCAGGGAATCTCACACCAAGTTCATCGATATTGGGACCAATCAGCGGGTTCGGTGCAAAGCAGGCAATGTGGTCCCTGATCAGCATCAGATCTCCCGCATGGAAAGACGTGTTCACACCGCCGGACGCATTGGTCAGAAATAAAATCCGTGCACCCATCATCTTCATCAGTCTCGTGGGAAGCACCACATCAGAAACAGGATACCCTTCATAATAATGTACACGGCCCTTCATGCAAACCACAGGGATTCCGGCCAAATGTCCGAAAATAAACTTCCCGGCATGGCCCTGTACGGTAGAGACAGGGAATCCGTCAATCTCTTCGTAGGGTATCTCAGATACCACATCTATCTGTGATGCATAATCTCCAAGACCTGAGCCCAGCACAATGGCAATCTCCGGAATAAAGTCGGTCTTCTCTCTCACACATCGGTAACAATGCAGCAACTTCTCATACACTTGGTTCATACACTTCACCTTTCACTCAAATAACTAATTATATTTTTTTGATTATATCATAAATTCACAAATAATAATATCATTTTTATAAAATTTTGTAAATTTATTCATTCTGCTGAATTTATACCGTATGCAGGCACTTTATCCATGTTTGCGCGCTTCAGATCCATTGAAGAATGCACATAACGGTCAAGTGTAACCTTCGTACTGGCATGGCCCAATACCTCGCTGAGAGACTTGATCTCAAAGCCGGATTCCACACATCTTGTTGCAAAAGTATGGCGCAGGGAATGAAAATGCACACCCTCCAGATTACACTCTCTGATCATTCCGCCAAACCGGTACTGTAGTGTCCTTGGATCCATATGTTGATTGACTTTTCCGGTCAACACATAGGCGTCAGGAATTCCCTTGTACATAAATCTGCAAATATCCGCGAGATATCCGTTTAAAGGGATGTAACGGTTCGAGTGATCACTTTTGGTATCTCCGATCACAATCCTTGTCTTATAGTCAGACTCCGGCTCATCCAATATTTTCAATCGCTGCAGTGTCTGCCCCACATGTACCACATTCTCAGCAAAAGAAATATCCTCCCAGCGAAGTGCACATATCTCTCCGATCCGCATACCGGTAAATAAGGCAAGAAGAATCCCGAATTTTGTATTGTCCATATCCGTCAGCAGATATTTCACCAGCCTTGTCTGCTCCGCCTCACTCAATACCCTCATTTCCTTTTTTTTACTCTGAGGGTATATGATATCAATCTGTGCAAAACCGCTTCCCTCACGTTTTCTTCCGTATTCCAGGATAGAGTGTAGCACTGACAGAATATCCCTGACAGTCTTCGAAGATAAGCCGTATCGTGTCAGCAGACTATGACTGAACCTCTCAACCAGCACCGTGCTGAATTCCTCCGGCATCCGTTCTCCCAACTCCGGTTTGATCCTGGTGTTAACGATTCCGTAATACTTCACATAAGTAGCTTCCTTTACCCTGCTTCTGCACAGCAACAGCCATTCGTCACAATAGCCGGAGAAATTTTCTGCATCAACACCCTTTATGGGCCTTCCCTTAGTCTTGGCAGCAGATAACTTGTCTCTCACCTCGTTATATGTCCGCCCATATACATAGCCGTACTGTGCCCTGCCCTGCACATCATAGCACTTGATATAACGCCCCTCCCACCTGCTGTCTCTCCTCTTGTAAATATTTTCGCCCCGTTTAGACATAAACGACCTCCTTAGTGCAATTTATTACATTTATTTTACCAAAAATTACATTACTATAGTAACCTGTTTATATGAAAATATTATAAAAAATACAATATCGGAGAAATTTCTTATTACATAAAAAACAGTGCCTACACCTATCAGTGTCGACACCGTTTCTCAAAAAGACAGCTATTTCATTTCTTTCGCTCTCCTGATATCATCAGAAGTACATTCTTTGTGGGAGTACCTCGCTTTTTCATACACTGACGAAAGATTGTCCCGTGCCATTAACCTGCCGCACTCTTTTGCCGTCATCCTGTTCAGGCGTTCAGGGTCCTTCCCGGCATTCAACTGCCATCTGGCAGCCCACACCTCACGCTTATAGAATCTGCGAATCCGCTCTCTCATGCTGAACACTTCAAAAACAGGCGCCCGTTCTCTGCGACCGGATTCCAATTCACACTTTTCACGGACTTCACTGATATAACTTTCTTTTTCGCCCACAAACTTTTTCTTGCCAAAACTCCGGTATATATATCTAAGAAATACAAACAAAAGATATCCGCATAACAGGAAGAACGCCAAAAGCGCTGCCGATAAAACCACCTTCTCCGCAATCTCCCAAAACAGTGAGGTTCCGCCTTCCTCCGCAAATTGCGTACCGCTTTGCGGAATCCGGGAAGCTTCCTCCGGACCCAATGCAGTCTGATCACTTGTATCGCCCGACCCTCGGAACAGCCATCTGAGAACAGTAAGGATCACTTTCTTCAGAATCTCTGCGATACGACCCAAAATACCGACATCAGAAATCAACAGCATGAGTCCGGACATGCCTGCTGAGAGAAGCAGGACCTGAAAGAATCCGGTTCCAAACATTTCCTTCGCCGGAATATGGCCGGTACTGTTCTGATTCACTGTCAGGAAATGCAGATAACGTTCCAGATAAATCCTCAGAAAATTTACGCCGTAAAAAATAATGATCGGAACAAGGTAATACATTTCCCCCAGAAGACCGGGACGATAGTGGCGAAGCAAAAGCATACAGCCGCCTGCCGCAAAGACCGGGATCACCACAGGAAGCACTCCGTCAATGCCTTCTTTGTTTGTAACCTTGCAATAAACAGAAGCAACAGTGTATGCTGCGGCCAAAATGCAGTACAGAACCATATCTGCCACACTTTTACAGGGTATCATGAAACCCGCAGCAATCACAGCAACGTGTGTCAGTATAAATGTCAACACTCTGTCGGTATATCTTCTTACCGCAAAAAAGAGAAGCGGGATCAGACTGTATATGATCCATTTCCATAAGGCCGGTTCCTCTGCACGCCACAGTCCTAAAACAGTAGCACCCGCAAAAAACAGGATCCAGTGATTCATCTGTGTCACCAGAATCTCCCGCAATATGATGATCGGTTCTTTTCTCATCTTATCGCCTCCTCTGACATGACCCAATTCACATGAGAAGCTGCCCAGTCAGGCAATATCGGCAGTTCTTTTCCCGAAACAGGGTAAAACCAATCGTATTCTCCGCCGTTCTCCCCATACTCCCTGAGCAAATCCAAAAAATCAGGATAAGCATTCGGCGCCACAACGACCGTCCTGACACTGCTGTTTTCACAGAGAAGCATCTCGCCGAACAGTTGTCTGAACGGGACAACAGAACTGTCCGCATCGATCCTGGCAAGAGCTTTATATATCCTTTCCATTTGTCCGCTTCCGGCTCCTGCCTCTATTCTGACAGGATCACGGTTCACAATATCCACACTGTTTGCATACACAGAGACAAGCACACCCTGATCCAGAAAAAAGGAAGCGATCCCTGCGACAACACAAAACGCCAGCTCTACGGCGTCTTCCTTCTTCAGGATACCCGTATCCTCTGCATTCAGAAAAATCCTTACCGTTTGCTGGGAAGTATAGTTTTTCTGATTTACCTTAAGTTCGCCGGTCTTTGCCGTAGCCTTCCAGTTCACGCACTTGAGATCGTCATAGGGTTGGTATTCTCTGATCCCGCGGTATTCGAAGGGATCTTCCATCCAGTGTCTTTTTACAAGCAGCTCGCCGTTTAACTGTCTGAGAGACCTGACAAACTGCGGATTGCAGCAGGGAACCGGGTAAACATACAGAAAGCTTTCCTCTTTTCTCCTCTCCACCATCTCCGTCGTAAGAAAGAGATCGCCTGACACCAGCTCAATACCCAATATTTTATAATAACCCCGTCTTGTCGCTTTGAAGGTATGTTTTCTCGTGATCCTCTCTCCGCCGCCGATCTGAAAGATGTCGTTTCTGTAAAAGTGATCCGTGACCTTCGAGGATTCCTTGTCGGCAAACTCCAGATGCCTGTCGGTCTGAAATTTAACCTTCAGCACAGGGAGCGGCAACCACTTACGGTTTCCCACAACCTCAACCAGTTCTCCGCTCTCACCCCGAAACATTCGTGTATCTGAGAATTTCACCGTAACCTTCAGCTTGCGGCTCCAAAGCCTTTGGTACAATATTCGCTGTACACAAAACAGCACAAAAGCGGCAAGACCGATTCCTATAAATTTCATCATGCTTTAAATTCCTCTGTTGGTACCGGAAGTGTTTCCATGATCTTTTCAAGAACCAACCGGGAATCATTCCCTTTGCCATGACTGTAGCTCATAACGATCCTGTGGGCAAGCACCGGAACCGCCACAGCTTTTACATCGTCCGGAGTTACAAAGTCTCTTCCTTCAAGATACGCATATGCCTTTACACACCGAAGCAGCGCAAGGCTTCCTCTGGTGCTCACTCCCAGAGTGATACTCTCACTCTTTCTGGTAGCTTCAACGATCTCCACCATATATTCTCTGATACATTTATGTACAAAAACATGACTGGCATTTTCTCTTGCCAGGAAAAGTTCCTCCGCGGACAATACACCCGAGAGTTCAGCAAGGGGTTCTTTCTCCATATAACGCTCCAGGATCGCAAGCTCTTCCTCCTTACTTGGAAGCCCCATGGAAAGCTGCATCATAAATCGGTCCAGCTGCGCTTCCGGAAGCGGGAAGGTACCTGCGGTCTCCACAGGATTCTGTGTAGCGATCACAAAGAAAGGCTCACCCGGAATATATGTCTCACCGTCAATGGTCACCTGACGCTCTTCCATACACTCGAGAAGGCCCGCCTGGGTTCTGGGTGTCGCACGGTTGATCTCGTCCGCCAGAAGGATATTTGTAAAAACAGGACCTTTTCTCAGGACAAATGCATTCTTTTGTCTGTCAAACACATTGATACCGGTTATATCCGAGGGTAAAAGGTCCGGTGTAAACTGAATCCTGGAAAACTCTGCCGAAATCGACTTGGCAAGAGACTTTGCCAGCCTGGTCTTACCCGTGCCGGGCACATCCTCCAGAAGTATATGTCCGTCAGCCAAAACGGCAGCCAGCATAAGCTTTATCACATCTTCCTTTCCAACGATCACTTTCCCTATATTGTCTGAAACACGCTGTGCCAACTCATTTCCCGTCATTGTTATTCTCCTTTGCTCCGGTCCGATATACTGTCACCGACAATCATACCATAATTACATTCCATTATCAACCACCGGAACGAGCCGGTTTTTAAGCCCACACGTTTGCTTTAAGAACCGAAAATGGAACAAAAACGACATTTTATTACAATTGTAATATTCTATATTCAAAATAGTGTAATATAGAATATGTATAAAAGGAGGATTATCAAATGTCAAGACGCGGAGAAAACATTTATAAAAGAAAAGATTCCCGCTGGGAAGGGCGATATATCCGGAGCTATGACATAAAGGGGAATGTCAAGTACGGATATGTGTATGCCGCAACATATAACGATGTAAAGAAGAAGCTTTCAGATGTAAAAAATGCCGGCACAGTTAAGCCTGCATGCGCCGGAAAAGCCTTAAGCCATTACTGCGACGAGTGGCTGACTCTGAACCGAAGCCGCATAAAAAATGCAACCTACATAAAATATCACACCATCATTAATCGCCATATTAAACCTACACTTGGCAACTATCTGCCCCATCAACTGAACACCGTTCTCATTGAAAGATTCAGTCATTTACTCTTAACCTGTCATAATCTTTCTCCCAAAACGGTCAGGGATATTCTGACGGTACTCAAATCCATTCTGAAATATTTGGAACGTCAACAGGAAACCAAATTTCCCTATATTGAAGTTGTATATCCCAAAGAGACAAGGAATGAAATGCGCATACTTTCCACGGAGGAACAAAAAAAGCTTATGCAATACCTGCGGGCAGATCACGACCTGGTAAAATCCGGCATACTTCTGGCGCTGTTTACCGGAATGCGTATCGGCGAGCTCTGTGCACTCCGCCGGGAGGACATATCTTTTTCAGCCAAACTCATACATGTAAACAAGACCATGCAGAGATTACAGACTCTGCAGAGTGATTCACAAAAGAAAACTCAGATAGTCATCGGCGAAGCCAAAAGCAAAAGCTCTGACAGATACATTCCACTGACTGATTATACCGAGGAACTTTGCAGGCAAATGCAGATCACTGATCCAAAAGCCTACTTGTTGACAGGCCTTTCCAACAAATATATGGAACCCAGAGCCTTACAATACCGCCTCAGCAAAATTTTAGAGGAATGTGGTTTAAACGGTATTCACTTTCACACATTGCGTCACACCTTTGCCACAAGATGTATTGAAGTCGGGTTTGAGATCAAATCATTGAGCGAGATCCTGGGACACGCAAATACAAAGGTGACTCTGGACAGATATATCCATTCTTCCATGGATCTTAAGCGAAAAAACATGATCAAGCTCTCTTCTCTGGAGGAATACGGACAACTGATATGAAAGGAAAGGCCGGCAGGAAAAGCGTTCCCTGCCGGTCTCCGTCCCGTATCATATAATAATGCAGACCATACCGCCATTACTGTCATTGACAATTTTTTGCATGGTATCCTGAAGCTTCACCTGACTTTCATCTCCGATGGCAGCAACCTTCGAGTGAATGCCCTCTCCCACCAGCTGTTCGACGGTTTTACCAAAGATATTTGTATCCCATATGCCCTGTCCTCCGGTGTCAGCAGTGTTAATATAACGGATCAGATCATCTGCCTGCTCCTGCGTTCCCACAATGGGTGCGATCTCAGTTTCAATATTTGCACGGATCATATGAATGGAAGGGCTGACAGCCTTTATCTTCACACCGAATTTATTGCCGTGCCTGATAAGTTCCGGCTGATCAAGTGTGATCTCTTCCTTTTCAGGTGTCACCACGCCGTAACCCTTCATGCGCACACTGTTCACCGCCTGTAAAACCTTGGCATACTCTTTTTTCATGGCAGCAAATTCCTTCAGACGCTTAATCAGCTGATATTCATCTGTGATGGATTCACCTATCATTTCTGACAACATTTCGTAATAATATGCTTCGTCCACATCAAGCTGTATCCTGACACAGCCGTCTGACAGATTCACCGAATCGGTCTTGACACGCTTTATATACTGACTCTCCAGCTGCACCGGTTTCATCATCACGTCCCGCACCGTATCATATTCTCTCATCATTTCCATGGCTTTATCTGTCAGTTCCTGTTTCATCCGATTGTCACCAGGCAACATTTCAACCCATTTGGGCATATAAAATTCCATGACTGATATGGGGAATTCATACAGGATCTGTTCCAGTATTCTGTGAATATCTTCTTTTTTCAGCTGCTCACAGTTTACCGGCAAGACCGCTACACCGTACTTGCCGCCAATCTCCTCTGCAAGCTTCTTCGCATCCTCCGAATAAGGCTTCATGCAATTAAGCAAAACAAGAAACGGTTTCTGCAGACGCTTTAAAGCCGTTATGGTCTTCTCCTCTGCCGCAAGATAATTATTCCTGGGGATTTCTCCAAAACTTCCATCCGTAGTGATCACCAGTCCTATGGTAGAGTGATCGTTCATTACTTTATCCGTTCCGATCTGAGCCGCCTGCGTAAAGGGGATCTCATACTCAAACCAGGGTGTCTTCACCATCCGTTCCTCATTTTCTTCCAAATGTCCGGAGGCCCCATCCACCATATATCCCACGCAGTCAATCAGTCTGACTGACACTTCCACATCCTCATCCAGAGCCACTTTTGCAGCCTCCTTGGGAATGAATTTGGGTTCTGTGGTTGTTATCGTTTTTCCGCCTGCACTCTGGGGCATTTCATCCTGTGCTCTCGTCCTGGCATGTTCGTCTTCCATAAAGGGAAGTACCATCACATCCATGAACCGCTTGATAAAAGTGGACTTCCCGGTTCTTACAGGCCCAAGGACGCCGATATAGATCTCTCCGCCTGTCCGAACCTGAATGTCGTGATAAAGGTCATATGTATTCATTGAATGATGATTCATAAAAAAACCTCCTGCATATACTGTTAAATGTATATGCAGAAGGCTTTGCAGATATTCAATACAACAACTTACATTTTCACTCTCTTGAAGTTCTTCTTACCGCGTTTTACCACCATACCTTCTCCGGCAAACCGGTCCTGTGCGTATACCGTTTTGAAGTCAGTCACCTTTTCGTTTTCCACAGTGACACCGCCCTGCTCTACAGCACGTCTCGCCTCAGACCTGGAAGCGGTCAGACCGGCCTTCACAAGCACAGCTAGAATATCAATGGTTCCGTCCGTAAAATCATCTGTGGTCAGCTCTACCGTAGGCATCTCAGCCGCGTTGCCACCTGCAAACAGTGCTCTTGCACTGGCCTGAGCTTTCTCTGCTTCTTCCTCGCCGTGAACCAGCTTGGTCAGTTCGTAAGCCAGGATCTCCTTGGCCTGATTCAGCTGACTTCCTTCCCACTGATCCATCTCATCGATCTGCTCAAGAGGCAGGAAGGTCAGCATGCGCAGACACTTCAGGACATCGGCATCCGCAACGTTTCTCCAGTACTGATAGAACTCATAAGGACTTGTCTTGTTGGGATCAAGCCAAACAGCACCCTTCTGGGTCTTTCCCATCTTCTTACCCTCGGAATTCAACAGCAGGGTAATGGTCATTGCATAAGCATCCTTGCCCAGCTTACGGCGAATCAGCTCGGTACCGCCCAGCATGTTGCTCCACTGGTCATCGCCGCCGAACTGCATGTTACAGCCGTATTTCTCATATAATGCCATAAAGTCATAGCTCTGCATGATCATGTAGTTAAACTCTAAGAAGCTCAGTCCCTTCTCCATACGCTGCTTGTAGCACTCGGCTGTCAGCATACGGTTGACACTGAAGTGTACACCCACATCGCGGAGCAGCTCCACATAATTCAGATTCAAAAGCCAGTCGGCATTGTTCACAAGCAGTGCCTTGCCCTCAGAGAAGTCGATAAAGCGGCTCATCTGCTTCTTAAAGCACTCTACGTTGTGTTCAATGGTCTCTTTGGTCATCATGGAACGCATATCCGTTCTGCCGGAAGGGTCACCGATCATAGCTGTACCGCCACCGATCAGTGCAATGGGCTTATTGCCTGCCATCTGCAGTCTCTTCATGAGGCACAGTGCCATGAAATGTCCTACATGCAGACTGTCTGCGGTGGGGTCAAAACCGATATAAAATGTAGCCTTACCGTTATTGATCAGTTCCTTAATCTCCTCTTCATCAGTCAGCTGTGCAAGAAGTCCTCTTGCCTTTAACTCGTCAAAAATAGTCATTTTCCCGTTCTCCTTTTCTGTATAAATATAAATAGAGCAAAGAGTCCGCCTGCGGACTCTCGCGTCGAGCGCTGTCGCGAAAGCGACATTTACCTTGTACGCGCGAGTGCGCATCTCCGTGGAGCTTTTTATGTCACAAGAAATCTCCAGGGATTTCCTGTGACATAAAAAAGCCCGCCCTTTTTCAAAAGGGCGAGCCACGCTCGCGTTACCACCTAATGTTCCCGCAAGGCTCACACCTTGCAGCTCAGCAAGTAAAACACATTACTCCGGCAGATATCGGTGCCTCCGGCAAAACTTACTGAGTATCTGTCAGGATACCGTTCAGCCTGCAGCTCAGGGATGTACTTCCCACTGTCTTTCCTGCGCCTCTCACCAACCGGCAACTCTCTGTCCGAACCTCGGCAGCAGTACTCTTCCCATCATCGCGTTACAACTTATTCTGTTAAGTGACATTATAGCGACAGTTCTGCGACTTGTCAACATTTAAAAAGCTTATTTATTGACCATCAGCTTGATCATTGCCTGATTCAGACCGTCAACCGTCAGTTTGTACATCGGAAACATTTCTTTGATAGCTGTCTCGGCCTCTCTCCAGGGGGCGCGCCCGGGCGCCATCTTGGGGTTGAGCCAGACGATCTTTTTGTATTTGCGCTTTATCAGGCTTAACCACTCATATCCCGACAGTCCGCCATTGGGTCCGCGATAATTTCCGGTATTGGAATACAGTTCCTCCGGCGCCATCGCTGCATCTCCAACAATGATCACTTTATAGTCACTGTCCACATTGCGGAACATCCACTCTGTATCAATCCAGTCACCGTTCTCACACTCAGGCGTCTTATACAGCTTGCTGTAAATGCAGTTATGGAAATAGTAAGTCTTTACATCCTTGTAGTGATTGGATTTGTGAACTGCCTGGAACAGATCGTTCAGCAGACTGCTGAAGGGGATCATGGTGCCGCCGGAATCCATCAGAAGCAGTAGTTTCACTGCATTTTTACGGGGTTTCTTCATGACGATCCGAAGGAATCCCCCATTGTTGCAGGTCTTATCCACAGTGCCGTCAATATCAAGCTCCGTTTCCGGTATGTCAAGCCTGCTGGAAAACTGTCTCAATTTGCGGAAAGCCAGCTGGAATTGCCTGTTATCAAGCACTTTATCATCCCGGAAATCCCGGTATTTTCTGGCGCCCACAACTGCAAATGCTGACTGATAACCGGTCTTGCCGCCTACCCGCACACCGCCGACATTGCCGCCCATGTTACCAAAGGAAGTCTTACCCATGGTACCGATCCAGTAACTGCCTCCGTTGTGCTCACTGTCCTGGTCTTTCAGACGTTGTCTGAACTTCTCTTCCACATCTTCTTTATCCACCTGAACCTCTTCCATCTGATTCAGATGACTTCTTGCCTCCTCGTGGGCAAGCTCCATCATGTCAGATTTATCCAGCCAGCGGAGCATTTCGGCTCCCACTTCGGTCTCCCGCTGAGCCGCCTTAAAGCACTCTTCAAAGGCCATATCGTATTTGTCAAAATCCGTCTCGCTCTTCACCAGAATCATTCTCGCCACATAGTAAAACTGCGTGAGACTGCTTCCGCACAATCCCTTTTCCAGTGCCTCCTGAAGGGTCAGCCACTCTCCCAATGTCACATGGAGCCCTTTGGCTCTCAGAGCATGAAAAAAATCAAGAAACATACTCATCACCTGCCGGAATGCTTCACCAGTTCCAGATCCTCGTCTTTCTTTACCACAACGCCCACAAAAGGCAGCTCGCAGCGGATCCTGTCAGCGGGTATCCCACCGATCTGCAGGGCATTGATCCAGTCAATCAGCTCGGAGGTACTGGG
The DNA here is from genome assembly GCA_045659805.1 of Acetatifactor sp. Lineage (GTDB taxonomy): Bacteria > Bacillota > Clostridia > Lachnospirales > Lachnospiraceae > Acetatifactor. Next base: position 22,684 of record JAZRCR010000090.1, read on the forward strand.
TTTCTTTCGGATATCGCGGATCGCACGGATATCATAAAATGCTTCCATTGCATTCTTCAGGACATTCTCTTCCACATTGGGATAATGTACCTTCACAATCTCACTCATCAAATCTTTATCCGGGAAATCGATATAGTGGAAAATACAGCGGCGAAGGAAAGCATCGGGAAGCTCCTTCTCCGCATTGGAGGTAATGATCACGATCGGTCTGTGTTTTGCCTTAACTGTTCTCTTGGTCTCGTTGATATAAAATTCCATCTGATCAAGCTCCCACAGAAGGTCGTTGGGGAATTCCAGATCGGCTTTGTCTATCTCATCGATCAGAAGCACAACCTGCTCTTCGCTGTCAAACGCCTCTCCGAGCTTTCCAAGCTTGATATATTTAGCAATATCATCAACACCCTCCTCACCAAACTGGCCGTCATAGAGACGCTGGATGGTGTCATAGACGTATAAGCCCTCCTGAGCCTTGGTGGTGGATTTGATATTCCAGATGATCAGACGCTTACCCAGTCCGTTAGCCACAGCTTCTGCCAGCTTGGTCTTGCCGGTACCCGGTTCCCCTTTGATCAAAAGGGGCTTCTTCAGTGCAATTGCAACGTTGACACTCGCCATCAACTCTTCACTTGCCACATATTCACTGCTCCCCGCAAAACCACCGCTGCGGATCTGCTCCATTGCACCTTCCATTTCAATCCTCCCAACCGATAATTTCCATTTTCTTATCTCTGAGCATCAGATCTCTGACTGCCTGATCTGCCGGTTTTCCTTCAAACAATACCTGATTTACCTGCTCTATGATCGGCAGCTGCACACCGTACTTTTCCGCAAGTGCCATGGCTGCCTTGGCAGAGTACACACCCTCCACAACCATTTTCACTTCCTTCATGGCATCTTCCATGGAATAGCCCTGACCGATGAGCACGCCGGCGCGGCGGTTTCTGGAATGTACGCTGGCGCAAGTCACGATCAAATCGCCGATACCGGTCAGACCGCAAAATGTCTCAAAGTTTCCGCCCATTGCGGTACCCAGTCTTGCAATTTCGGTGATACCTCTGGTGATCAGTGCAGCCTTGGTATTATCCCCGTAGCCCAGTCCGTCGGCAATACCGGCAGCAAGGGCAACCACATTCTTGAGGGATCCGCCAAGCTCGATCCCAAGGATATCCGGACTGATATAGACACGGAACACCTGACTCATAAACAGATTCTGGATGTATTCGGCAGTAGCTTTTCTTTTGGCACCTACCACAATGGTAGTGGGAAGCCCTCTGCCCACTTCCTCTGCATGGGAAGGACCACTCATCACAGCCACCTCAGCCTGGGGGATCTCACCCTCTATGATCTCAGACAAAGTCATCAGGCTGGTTTCATCAATTCCTTTTGCCACATTGACGATCACCTGTCCGTCCTTAACCAGATCCTTCATCAGCCTTGCCGTACTTTTCACATAAGGACTTGCCACCGCAAGCACCAAAAGATCTTTATCTTCCAACGCCTCGGCCAGACTGGTGGTAAAGATGATGTCTTCGCTGAGCTTAACACCTGCAAGCGCCTTGTGCTCATGCGTCTCCCTCAGCATAGTGATCTCCTGCTCCAGTGCAGACCAGATACAGACCTCATGACCGTTATTATGTAGAAGCACTGCCAGCGCACTGCCCCAGCTTCCTGCTCCGATCAAACCGATTTTAGCCATAATTCCTCCTAATCAACCTGATTCTTCTTAAAAAGATATGTCTTCCTCTCCTGTCCTTTGAGCAGACGGACAATATTGGTCCTATGCTTCCAAAAGGCCATGACAGCCAGCAGAAATGTCACAACATACATTTCATTCAAATACACCTGCTCCATATGGAACAATCCCAGCTGACCGCAGATGATCATCTCCGTCAAAAGGCCCACATAAATCAAAAGAGAGCCCAGAGAAACATAGTGTGTCACCGCAAAAATGCCAAAAAACACAATGATCACCATAGGGATAAAAACGGGATGCAGGGAAAGGATCAGTCCAGCCGTTGCTGCAATGCCTTTTCCTCCCTTAAAGTACATGTAAAACGGGAAATTGTGTCCCAAAATTGCACCGGCAGCCGCATAAATACACAAAAGATAGATCACATCGGAACAGCTTGTACCGTAGATCAGTCTCGCGGCAGTCACAGCAAGGATGCATTTGATGCAGTCACCGAAGAAAACGATCAGACCGGCCTTGGTCCCAAGCACACGCAGTGTGTTGGTAGTTCCCGCATTGCCGCTGCCGTGTTTACGGATATCGATCCCTTTTGCCTTACCGTAAAAATATGCCGTCTGAAACACGCCGAACGCATAGCCTATGATCAAACATACAAAACGTTCCATTACTGTTCCTTTTCCTTCCTCTCTCTGATGATGAACCGCAGAGGCGTTCCTTTAAAGCCAAAGGTTTCCCTGATCTGATTTTCTATATATCTCGTATAAGAAAAATGCATCAGTTCCTTATCATTTACGAAGATCACAAAGGTGGGCGGCTTCACTGACACCTGCGTGATATAGTACAGCCTCAGCCTCTTTCCCTTGTCTGAGGGCGGCTGCTGCATTGCCACCGCCTCTGCCATGATCTCGTTCAGCACGCCGGTGGAAACTCTCATGGCATGATTCTCACTTACCATGTCGATGGTCTCAAACAGCTTATTCAGACGCTGTCCTGTCTTGGCCGATATAAATAACAGCTCCGCATAAGGCATATAAGCCAGCGTGTCACGCACACGCTCCGTGACACGATAGATCGTCTTGTCATCTTTCTCGATGGCGTCCCACTTATTGACAGCTATGATCACAGCTTTTCCTCTCTCGTGGGCGATACCCGCAATCTTGGCATCCTGCTCTGTCACGCCCTCGGAAGCATCAATGACAAGCACTACCACATCAGCCCGCTCAACAGCGCTCACAGTCCGCACGATCATAAAGCGCTCCAGATCTTCCTTGATCTTATTCTTGCGTCTGAGGCCGGCCGTATCGATAAAGACATACTCCTTACCATTAAAAGTAAGCTCCGTATCCACCGCATCTCTGGTGGTACCGGCAATATCGGAAACGATCAGTCTGTTCTCACCGAGAAGCTTGTTGATGATGGATGATTTGCCTACATTGGGTTTCCCTACTATGGCAACTCTTGTGCGGTCGTCCTCTTCCTCCTCTGTCTCGTGCCTGTCAAAGTGTTCGGTCACTGCTTCCAGCATATCACCGATGCCAAGGCGGTTGACAGCGGATACAGGATGGGGATCACCGATACCCAGATTATAAAACTCATAGACATCAGCCATATATTTCTCAAAGCTGTCCACTTTATTGACTACCAGGACTACCGGCTTCTTGGAACGGCGCAGCATGTCCGCCACCTTGGAATCCGCATCCACCAGTCCCTGCTTCACATCAACAAGGAATATGATAACATCCGCCGTTTCCATTGCAATCTCAGCCTGCTGTCTCATCTGAGACAAGATGATATCCTTACTGTCAGGCTCAATACCGCCGGTATCGATCAGGGTAAAGGACTGATCGAGCCAGGTCACATCAGCATAGATCCTGTCCCTGGTGATACCCGGGGTATCTTTTACGATGGAAATATTTTCACCGGCCAACACGTTAAACAGTGTGGATTTACCCACATTGGGTCTTCCCACCACCGCCACAATTGGCTTGGATCTTCTTTTTGCCATAAATGCCTCCTTCTATCTTACGTTTCCACGGCTGAATCCGCAAATATCAGCCTTCCAGAACCGTTTGTACAAAATCATACCCGCTTGATTTTACAATATTCACAGGGACTTGTAAAGCTTTTTCCAGTTCTTCAACGGTAAGATCATCCAAAAAGTAATTCTCTCCGCTCCGAAGAACATTCTGCGGCAGCAACAGCCTGCTTCCGAGCGCGCGGCCCGAAAGCTGTTTCAGGATATCCTGTCCGGTAAGCAGTCCCGATACCGTTATCTTCTCTCCGAAAAATTCATTGGTTATGGGATATACATGGACCGTAAGCCAGGGAAAAACTTCTTCCATCTGCCTTGCCATATCACAGATATAAGGATAAGCAAGCAAACCTGTGGCCACAGCCAGCTCCCTATGGGAAGGAACCGCCTTAGAGGCATACCGGTACATCGCCTCCTCCATTGCTTCCTCAAATTCCCCGATCAGCAGCCTGAGCATACCGACACCGTTCTCCAGCTGAAGATATCCGTCATACCGTGCCTCTTCGGGAAGCTCTTCTCCCGCCAGCAGATACCATTCATCGCTGGCATGCACAAAATGCGATCCGTGCTTTTCCATGCATTCCTGCTGAAAGCTATGGATCATCCTGATCACTTCCTTTGCATCCTCCCGTGTAAAGGGTTGTAAAGGATACAGACCTTCACGGTACTTTGACAGACCTACGGGCACCACGGAAACACTCTCCAGATGGGGAATATATTTCATCAGCTGCCGAATACTGAATTCCAGTTCTGCGCCGTCGTTGATACCCTTACACAGAACAATCTGACCGTTCATGGTAATACCGGCTTCATGCAGGATATCGACCTTCTTCAGCGCTTCTCCGGCAAACCGGTTATTCAGCATCATACAGCGAAGCTCCGGATTCATGGTCTGAAAAGAAATATTGATGGGCGACAGATGATAACGGACAATCCTGTCGATATCGTAATCAGACATATTGGTAAGTGTCACATAGTTTCCCTGCAAAAAGGACAGCCTGGAATCGTCGTCCTTAAAATACAGCGTGTCCCTCATTCCCTTTGGCATCTGATCAATAAAACAGAAAATACATTTATTGTGACAATGCCGGTATTCATCCATCAGACCGTTCTCAAACTCGATTCCAAGATCCTCGTCGTAATCTTTGTCGATCTCCAAAATCCACTGCTCTCCATTTGCCTTCTCCACAAGCACCTCAATATAAGTATCCTGTATCAGGAACTGATAATCGAAAATATCCTCTATCACGGTATTATCAATCTCAAGTATCTTATCGCCAACCTCTATCTCAAGCTCCTGCCCGATACTGCCGGGAAGAACCCTCCTTACAACATGCTCTTTCCTTTTCATAACTCTATCCTTCTATATATGACATACTAAACATTATACTTTCGCCGTTTCCGCTCTCAAACCGACGCAATCCGGTCAACTTCAACAATCACAACCATATTCCTACCCCTATTCTACTAGAAATTCCTTGACGTGTCACTACCATAATGATATAAATTAATAAGAAGATGTTGTTCCGGGATAAGGAACTGCCGGACAGTGGACCTTTTCCCTCAGAACAACGTCAAACCATTATACATTACGGAGGATAATATGCCTAATTTACGTGAACTGGAAAATGCCATGCCCGTAGCTCCCATGAAGCTTGTAGCTCTTCCTTCTGCTGCAAAGATGGGCCGGGAGATCAATGACTACCTTGTGGAGTTTCGCAGAAGTATACATAATGATAAGGTGAAAAACGATCCTGCTTTTCATGGATACATAGAAGATAACTATCTTGTAGAGCTTGAACTGCCCCGTTTCGGCAGTGGTGAAGCAAAGGCCCGCTTCCGCGAGTCTATCCGCGGCAAAGATCTCTTTATTCTTGTGGATGTGTGTAACCACAGTATAACTTACGATATCAACGGCTATACCAATCACATGTCTCCTGATGACCATTATCAGGATCTGAAGCGAGTGATCGGAGCATGCACCGGCAAAGCTCACCGCATCAATGTAATCATGCCCTTTTTGTATGAGGGCAGACAGCACAAGCGCAGCGGACGGGAATCCTTAGACTGCGCATATGCTCTCACCGAGCTGAGAGATATGGGTATCAGTAATTTTATCACTTTTGACGCCCACGATCCCCGGGTACAGAACGCCACACCGTTAAACGGCTTTGACAACTTTACACCGCCATATCAGTTTATCAAGGCACTACTCCACTCAGAGCAGGATCTGATCGTTGACAAGGATCATCTGATCGTTATCAGTCCTGACGAAGGTGCACTGGACCGCGCCATTTACTTTGCAACCGTACTGGGTGTAGATACCGGTATGTTCTACAAGAGAAGGGATTATTCTACCATTGTAAACGGTAAGAATCCCATCGTAGCTCACGAATTCCTCGGTGACAATATCGACGGCAAGGATATTATCATTATCGACGATATGATCTCTTCCGGCGGAAGCATGCTGGATACAGCACATCAGTTAAAAGAAATGAACGCCAGACGTGTGTTCATCTGCTGTACCTTCGGACTCTTTACAGAAGGCCTGAAAGCATTTGACGAAGCCTATGAAAAGGGATACTTTGACAAGGTGATCGTGACCAACCTCACCTATCTTCCTCCCGATATTTACAGCAGACCTTACTTTATTGAAGCGGACATGTGCAAATTTACCGCATCTCTGATCGACTTTATGAATCATGACGTTTCTCTCTCAAATGCCATGGCTACTACCGAGAAAATGCACAGCATCCTGGATGCATATAACAACCGCACATTATTCACTGAATAGTCAATTAAAAGCCGCCGGGATCAAACACCGGCGGCTTCATCTGTGTGTTCTTCTTTATTCGATTCTGTTTCTTCCCGATATTCCGGGAAAACCAGCGTAACCTTAAAGAGGTCTCCATCCATATACACGGTAAACTCACCACCCTGCGCTCTTGTCAGGCTCTTTGCAATATACAGTCCAAGACCGCTGCCTTCCGTGGTTCTGGACATATCGCCCCTGATAAAACGCTCTGTCAGCTCGTCAGAATGAACATTAAGCTGCATCTCAGAAATATTTTTTAAAGACATCACAATGTATCCTTCTTTATCAATATTGACATAAAGGTAGACTCTTGTTACCGGCATGGCATATTTATAGATATTATTGAACAGATTTTCAATAATCCTCCACATTCGTCGACTGTCAGCATAGATGAAAGCCTGGCGGTCCGCATGTTCGAAGACCACTGTAAGCTGCTTCTCTTCAAATTTCTCAGAGAATTCTCCCAGTGACTGATTCAGCAGCTCTGTCAGGTTCAGACGCTCCAGACTCAGCACGATATTGCCTGAGGAAATCTTGGACGCCTCCACAAGGTCATCTGTCAGCTGCTTCAGACGTTGGGATTTGGTGTCCAGTATTTCAATGTAACCTTTGATCTGCTCATCCTTGATCTCCTGACGCTTCAGCAGATCCACATAGTTGATAATGGAAGTCAGCGGCGTCTTAATGTCATGGGAAACATTGGTGATCAGGTCTGTCTTCATCCTCTCATCTTTGATACTGGTTGCCACTGCATTTCTGATGCCTTCGCCTATATTGTTGACCGCCTCCGCCATCTCTCTGTTTTCCCCGTGAAGTTTGTCAGCCTCCAGCTGACAGTCCACCTCTCCCTGACGGATACGTTTTATGGCGTCTACAATATCAGCAAGCTCAGCGTTATTGCGAAACAGCAACACTCCGGTAAGCGCGTCAAAAATCAACAGACAGATCCCAACAGAGATAACAAAAAAGCGGTTATCGGAAAAAGCAGACAAACATGCCAAACCGAACAGATTCACTACAATAAACAGATTGTAGGGTATGATGGTCCTGACCATCACACTCTTGTGGTACAGCACACTGGTTGCTCCCTTATGACATTTTCTCCACAGGCGATTCAGGAAGCTGTCCTTCCACAGGTTTCTTCCCTTGATCCTGCGCACCAGACTGTACCATAGAATGCTGAAAAAAAAGCTGACTGCAAATCCATACAGTGCCGCTAACAGAATCAGATACCAGCCAAGAGGTCTTCCGGGATCCACGGCAAACAGCTTGAATCCTATATACTGTTCTTCCAGCGCTAAAGACATCAGCACGGAAAACAGCCTGTAGCCGCCATAGGCCAGTGCAACACCCAGAGCAAGGACGAACTCGGTATACAGCTTGTCGAATCCGTTCAGATACAAAATCCGCTGTCCTTTCTCATCATAAGTCCAGCCGGCTGTATAGGTAAGATAACTCCAAATGACCAGCCAAGCCGCAAGGCAGACCCCGATCAGCAGTATATACTGCTTCATTCTCGGTACGATACTGTTAAATTTTATATAACCGGTCTCAAACTGATCTCCCTCGATTTCAAAATCAATATCCACTCCAATCCATATTCGGGTTCCTTCCGGATATGCATATTTGTGGGTCTCAACCATATGATACATTTGATCATCAGAGATATTTACATTTCCTACGCATTCAATATCGTCCACCGAATAACTGATGTACTTTCCGATATCTTCAAAATAGTTGTCAATTTCACCGGTATTATCCGTAAGAAATTCCTCAGGAAGATTTGAATAATCAATGTACCCCTCCGCCTGCGGAACGCGCACCAGATAGGAAAGGTTCGTATTCCCCCTGGCATACAGGTCATTTCTGCCGGAATAAAGACTATAGTTTTGCGCAAAGCTTTTGAGCGTCTCGCACACGTTATTTTCCAACCGACAGTAATCCACCCAGTTATCGGCTATTTCCATAAGCTGCATGTGACCGTCCACCGTTGCATATAAGGGCTTCAGAATCTCCATCTGCACCAATTCTTCCTCGCCATCCGCAGAAAGCGTAACCTGCTTATCCATATGGGACACCAGATAGCCGAAGGCCATATCCACCAGTTCTTCTTCATTATATTGCAGGTAATTATAATATTTTTCTGTAAGCTGTTTCAACTTCTCTTCCAGAATCAGTCTGTTAAGCTCGTCTTCAAGCACCTGTACCTGCTCACCGTCCGCATCGGAGACCAGACGGTTCTCCTCGCGCTCTTTCAGTTCCTGTTCCTGCGCACTTCCTTCGGTCAGGTCACCGCGGTATTTCAGATTGCCGGTCTCATCATCCAAATAAAAATGGTCGATTCCCAGCATATTATCCCGGAAGAAATCCACAAACTCTTTTTTGGTAAGGGTAATCGTCCCCATTGTGATACCGTTCTTGCTCCACTTCACCAGATCGTCAAGCCGGTAAACCGCCGTGATCGGGCACTGACTGACCACCTCCCTGCGGTTCACAAAAGCAGTCACATCCACCATCTTTTGTCCATCGTATACCCCGTCTGTCTCGAGCTGTCCCTTTATCACCACCAGTGTCAGCAGATCACTCACGGCGTTATCAAACATATCACTGAACACAGTGGTATCCTCAAATTTTTCAGTACTCTCAAAAATGTCAAGCTTATGATACTTCATCTCTCCATAGAGATTCTCCACCTGAATTACAGAGTTCTGCGCGATAGATATGACAATCATCACCACAAGAGCAAGTGCAAGATGCTGTACTATACCCATTACCAAACGTCTCGTTGTCGGTTTCTCCATAAAATGATCCCTCTTGTCACTGCTTGTCTATCTTGTAACCTACTCCCCAAACGACCTTTAAATATTTCGGTTCCTTGGGATTGATCTCAATCTTCTCCCTGATATGGCGGATATGTACCGCCACGGTATTATCCGCCCCGATTGCATCTTCATTCCAGATACTTTCATAAATCTGGTTGATTGAAAATACACGGCCCTGATTCTTCATCAGGAGCAGTAATATATTATATTCGATCGGTGTCATTTTCACAGTCTCACCGTCTACTGACACCTCTTTTGTATCATCATTGATCACCAGGCCGCCCACCTGATACAGCGCCTTACTCTCCGCATTCAGACTGCCCAGAGAGGTATATCTTCTTAGATTGGACTTTACTCTCGCCACCACTTCCAAAGGATTAAAGGGTTTCGTGATATAGTCATCCGCGCCGATGTTCAGTCCTAATATTTTATCGGTATCCTCTGATTTTGCTGACAGGATAATGATGGGCACACTGCTGTATTCCCTGATTTTAAGCGTTGCACGGATCCCATCCAGGCGTGGCATCATGATATCCATGATCAATAAGTGGATATCCTCATTCTCCAAAAGCGCTATGGCCTGTTCACCGTCATATGCCTTATAAATACGGTAGCCTTCCTGACTCAGATAGATCTCTATCGCATCAACGATCTCTCTGTCATCATCACACACTAAAATATTCGCCATAGCTTTACCTCCCGATCTTTATTACTAATACCATTAAAACATAAAAATATGAAATATGTATACAGAAATTATTAAACTTTCTTTAAAATTCATCTAAAACGGTGAGAAAATGCATTCTGATACCAGGTAATCTCATTGCCAAGCACTGCGATCACATCATATCTGACCGGCATGCATTGTCCGATCCCATAGATACAACGGTAATAATCTCCCACCCGGCAGATTACCCTCTGCTTTGCAATGCCCACAGCCTCTCCGGGATTGCCTTTTTCTTCAGACGAGCGAAACTTGACCTCGACAAACACAAGATATCCCCGGTGCCTGCAGATAATATCGATCTCACCCTGTCTGCAGCGAAAATTTCTCTTAAGGATCGTCGCACCCTGACCAATCAGGAATTCCACCGCTTTCTCTTCCGCATCTGCTCCTACTCTGCGGTTGTTTTGGTTCAATCTGCTTCCTCCCCTATGATATTTCGGATAAAGCTTCTTCTGTGGATCGGCGTAGGGCCGTATTTTCTCAATGCTTCCATATGAACTGCACTTCCATATCCTTTATTGCCTGCAAAATCATATTCCGGGAATACCCTGTCATACTCCACCATCAGACGGTCTCTTGTAACCTTTGCCACGATACTTGCCGCGCCGATGGAAATACTCTTGGCATCTCCTTTGATAATGGGAACCTGCCTGATCGCCACTCCCGGTATGGTAACCGCATCATTCAACAAAAGATCCGGGGGCACACAAAGTCCGCTCACGGCCTGCCGCATAGCCTCGTAAGTAGCCTGCAGAATATTGATCTCGTCGATCCTTTCCGGGGAAGCGTAACCCAGACTGCAAGCTATGGCTTTCTCCATAATGACATCATACAATTCCTCTCTTTTTCTCTCAGAGAGCTGTTTGGAATCGTTAATGTATAAAATATCGCAATCCTTTGGCAGAATAACGGCACCTGCAACCACCGGACCTGCCAGCGGCCCTCTTCCTACCTCATCGATTCCGCAGATATGGGTATACGCAGCGTATTCTCTTTCATACCGCTTCAGCTGCTCAGTCCGTGCAATCTCTTTCTCATATGCCTCTATTCTCTTCACAGCCGACTGAACCAGCTTTCTGACGCCGTCTCTTTCGTCCGAACTGTAATTTCTTACAAATGCAGGCAGCTCATGTAGGGAAGCTGCCTGTAACTGATCTTTGATCTCTTTTATGCTCTGTACCATGTGTTTTCCTCTTATTGATGTTTCAAAATTCCGAACTTGTTCAGCGGCCAGATCCGAAGCCATGCCCGTCCGATAATATCCTTTCGGTGAATGTTGCCCACCACCTGCATCCGGCTGTCAGAGCTGTTGTTACGGTTATCGCCCAAAACAAAATACTCATCCTCCCCCAGTGTAATGGGCTCTGATGCAATCCCTATCTTGTCGTCACGGATCACTTCTCTTCCATAGGATTCTTTTAACGGTTCCTCATTGATATAGATCACACCTTCCTCATCGATCCTTACCGTCTCCCCCGGAAGCCCTATGATTCGCTTGATATAATAGGTCTCCTCTTCATACTGAAAAGGAAAAACAATAATGTCAAATCTCTGTGGATCCTTGAACCGGTATGTGATCTTATCAACGATCAGGTTATCGCCGTCTGTCAGTGTGGACTCCATGGAATCACCGCTGACCTCTGTGCGTTGCCCCACATAAGTGAGCACAAACCAGGTGAGAAAGATCACACCGACCAGATACAAAACCGTGTTTATACTTTCCTTCCAAGCCTTATTCATTCTGCTCTCCCTCTGCTCTCTCAAGAGTCATACGTCCCAGCCGCCCGCTTCGGAAATCATCGATCAAAATATTAGCGGCCTTTTCAAGGTCCAACTCCTCCCCTTTTCCGTAGCACCTTCTGCTGCGGGCAATATCTGCAAGCTCTGCAACCGGCGCGGCATCTTCCTGACCATATCTCTTCTGAAGCGCCTCCGGATACATCTCATTCACCACTTGCAAAAGATCCAGCGCCAGCTCTTCCATAATGATCACTTCGTCGTTCATGGAACCGATAAAAGCAAGATTCCGACCTACCAACTGATCTTCAAACTTAGGCCACAGGATACCCGGGGTATCCAGAAGCTCCAGATTCTTATTCAGCCTGATCCACTGTTTTCCTTTGGTGACGCCGGGCTTATTGCCGGTCTTTGTACACGCTTTACCTGCAAAGGCATTGATAAATGTGGACTTTCCTACATTAGGGATACCAACAACCATGGCACGGACAGGCCGGTTAACGATCCCTCGCCTCCTGTCCCTTTCAATCTTCTCGCGGCACGCTTCCTGCACAAGCCCCTGGATAGACTTGACGCCGGCACCGGTCTTGGCATTGATCTCCAGAACATACGCGCCCTTCTTTTCAAAGTAATGTACCCATCTTTTATTCCAGACAGGGTCTGCCAGATCAGATTTATTCAAAAGAACGATCCTTGATTTATTTTTTCCCAGTTCATCAATATCAGGGTTCCTGCTGCTGACAGGAATCCGTGCATCCACAAGCTCTATGATCAGATCTATCAGTTTGATATTTTCCTGCATCATACGCTTTGCCTTCGTCATATGACCGGGATACCATTGATAATTCATTACTTTCCCTCACTTTAATCAATCTTAACCGGCTGTCGGAACTTTATTTCACAAAGCCGGTAACCCCTTCTCCCTCTTCCAGAGCGAACCAGACCTTTCCGATGATATCTTCCGATTCCACAGGACCGATACCTGCCGAACGGCTGTCTTCACTGCTTCCGGGACTGTCGCCCACACAGAAATACTCTCCTTTTCCAAGTGTCAGCTCATTGGCGGCAATTCCAGCATCTGAGATCTGTACCCCAATCAGCTCACACTCCACGCCGTTGACGTACAGTGTTCCGTTGTCGATCCAAACCTTATCACCGGGTACCGCAACGACTCTTTTTACATAATAGTGGGCATTCCTGTTACCGTTTGGAAGGAACACCACCACATCGTCCGCTTTTGGCTTGGATAAAGTATACGTCAGCCTGTCTATAAATATCCGCTGTCCGTTATACAGGGTGGGCTCCATGGAGGTTCCGACCACATATGTGGACATGCCCATAAAATAATTCAGGACAGCGGCCAGAAACACGGCCAGCACGGTCACAAAGATCCAGCTGAAAATCTCCTTGATCACCCCTGCATTTATTCGCTTTTTACGTCTGTAAAAACTCAATCCGCTCTTCTTCGCCATAACAACAAGCCTCTGTTAACAATAAAAGGACAACTACCTAAGTAATTGTCCTTTCGCACATCAATTATTTCACTAATTCTTTTACCTTAGCCTTCTTACCGATGCGGTCTCTTAAGTAGTTCAGTTTTGCACGTCTTACTTTACCCCTTCTAACCACTTCGATCTTTTCAACATTAGGAGAGTGTAAGGGCCAAGTCTTCTCAACGCCAACACCGTTGGAGTTCTTTCTTACAGTGAAAGTCTCTCTGTTGCTGCCGCCCTGTCTCTTTAAAACAACGCCTTCAAATACCTGAATTCTTTCACGGTTACCTTCTTTGATCTTACCGTATACTCTTACGGTATCGCCAACCTGAAACTCGTCTACAGCTGCCTTCAGCTGTTCTGCTTCGATTTCCTTAATAATGTTAATGTTACTCATTGTAGAGCCTCCTTCATAAAATGGATGTTCTTAATACCTGAATGTAACAGAGGACCATCTCGTTTTCACAACATTCATATGTTACCATACTATCCAAAATAATGCAAGCATTTTTATTATTTTTTTTACACTCGTTCTATCCACCACAGGTTTCCTTTGGAGAAGTAAAGCCCGAGTTTCTCCTGAAGCTTAAGCGACGCCTCATTATCAGCCACAATATGGCAGTACGGTGTGAATCCAAGCTCCAGCAGACGGTTAATCAGATAGCTTTCCAGCGATGCAGCGATTCCCTGACGTCTGTATTCCGGCTCCACATAGAGCATACCCATACTGCCGTCAATATGAAGACCCACAAAACCTACTAACCGATCCTGCACAAAGGCCCCATATACAGCACATTCCTGAAGACGCGAGCGCACATAAGCCTTATCTCCGCCGTGATAACACGCAGAAATCGTATCAAGATAAGTAAGATCCAGACGCCTGATATCCTTATGTCTGACGCTGAGGGGTTCCCTTGCCGTATAGCATGCCTGGAAGCATCGCTGTGACCAGACATTCATCAATGATTCGATCCGGTCTTTCAGACATTCCTGGTTCACCACAAACAGTTCAGCTTTCTCTTTGACATCTGTGTTGTCAAACAGCATACTGCACATTTCCCGGGCCGCCTCATCCGTGGCAGCAGTCATCATATAGGCATCACATTTTCTGTCATACAGGAGAACACTCTCCCCTTTATGATACATAAGTTCGCCGTTCCCTCTGTGAAGCATCTGCATCAGGTGAATATGTTCTCTCTTCTTTTTGGAAAGATCTTTGATGGCAGAGAGCTTTTCCTGATACTTTTCAAACAGATCCGGTCGTCTTACTCTGGTGCGCTCCATTGACTGTTCCAGCCGCCAGCTCACAATATTCTTATGATTGCCCGACAACAGTACCTTGGGCACTGCCTTATCATGCCATACCTCAGGTCTGGAGTACTGGGGATATTCCAACAGATCATTGTGGAAGCTTTCCGTCTCCGCAGATACCTCATTGTTCAGCACACCGGGAATCAGTCTGGATACCGCATCTATTATCACCATGGCAGGAAGTTCGCCTCCTGTGAGAACATAATCGCCGATAGATACATAGTCGGTCACGACCTCCTCCAGAACACGCTCATCAATCCCCTCATAATGGCCGCACAAAAATACAAGCTCTTCTTCTTTTGCCAGCTCTTCGGCCATCTTCTGGGTAAAGGTCTGCCCCTGGGGCGTCACATAGACAGTTCTGATCTTTTTGCCGCCGGTGACAGACTGATAGGCATCATAAACCGGCTGTGCCTGCATCAGCATGCCTGCTCCGCCACCGTAAGGATAGTCATCTACTTTTCCGTGTTTATCATCCGTATAATCCCTGATGTTCACTGCATGAATCGTGAGCAATCCCTGACTTACCGCTCTTCCGATGATACTGGTGTTTAATCCGTCTGTTACCATCTCAGGAAATAATGTCAAAATATGAAACTTCATGCCACACCTCTGAAATCAATCCAATAAGCCATCCAAAATATGAATCTGCATCACGCCGCCCTCCGGGTCCACGTTCAGTACACACTGCCTGATGGCAGGTAAAAGGAGCTCCCTGCCGTCCGTCATGGTAATCACATAGACATCATTGGCACCGGTCTCTATCACATCCTTGATGATACCGATAGGGGCACAGGCCTCATCCACAACTTTCATCCCGATGAGATCTGCCACAAAATACTCGTCCTTTTTTAACCGGACGGCATTCTTTCTGGTCACATACAGACTCTTCTGTCTATACTTTTCAATATCGTTTATATTGTCAAATCCCTTGAACTTCAGGATCACAAACTGCTTGAAAAACTTTACACCTTCAATCTCAAGCACAAGATCTCCCTTACCGGTATCAAGGATCACTTCTTTCAATCTTTTATATCTTTGGGGATCATCCGTCGTGGGGAATACTTTCACTTCTCCCCTCACCCCGTGGGTGGAGGTGATCACACCAACCTGTAATCTGTCTTCCATCATAAACCTCTTAAAATATAGATATTCCGCTCCGCCAAATTCTTCGCCTGCGGCGAATCTGCGAAGCAGACAACCATGAAAATCAGGCTGCCGCAGCAATTGCCGCGACAGCCTTTGAATCAGACGATTTCCACATCGACTTTTTTGTTGTCTTTGGATGATGCAGCCTTCACAACAGAACGGATAGCCTTAGCGATCCTTCCCTGCTTACCGATAACTTTACCCATATCGGATGATGCTACATGAAGCTCTACGATAATGACATTTCTGCCCTCGTTCTTCTCGGTTACAACAACTTCCTCCGGATGATCAACAAGTGCCTTTGCAATAACTTCTACTAATTCTTTCATACAATCACCACGCCTTTCTGCAACCAACAAGCTAGGTCTAAACAGCCGACTTATTTCTCAATTCCGGCTGCCTTGAAAAGCTTTCCTACAACCTCAGTGGGCTGAGCACCGTTAGCCAGCCACTTCTTAGCCAGCTCTTCGTTGATCTTGAAGGTGCTGGGATCTGTGTTGGGATCATAAGTTCCGATTTCCTCGATGAATCTGCCATCTCTGGGAGAACGGGAATCTGCTACGATAATTCTATAGAAAGGAGCTTTCTTCTGACCCATTCTTCTCAATCTGATTTTAACTGCCATTGTTCTTTACCTCCGCGTCTTACGCAATATTTTTAATAGTTTCTTCAGGCATCCTGCCCATATATTTGATAAGAACGTTACCGTCCGTATCTACTACTGAAGGAAGTCTCCGTTAAAAAGGAAATCTTCCGCCCATGCCCGGAAAACCTCCGAACATGCCGCCGCGTCTCTTGCCGCCGCCCATCTGTTTCATCATCTTTTGACTCTGTTCAAACTGCTTGATAAAACGGTTCACCACACTGATATCCACACCTGCGCCCTTGGCAATACGGTGCTTTCTTCTGGGATTCAGAACCTTGGGATTGCGCCGTTCCTCTTTCGTCATGGATAGAACGATGGCCTCCATATGCTTCAGCTGCTTCTCGTCAATCATGGATTCCAGATCGGCACCTTTTATACCCATTCCGGGAAGCATACTCAGGATACTGGACAAGCCGCCCATCTTACGCATCTGCTTCATGCTCTCCAGGTAATCCTCAAAGTCGAACTTACCCTTCTTCATGCGGCCTGCCATCTCACGGCCCTTATCCTCATCCAGATCAAGGTTCTGCTGTGCCTTATCTATCAGGGAAAGCACATCACCCATGCCCAGAATACGGCTGGCCATTCGGTCCGGATAAAACTGTTCCATATCGGAAAGCTTCTCACCCATACCTACATAGAGAATAGGTCTGCCGGTAACCGCCTTGATGGAAAGGGCTGCACCACCTCTGGTATCACCGTCCATCTTCGTAAGGATCACGCCGTCGATCCCGACTTTCTCATCAAACTCTTTTGCCACATTCACCGCGTCCTGACCGGTCATGGCATCCACTACAAGGAGTGTCTGATGAACAGCGACCGTTGCCTTGATCTCCTGAAGCTCACTCATCATGTCTTCATCCACATGGAGACGTCCCGCTGTATCCAGGATCACCACATTGTGACCGTTCTTCTCAGCGTGGGCAATGGCCTGTCTTGCAATCTCTACGGGCTTTACGCTTGTACCAAGGGAAAAGACATCCACTTCCTGCTTCTTACCGTTGATCTCAAGCTGTTCCACAGCCGCGGGACGGTAGATGTCACAGGCAACCAACAGGGATTTCTTACCCTTTAACTTCAGTTTGCCGGCAAGCTTGGCCGTAGCCGTGGTCTTACCTGCACCCTGGAGACCGGCCATCATGATGACCGTAATCGCCTTTCCGGGCTGCATGGCGATCTCAGTAGTCTCACTTCCCATCAGGGCGATCATCTCTTCGTTAACGATCTTGATCACCATCTGACCGGGATTCAGTCCGTTCATCACGTCCTGTCCTACTGCGCGCTCCTCCACAGACTTTACAAACTGTTTTACCACTTTAAAGTTAACATCCGCTTCCAGAAGTGCCATCTTAACTTCTTTGAGGGCGGCTTTGACGTCATCCTCCGTTAATCGGCCTTTGCTTCGCAGATTCTTAAACACATTCTGCAGTTTATCGGTTAAACTTTCAAATGCCATTTGTTCTCCCCTTCAATAGGCTTACAAATCCTCTATCAATTCCTCCGACAGCTTGCGGATCTGATCCATGCAATCCTTATAGTCCTGCACTTCTCTCAGTTCTTCCCCCCGGGTCAGAGCCTCAATCTCTTTGATCTTTTCCTTGGCACTGGCAAACCGTGACACCAGATGGAGCTTGCTCTCGTAATCCTGAAGGATCCTGTCGCAGCGCCTGATCAGGTCGTGTACGCCCTGCCTGCTGATTCCACGCTCCTGTGCGATTTCTCCCAGTGACATATCCTGAAATACCGCATCCTCATAAATACTTCTCTGGTGGGGCGTCAGAAGTTCTCCGTAGAAATCATACAACAGTCCCTGTTCAAATATCTTTTCCATGGAATCATCCGCTTTCTATCTGTTGACAGCACGAAAAAACGCACTCGCGCGAAACACCTTGCTTATCATACTACAGAAAACAATGGGTGTCAAGTAAAAATTCTTTACACTCAACTATTTTTTCAAAACAATATAACCGGCTCGTAAATGTTCTTAGAAACCAAAAATCAGATGAATTGGAATTGGCTTACTTACACCCGCTATCTACTATAACATACACTCCTTCTTGAATTGCGGAAAATGTTGCGATAGAGCATACAACTATGGCAGTGTATTTCAATTCCAAGAAAGATATTGTCAAAGGCAACAGGAACAGCAGTAGTCCCGTTGCTTTGTTCATAACCGTATGCAGAGATATTAATATTTTTTTAGAAACATATCCTCGAATAATATTACTGATTTTTATAATCGCAATTACACTGACCCATATCCACAACCGCCCCGGAATATGGATTGCCGGCAACAACTTAAACAAAGATACTACTACAAAAACAAGGTCGGCAACAGTATCCAATTGGCTTCCAGATATGTTCACCTTGAAGCTCCCATTTTACTATTACGTTTGACTTGGCAATTTTTCTGATTTGAGCCGTAAAAATTTCCGAAGATTACGTTTGTATTAGTATTTTCTCTGATTTGGAAGGTAAAAATTCCTGTGAATTGCCTCTGCATCAGCATTATTTGTAATTTAGACCCTGAAAATTTCTGAGAATTACCACCATATTGACGTTTTTCTTGATCTGGAACGTAATAGTACCCTTAAGTTTACGACTGCATTAGAGTTATTCTTGTTTTGGAACGTAATGGCGTTAAATTATATTTGTTTTACCAGTTTTCCTGATTCAGGCCGTAAACTTTGCAAAAAACAAAAAAAGAACAGAACGATAGCTTCAAGCTTTTCTTACAGTCCACCTCTAAAATCCGGCCGCTTCGCACTATAAGTATTCCACATAGCAAAGTTCTGCCGCCCGTTCTCCGCTCCGGTACTCTCTCGCGCCTTCCCCCGCAAATTTCAGTCCGATGCGCTCCATCACTCTGGCAGAGATCTGATTTCTTTTATCGCAGTGCGCAGTAAGCCTTTCAGGCTTTAACCGTTCAATGGCAAACTGCTTTACAGCCAATGCAGCTTCAACCGCAAATCCCTGCCCCCGGTAATCCCTATGAAGGAGCCAGCCGAATTCCACCTCATTTCCGCCATCCTCCTTGTATGCGGACATGGTACCGATGAGCTTCCCGTCAAGTTCCATTGCAAATTCATAATAATCAGGATCTTCTTTCGCCCATTCCGCAACAGTCTTACGCAAGAAATCTTGTGCTTCCCCATAAGATTCGTGAGGCAGAAACAGCATATACGGTATACTCTCTCTATCTCCGGTATACTCATAAAGTGCTTCCAGATCCGACCATACAAGGGGCCGTAACTTCAGTCTCTCTGTCTGTAATTCTATGTACATCTGCCAATCCTCTTGAATAACACTGCCGTACCCGGGTCAAACGATTCGTTTCACCGGTACGGCAGTGCGAAATTCTTTTTTACAATTTTTCACTGAATATACTTTTGTGGCCCTGACCGTAAATCTCGTTGGCACTTGTGACGATCATGAATGCCTCCGGATCTTCCTGCCTGACAATATCCTCGGCCTTGGGCGCAAGTTGTTTGCGAATCGCACAGAAAATCACACTCTTCTCTTTGCCGCTGTACGCGCCTACCGCCTGAATGTGTGTGACACCGATGGACAGTTCCTCCAAAAGACGGGAGGTGATGGCACCGGAGGCATCGCTGATGATGTAGATCAGTTTGGCTCCGTCCCTTCCGTACAACACTGCATCAAGCACTGTGGACGTGAGAAAAACGGTCAGTCCTGCATAGACCACTTTGTCAATATCCCGGAACACCGCAAAAGACGCCGTGACAATAAAGGCATCAAACATCAGAAAGAGCGAGCCCGTTCTCAGATGGGGAACCTTCAGACGAAGCACCTTGACAATGATATCCATACCGCCTGTGGTGCCACCTGCTTTAAAGATCATTCCCATAGCCACTGCCATCAATGCACTGCCGGCAAGCGCTGCCACCAGGGGATTCTGTGTCGCCGCTCCAAAATCATCAAGCAAATTGGCAAAAACAGCCGTAAGAGCAGTACAGTAAAGCGTTGACAGGATAAATTTATAACCGAACTTCACTGTGCCCAGAATCAATATAGGGATATTCAAAAGCCATATCATGGTACCGGTCTCAACTCCGGTGATACGGTTTAACAGGATCGCAATACCCGTGACACCGCCGGGTGCAAGGGAATTGGGATCCAGAAACAGCGTGATTCCTGCAGCATAAACCAGACAGGAAACTGTAAGTATTGCATATCTGACCATCTCACAAACCTTTCCACTGCCCGAGGGCATCCGGCCTGTAAGATTTACATCCTATGACAAAACATCAGATATTGGTGCGAACCAGTTTGGGCTGATACCCCTCTCTCTCCAATGCTTCCATGATCTGATGTTTATGCTCTGTGCCGAACGCCTCCAGGGTGATACGCAGTTCCACAGCGGCATTTCTGTTGGTGGATACAAACTGATTGTGCTCCAGTTTGATGACATTACCGCTCTCCCGTGCGATCACACCGGCCACTCTGCACAGTTCACCAGGTTTATCCGGCAAAAGCACGGAAACCGTAAAGATTCTGTCGCGGAAGATCAGACCCTGCTGTACCACAGAGGACATGGTGATAATGTCCATATTACCGCCGCTCAAAATAGAAACCACTCTCTTGTCTTTAACAGGAAGATGCTTCAGCGCTGCAACCGTAAGAAGTCCGGAGTTCTCTACCACCATTTTGTGATTTTCCACCATATCAAGGAACGCCACTACCAGTTCTTCATCTTCAACGGTAATGACTTCATCGATATTTTCCTGAATATAGGGGAACAGCTTGCTTCCGGGAGTCTTTACCGCAGTACCGTCTGCAATGGTACTTACCTTGGGAAGTGTGACCACATTTCCCTGCTTCAAGGACTCCTGCATACAGTTGGCACCTGCCGGCTCCACACCGATCACTTTGATCTTGGGATTCAGCAGTTTTGCCAGAGTGGAAACACCTGTAGCAAGACCGCCGCCACCAATCGGCACCAAAATATAATCCACCAGGGGAAGCTCTTTAAAGATCTCCATGGCAATGCTTCCCTGCCCGGTAGCAACCGTCAGATCATCAAAAGGATGGATAAATGTATATCCGTGCTTCTCGGCAAGTTCGTATGCCTTTGCACATGCCTCATCGTACACATCACCGTACAGAACCACTTCCGCCCCATAGCTCTTGGTTCGGTTAACTTTCATCAAAGGAGTGGTGGTGGGCATAACGATGGTAGCCCTGGCGCCGTAACATTTGGCTGCATATGCGACGCCCTGGGCATGATTGCCCGCAGAGGCAGTGATCAGTCCCTTATCACGCTCCTCCCTGGACAAAGTACTCATTTTGTAATAAGCACCCCTCAGCTTATATGCGCCGGTAAACTGCATGTTTTCCGGTTTCAGATATACCTTATTGCCGGTCTGACTGCTCAGATATTCACTGTACACAAGCTTGGTTTCCAGTGTAACCTTCTTTACAACTTCGCAGGCTTCTTCAAACTTTTCCAAAGTCAGCATCTTGTGTTCCATAGTATGTACTCCTCCGTCGTTTTTATTCTTCCGATACTTACTCCTTACAAAAGAGCATCACTGTTGATCAAAAAGTGCATTTACAAAGTCGTCGGAATCAAATTTCTGCAGATCCTCAATGGTTTCCCCCACACCGATATATTTGACAGGGACTTTTAATTCTGACTGGATGGCCACAGCAATACCTCCCTTTGCAGTGCCGTCCATCTTCGTCAGGACAATACCGGTAAGGTTGGCAACCTCTCCGAACTCTCTGGCCTGTACCAACGCATTCTGCCCGGTAGTGCCGTCCAACACAATCAGATTCTCGCGATGCGCATCGGGAAATTCTCTGTCGATGATACGGTTCATCTTTCGCAGCTCTTCCATCAGGTTCTTCTTGTTGTGAAGTCTTCCTGCGGTATCGATCAAAAGAACATCTGTATGTCGCGCTTTGGCGGCATTCACCGCATCAAAAACAACACTGGCCGGATCAGAACCTTCCTTGCCGCCAATCATTGGCACGTCAGCCCTTCTCGCCCACTCAGCCAGCTGATCACCGGCCGCAGCACGAAAGGTATCGGCAGCAGCAATGATCACTTTACGGCCGTTATCCTTTAACTTACCGGCAAGCTTCCCAACAGAAGTTGTCTTACCAACACCATTCACACCGATGACCATGACAACAGACTGTCTGTTCTCAAACTCATAGGCAGTCTCATCCACCTTCATCTGCTCTTTAATACCTTCGATCAAAAGCTGCTTACATTCCGAAGGTTCTTTGATATGCTGTTCTTTTACCTGTTCTTTCAGGCGCTCTACAATAGCTGTCGTGGCATTGACACCGATGTCACCCATAATGAGGATCTCTTCCAGTTCCTCATAAAAGTCGTCATCAATGGCGGAAAAACCGCTGAAAACAGAGTCAATTCCCTTTACGATATTATCTCTTGTCTTTGACAGTCCCTGCTTTAGTCTGGCAAAAAAGCCTTTTTTACCTTCCTTCTTTTCTTCACTCATTACTCCAGCTCCTTATCAACCAAATTCACACTTACCAGGGCCGAAACACCCTTTTCCTGCATAGTGATACCATACAGACGGTCCACCTGCTCCATGGTTCCTCTTCTGTGTGTTATGACGATGAACTGCGTGTTCTTGGTCAGCTTATGTAAATATCTTGCAAATCTTCCCACGTTGGACTCATCCAGTGCTGCCTCGATCTCATCAAGAAGACAGAACGGTGAAGGCTTCAGATTCTGAATGGCAAATAACAGCGAGATTGCCGTAAGCGCCTTCTCTCCGCCGGAAAGCTGCATCATATTCTGCAGCTTCTTTCCGGGTGGCTGAGCAATAATGCGGATACCTGCCTCCAGAATATCCTCATCCTCCAAAAGCTCAAGCGTACCTTTGCCTCCGCCGAACAGTTCCTTAAATACCTTGTCAAACTCTCTGTTGATCTCTGCAAATTTCTGGGTAAACTGCTTTCTCATAGCACTGTCCAGCTCGTTAATGATACCTTCCAGCGTCTTCTCAGCCTCCACAAGATCATCATGCTGGGTTTTCAGGAACGTATAACGCTCCATCAGATTCTTGTAATCCTCAATTGCGTTTACATTTACATCGCCAAGTTTCTTAATCTGATCCTTCAGTGCAGCAATATCCTTCTTCATGGCAGACAGATCCGTCATGGACTCATCCCGTATCTTTGCCGCATCGCTGAGTGTGATCTCATACTCATCCCACATATAATTGATCTGGGACTCCACGGCTTCCTCCAGCTTTTCCTTCTGGGTGGTAAGTCGGTATACTTCCTTATCCAGTGTATTCTGCTTTTCTGCCAACGCTTCTCTTTCTGCAAAAAAGTTCTTTTGGTTAGCATTCAGCTCATCTCTGTACGAAATGTCCTCTTTGAGCTTTTTCTCAGCTGCAGTCTGTTCCTGTACGGAAGCAAGAATCGTTCCTTCAATGATTTCAATATTATGCTGCTTTTCAGAAATCAGTGCTTCATTATCGGCAAGAGCCGCCGTAATCTCAGAAAGTTCAGACTGCAGTTGCTCTATTTCTCCCGCCATACGGTCCAGATTGGCCTGATGGAACCCCTGTGTCTGCAGTATCTTCTCAGCCTCAACCTCACGCTGACTCACCAGCGCCGATGCCTGCTGTTCCTGCTCTCTTCTGTTTTCCAGTTCTTCATGCCCTTCTTCAATCCGAAGATTCATACGTTTTTCCAGTTCATCACTGGCTACGAGCTCACAGGCGATACGGTCTTTGCTCTCAGTGATCTCCCTGATCTGCTCCTCCATCTGAGCCTGCTCCTCCTTTAAGGAGCGATAACCCTCCTCATCCTCAGCCATACGTTCTCTGGCAGCAGCAACATTCAGACGGGCAGTGTTCTGTTCTATAGATTTACGCTGTATCTGTGCTTTTAATGCCTCCAGCTCCACACGCATCTTATTTCGTGCAGATTTGGCATCTTCTATCTCTTGACTTATGCGGTCAACGCTTTCGGAAAGCAGCTTGATACGCTTATCCATCTCTTCGATCTCTCTGCGGCGTCCAAGAAGATTGCTGTTATTCTTAAATGCACCTCCGCTGATGGCTCCTCCGGGAACCAAAAGCTCTCCCTCCAGAGTGACCATACGCAAACCGTAATCATACTTGCGGGCGATCTGTACTGCATGGTCCATGTGATCCACCACAAGTATCCTTCCCAACAGGGATCTGGCCACATTGCGATACCTCTCATCAATCCGCACAAGTGAATCTGCAAGACCGATAACTCCGGACTCCTTGAGAGCCTCCTCTTCCCGGAACTCCCGGACCTTACTTAAGCTGGTGAGAGGCAAAAAAGTGGCTCTTCCCAGTTTGTTTTCCTTCAGATAACGGATCATGCGCTTGGCAGTCTCCTCATCATCCGTGACGATATTCTGGATACTTCCTCCCAGCGCGGTTTCGATGGCAGTTTCGTACTTTTTCTCAGTCTTGATGATGTCCGCCACGACTCCGACGATTCCCTTTACATTCTCTTTCTGTTCCATGACCTTCTTGATACTGCCGCCGTAGCCCTCATATCTCTCAGTCATGTTCACCAGCGCATCTCTTCTGGACATTTCCTGGTGATACTTATTCTGGGTATCGCGTAGCTCCTGATCCTTTTGTACCAAAGTCTCCCGGTACTGTGACAATTGCTTGTCAGTTTCCTTTTCCTGTGCAGACAGGCGGGAAAGTTCCTCCGTCACTTCCGCAAAAGCCGCTTCCAGCTTACGGATCCCTTCTTCCCTTGCCGCTTCATCAGACTTGGCACGCAGAAGCCTGGAGTTCAGTTCTGCCTTACGGATACCTGCCTGCTCCAGCATTGTATCAAAACGCCCCATCTGTGCCTTCACGGTAGCTCTGCGGCTCAGCTCATCGATGATTGTATTTTTGGCTTCCTCAATACGGCTGTTGATCTCTTCGATACGCTGCTGCAAAGCCTGATACTCATCCCTGGCCTGATCTCTCAAAAGTTCCAGTTCACTTACCTGTTTATCGATCTCCATCTTCTCGGAAAGGATCTGCTCTTTGTCCTGCTCCTTTACGGCGATCTGTGAAGACACGGTATCCTTTCGGCCTAACAGATGCTTTTCGCTTTCATGCGCGGAGTTGATCTGCTCTTTAAGTACATTGATCTGCCCTTCCAGCTTCCCTTTCATAAGCCCACCCATACTCAGGCTGTTTCTCGCCTCCTCGATGGTCTTATCCAGTTCTTCAATCTGCGCCTCAACACGCTCATATTCCGTTTTAATGCCATTATACTTTTCGGTAGTATCCTTCAGCTCATTAACTGCAATCTTACAATTTTCCTCAACCGAACGAAGCTGTTCCCTCAGCCTGCTGTTCTCCAGCAAAAACACGTTTACATCCAGCGCCTTTAAAGTTTCCTTTTTCTTCAAATAGATCTTTGCCGTTTCGGCCTGACGCTCTAAGGGCGCAATCTGTTTCTCAATCTCAGAAAGAATATCAATGACACGCACCAGATTCTGTTTCTCATTCTCCAGTTTATTCTGGGCAGCCGCTTTGCGCCGTTTAAATTTAACAATACCTGCAGCTTCATCAAACAGTTCCCGGCGTTCCTCCGGCTTTCCGCTTAAGATCTTGTCGATCTGACCCTGACCGATGATGGAATAGCCCTCTTTACCGATACCTGTGTCGTAAAACAATTCATTGATGTCACGCAGTCTGCAGATACTGCCGTTGATCAGATATTCACTTTCTCCGGAACGGTAGATCCTTCTGGCCACAGTGACCTCATCAAAATCAATGGCAAGCTGATGGTCGCTGTTATCCAGTGTGATAGCCACATAAGCGTAGCTTAAGGGCTTTCTTGTCTCTGTTCCCGAGAAAATGACATCCTGCATGCTGGATCCGCGAAGCTGCTTGATCCTCTGCTCTCCCAGCACCCAGCGCACTGCATCCGCAACATTACTCTTGCCGCTGCCGTTGGGACCTACAATACCTGTAATGCCATTGTGAAATTGAAATACGATCTTCTGGGCAAATGATTTAAACCCCTGTACTTCGATACTTTTAAGATACATATGTCCTCCTAACGCTTGCTGCACTTTTTAAGCTTAAGCAGCGCTTCATATGCCGCCTTTTGTTCGGCAGCCTTCTTGGTACGTCCTTCTCCGGATCCGACTTTTTCGCCGTCGATATGAACCTCCACCATAAAGGTCTTATCATGCTCCGGACCGTATTCTCCCACCGCTTCATAGCGGATCTCCTTTTTCAGAGTTCCCTGAACCAGTTCCTGTAAATTAGTCTTACTGTCATAAAACAGCTGCTTATCCTCAAGATCGGATAGAATAAACCGGTTGATAAACGCTCTCGCTTCTTCCATGCCGCCATCCAGATAGATCGCTCCGATCACTGCCTCCATCACGTCTGAGGTGATAGATTCTCGCCTACGTCCTCCGGTGCTTTCCTCCCCTTTTCCAAGGAGCAGAAATTTCCCCAGTTCCAGATCTCTCGCACAGAAGGCCAACGACGGCTCACATACCATGGAAGCCCTCATCTTGGTCATCTCGCCTTCGGGCATATCCGGGTGGGAATGAAACAGAAATTCACTGGAAACCAGCTCAAGAACGGCATCCCCCAAAAATTCAAGGCGTTCATAATGCTTCTGCCTGTTGATCTTTTGCTCGTTTGTGTAGGAGCTGTGTGTCAACGCCTGCTTTAACAGCGAGACATCGCGAAAACGGTAACCGATTCTCTCTTCCAACAGCTGCAACGTATATCCTTCTAACATAACGCTTCCCTTTCCAAAAAAAGTATTCCAGAATACAGAGATTCCGGAATACTCCATAATCAGGATTTAGTTGATAGCACTGTTGATCAGCTCTACTGCCTGCTCTACTGTTGTGATATTCTCTGCCTCTTCCGCAGGAACTTCTATATCAAATTCTTCTTCGATTCCCATAATGATCTGGAATACATCCAAAGAGTCTGCGCCAAGGTCATCCATAAATGTGGTCTCCATCTTGATCTCATCGGGATCTACACTCAGAACTTCGGATATAACTTTCTTCAACTTTTCAAATACCATAATAATTCCTTCTTTCTTTTAGCTTTCTACACAAATTTTTTCTTTGATCTTTTCATTTATCTTCTGTTCCTTGAATGCAATGCATTGCAGGATAGAATTCTTAATTTCTGCAGACTTACTGCTTCCGTGGGTCTTGACCACAAGACCTTTCAGTCCAAGGAGCGGAGCTCCGCCGTACTCATCCAGAGAAAATCTCTTCAAAGTCTTCTTCAATGCAGGTTTGATCAAAAGCGCTCCGATCTTACTGCGAAGCGAGGTCATCAGACCGGCCTTCACTTCCTTGATGAGTGTCGCCGCTACTCCTTCATAAAGCTTGATCACCACATTGCCCGCAAAGGCGTCACACACGATCACGTCCGCATATCCCGTAGGAATCTCTCTGGCCTCAATACTTCCGATGAAGTTGATGTCCTGACACTCTTTCAACAACGGAAAGGTCTCCTTCACCAGCGCATTTCCCTTCTCTTCCTCGGCACCGATATTCAGGATGGCAACGCGGGGATTGGGGATACCCACAACATTCTCCATGTAGATGCTGCCCATCTTGGCAAACTGAACCAGATGAGAAGGTCTGGCATCCACATTGGCGCCACAGTCAATCAAAATACTCACACCCTTCTGTGTGGGAAGAAGCGGCGAAAGGGGAGGTCTCTCCACACCTTTTACTCTTCCGATGATCACCTGTCCGCCAACCAGCACAGCTCCGGAACTTCCGGCAGATACAAAGGCATCACAGGTGCCGTCCTTCACAAGGTTCATCGCCTTGACAATGGAGGAATCCTTCTTCTTGCGGATCGCCATCACAGGCGGTTCTGCCGTCTCGATCACTTCCTCTGCATGTACCTGTGTAAGACGCTTACTGTCAAATGTATATTTACTCAGTTCTTCTTTCAGTACAGCCTCCTGACCCACCAGGTACACATGTACTCTCTCATCCTGATTCACTGCTTCCACAGCACCCTTGACTGTTTCAACCGGTGCATTGTCACCGCCCATGGCATCCACTGCCACTTTTACCATCTCAGCCATTTCATCCTCCAATTAACCGGCCAAAAAAGCCGACAATCTTGTTTTTGTAAATATCCTATTTTACTATACAAGACACTGTAACAAAAATCAAGAGATTTTTTTTTGGAATAAACAAAGAATCTATATATCGAAAATAATTCCCACCTGCTAATCAGACAAATCCCTCTCCACCGCAGTGAATTCCCAACGAAAAAGGCTTCTCCCTTCGGAGAAGCCTGATTTTCATGTTGAGTTATTCATTAATCAACGCTAACAACTTGCTTCTTGTTGTAAGAACCGCAAGCCTTACAAACTCTGTGAGGCATCATCAGTGCACCACATTTGCTGCACTTTACCAATGTAGGAGCGCTCATCTTCCAGTTTGCTCTTCTCTTATCTCTTCTACCTTTGGAAGATTTATTCTTAGGACAAATAGACATCGTTACACCTCCTTATTCGCGTTGAAGATATCTTGTATGGCTGCCATGCGGGGATCAGGCACGAATGTATCGCATCCGCAATCTCCTTCATTGAGATTCTTCCCGCACACCATACACACACCTTTACAATCGGGACGGCATAGAATCTTCATTGGCCAGTTTACTAAAATTTCATTATACACAAAAGCTTCTACATCCAGCTGATAACCTTCCATAAAATCCTGGTCATCACCGTCTTCATCCGCCACTTCCACTCCCGGTGCAGTCACAAGTCTGTCAAACTCAAGCATAAGAGTCGTCTGGACCTCTTCCAGACATCTGTCGCATTTGGTCCGGAATGTCAATTCCACCGTGCCTTCTACTTTTGCTCTGTTCATTCCGTCATTGGTAAAAGTAAAATCCACCGGACTCTTCTGTGTGATCAGAAAACGTCCCAGTTTGCTGGTGAAGCTTGTCATCTCCAGTTCAACACTGCAGCGTGTCTTCCTGCCTTCGGATGTCAAAACATCAGATAAATTCACTAACATAGCATACTCCTGTGCAAATTAATTCACACACTGATTCATTATACATATTTGACTACAGTTTGTCAATAACTATTTAAAGTTTTTTGAGAAACATTATTGAACCAGACGTGCGGTTTCTCTTGCAATGGCAAGTTCTTCGTTGGTGGGGATCACCATAACCTTCGTAGCAGAGCCCGGAGTTGTGATAACCATATCTTTACCGCGCTTACTGTTGGCTTCCTCATCAAGGGTAATTCCCAGATAACCGAGATATTCACTTACCATGGTTCTTACAATAGGGCCGTTCTCTCCCACACCTGCGGTAAAGCAGATCACGTCAACACCGTTCATGGCCGCGGTGTAAGCACCGATATATTTGGCAACACGGTAACAGAAAGTCTTCATGGTACGGATGGCATTCTCATTGCCCTCTGCAAGGCCGTCTTCCAGATCTCTGAAGTCGGAAGAAAGATTGTCGGAAAGTCCCAGCACACCGGACTTCTTATTCAGGATAGACATCACTTCGTCAATGGTCTTATTCTCTTTATGTGCAATAAACTCAATGATAGCGGGATCAATATCGCCGGAACGGGTGCCCATGATCAGACCCTCAAGAGGTGTCAGACCCATGGAAGTATCAACACACTTACCGTTCTTGACAGCGGATACACTGGCACCGTTGCCAAGGTGGCATACGATGATCTTCAGATCTTCGTATTTCTCACCCAGAACCTCAGCCGCTCTCTTGGATACGTAAGAATGGCTGGTGCCGTGGAAACCGTATCTTCTGATCTTATATTTCTGATAGTATTCGTAAGGGATACCGTACATGTAAGCTTCCTCAGGCATGGTCTGATGGAATGCGGTGTCAAACACACCTACCATGGGTGTGGTTGGCATCAGCTTCTTGCAGGCATCGATACCGATGAGGTTGGCAGGATTGTGCAGAGGCGCCAGATCGTTGCACTCTTCCACTGCAGCTACCACTTCGTCTGTGATCACTACGGAACCGGAAAACTTCTCGCCGCCGTGAACCATGCGGTGACCGATGGCACCAATCTCATCCAGATTCTTCACTACACCTGTTTTCTCATTGGTAAGGGCTTCCAGCACAAGACGAATGGCATCTGTATGGTCAGCCATAGGGCTTTCCTTCACTTCTTTCTCTCCGCCGGCAGGGGTATATACAATCTTGCTGCCTTCAATGCCGATTCGCTCACAGAGACCTTTTGCAATACACTGTTCGGAATCTGAGTTGATTAACTGAAATTTAAGTGAGGAGCTTCCGCAGTTGATAACTAAAATATTCATGATTCATTCACCTTTCTATCGTTATTCTTTATCATCAGTCAAAATTCAGCTGGGCCTGTACAGCAGTCAAGGCAACAACGCCCACGATATCTTCCCAGGAACAGCCGCGGGACAGGTCATTGACAGGCCTTGCGATTCCCTGAAGCATGGGACCGTAAGCTTCTGCGCCACCCAACCTCTGTACCAGCTTATAGCCGATATTGCCGGCATCCAAATTGGGGAAGATCAATACGTTCGCTTTTCCTGCAATCTCACTGCCGGGTGCTTTGGATTTTGCAATGCCGGGAACCAGCGCCGCATCAGGCTGAAGTTCACCGTCCAGCACGAGTTGGGGATACTGCTCGTGTGCAATCCTGGTAGCTTCTACCACCTTGTCAACCAAAGGATGCTTTGCACTTCCCTTGGTAGAATGGCTGAGCATGGCGATCACAGGCTTGGGTCCGACCAGCGCCTTAAAGCTTCTGGCGGATGTCTCTGCGATGGCAGCAAGTTCTTCCGCCGTGGGATCCTGATTCAGGCCACAGTCGGCAAAGATAAAGGTACCGTCATCTCCCTGATCCTTAAACTGGGTATCCATAACAAAGAATGCAGATACCAGTTTCACACCGGGAGCAGTCTTTAGAATCTGCAGTGCGGGGCGAAGCGTGTCTGCGGTGGAGTGACAGGCGCCTGCCACCATACCGTCAGCGTCACCTGCCTTCACCATAACAATACCGAAGGTCAGATAATCTGTCAGCAATAACGCCCTTGCTTTCTCCGGGGTCATTCCTTTCGCTTTTCTGGTCTCATATAACAAATTAACGTATTCTTCAAATTTTGGTGTAGTCTCGGGATTCACCACTTTGAGACCGCTGAGATCGATCTCCAGCCATCCCGCACCGTCCATAATCTTATCTTCATTGCCGATCATAATGAGATTGGCAATACCGTCTTCCAGGATCTTGGCTGCCGCAAGCAATGTTCTCTTATCGGTTGACTCCGGTAAGACAATGGTCTTCTTATCAAGTCTGGCCCGATCCTTGATCTTGTCAATATATGACATATCAGTACTCCTTTCCTTAGATATCCCGGCAACTGCCGCAATAACCCTTTCACTTTATATGGTTTCGATTCATTATATAAAGTTCTGTTTTTGCTAATTCTGCTTAACAAACTCTTCTTTTTGTATTATACTAAATTAAAAGTTGATACACAAGGCAAAACAGCCTGTTAATTGTATCTTTTCAGAAACATGTTGTTAAAGAATTATCGAGACCGCCGTCCGCAAATCAACGCAA
The DNA here is from genome assembly GCA_045659805.1 of Acetatifactor sp. Classification (GTDB taxonomy): domain Bacteria; phylum Bacillota; class Clostridia; order Lachnospirales; family Lachnospiraceae; genus Acetatifactor. The sequence goes on from JAZRCR010000090.1 coordinate 54,703, forward strand.
TTACATCAACTATTTTATCCGGAGGACAGCCATGCGCATCAATGCAATCATTGCAGAATATAATCCGTTCCACAACGGACACAAATATCAGCTGGAAACGTCCAAAACTCTCACAGATGCTGATTATACCATTATTGCCATGAGTGGAAATTTCATGCAGCGCGGCACCCCTGCCATGATACACAAATACGCTCGTGCAGAAATGGCTCTGAGAAACGGCGCGGATCTCGTGCTGGAGATCCCGTCCTGCTATGCCTGCTCCAGTGCGGAATACTATGCCCACGGCGCGGTGTCCATGCTTGACAGACTGGGAGTAGTGGATACCCTCAGCTTTGGCAGCGAATGCGGAGACGAAGCAATGCTCCGGTCCATTGCTCAGGTACTTGCAGCGGAACCGGCTGCCTTTCGCGAGCAGCTTTCCGAAAGGCTCAGACAGGGACAATCCTATCCCGCAGCCCGTGCGGGAGCGCTCTTGGAATACCTTGATTCATCCGTGACTATTGCCGATATCATCAATTCGCCCAATAACCTTCTGGGGATCGAATATTTGAAGGCGATCATCCGGAGAGGCAGCCCCATTAAGGCTGTTACCGTAAAGCGAATCGGATCAGGCTATCACGAAGAAGAACTGGGCAAAGAATACCCCTCTGCCACCGCTATCCGGAATGCAGTTTTGGAAGGAAAAGATTTCCCTTCCCTGGAGCAACATGTACCGGAGAATACACTTGGCATTTTGAGCAATACCACTGAAACAACAAAACCCGTACAAACAGAGGATTTTTCACAGATCCTCCTGTACAGGTTATTATCACAAAGTTGCGGACAATATGATCAATATCTGGATGTCACTCCGGATCTGTCTGACAAGATCAAAAATGCTGTTTTTCAGTTTGGCTCCTTTGAAAGCTTCTGCGACCTGCTGAAGAGCAAAGATCTTACACATACCAGAATACGCCGGGGTCTCCTGCACATCCTTCTTGACATCAAAGACTCTGACATGGAGATGGGCAAATCCTTGGATTATGTCCCTTATGCCAGAGTGCTGGGGTTGCGAAAAGACGCCGCTCCCCTGCTGTCAGCCATCAAAGAAAGCTCAGACATACCGATGATCACCAAGCTTGCGGATGCGGAAAAAATATTGAGTGCGGATGCACTGCAGATGCTCCGGCAGGATATCAGAATCAGCCACATATACAATGCAGTTGAGGCCTGTAAATCCGGCACGGAAGTCCGCAATGAATACCGCACTCCCATCGTGGTACTGTAATTAATTCTTAAAGCTATGTATCGGTGCAGGAATTCTTCCACCGCGGTTGACAAAGGCATCGCAGGAGAAAGGATTCACCGGCATAATGGGTGCATAGCCCAACAAGCCGCCAAACTCCACGGTCTCGCCTACACCCTTTCCTACAACAGGGATTACGCGGACCGCAGTTGTCTTCTGGTTTACCATACCGATGGCCATTTCGTCCGCAATAATACCGGAAATAGTGGTTGCCTTGGTATCACCGGGGAGGGCGATCATATCAAGTCCCACGGAACAAACGCAAGTCATCGCTTCCAGTTTTTCCAGTGTCAGGGCACCTGCCACTACAGCATTGATCATTCCCTGATCCTCACTGACAGGGATAAACGCACCGCTCAGACCTCCCACATAGGAAGATGCCATAACGCCGCCCTTCTTCACCTGATCATTGAGCAGAGCCAGCGCCGCTGTAGTTCCGGGTGCACCCGCATATTCCAGACCGATCTCACAGAGAATATCTGCCACACTGTCGCCAATGGCAGGAGTAGGTGCCAAAGACAGATCTACGATACCGAAAGGCACGTTCAGCATCTTAGATGCCTCCTGCGCCACAAGCTGTCCCACACGGGTCACCTTAAAGGCAGTCTTCTTAATAGTCTCACACAGAACCTCAAAGTTTTCCCCTCTGACCTTCTCCAGTGCAGTCTTCACTACGCCGGGGCCACTGACACCTACGTTGATGATCTTGTCAGCCTCGGTCACACCGTGAAATGCTCCTGCCATAAAAGGATTGTCATCCGGCGCATTGCAGAAGACAACCAGCTTTGCACAGCCGAGGGAATCCTGTTCTTTGGTATACTCCGCTGTCTCTTTGATCACTTCTCCCATCAGCTTAACGGCATCCATGTTGATACCGGTCTTGGTAGATCCCAGATTCACTGAGCTGCAGACACGTTCCGTGACAGACAGCGCCTGAGGGATGGATCGGATCAAAAGCTCATCTGCCGGCGTCATTCCCTTGCTCACAAGTGCGGAATATCCTCCGATAAAGTTTACACCCACCTCCTTGGCAACTTTGTCAAGGGTCTTTGCGATGGAAGCATAATCTTCTGTAGTCTTACATGCCGCGCCTCCGATCAACGCAATCGGAGTCACAGAAATCCTCTTATTAACGATAGGGATTCCGAATTCTCTGGAAATTTCCTCACCGGTACTTACCAGATTTTTCGCAGCCTCGTAGATCTTATGATATATTTTATCATTGAGCTTCTTAAGGTCGCTGTCGATACAGTCAAGGAGACTGATGCCCAGTGTGATGGTGCGCACATCAAGATTCTCCTTCTCAATCATTTTATTGGTCTCATTTACTTCAAATATATTGATCATGAAATCATCTCCCGGTTAAATTTATTCAGACATCTCACGCCATGACAAGTCTGTCAGATTCTGTGCATCTTATCAAAGATCTCTTCCTTCTGACACTTGATCACCACACCGATCTCTTCGCCAACAACAGCCAGTTCGTCAGCCATGTCCCCGAAAGCCTTACTTGCATTGCCTGTATCCACGATCATCATCATATTAAAATATCCCTGTACGATGGTCTGGGAAATATCCAAAATATTAATACCGTTCTGCGCAAGATATGTGCAGACTTTTGCAATGATACCTACTGTATCCTTACCTACTACCGTGATAATTGTCTTCTTCATATTTCCTCCGTTATTAACAGCTTTCGCTGCTCTTTTTCGACTATGTTACCAAAAAACGCTGCATTTTGCAACACAAAACCACGTGATTCCTGTTATTCAACAAAAATCACCGGCGACACCCTGCTGCGGGATGCAACCTGAATCTGAAAATCATTGGCATTGTATGGATTATCTCCCATGGTGATCTCCATGCGGACCGCCTCATAGGCAAGTTCCGGCAGATTGTTTTCCTTGGAAAGATGGCCTAAGATAATGGTCTGCAGCTTGTCGTGAAGGATCCGGGACAGCAGTCTGCCGGAATTTTCATTGGACAAGTGTCCCCTGTCTCCCAGGATACGCTGTTTCAAATAATAAGGGTAAGGTCCAACCTGCAACATGTTCACATCGTGATTGGCTTCCAACAATACGGCGTCCAGACCTTTCAGACATTCCACCGTATAATCGTTATAGACGCCCAGATCCGTACAGACACCGATCTTCTGATTGCCGTAGCCGATTCGGTATGCCACCGGCGATGCCGCATCGTGAGAAATGGCCATGGGATTAACCGTAAGATCCTTGATAAACAGCTTTTTGTCAGGCTCCACCTCGCAAAACAGCTCTCTGTCAATCTCACCCACACTCCGACAGTCACAGATTGCCCGGATTGTTCCTGCCGTAGCGTAAATGGGAATTCCGTATTTTCTCGCCAGCACCCCAAGGCCACTGATATGATCTGCATGCTCATGAGTCACCAAAATGCCGTCGAGCTCACGTCCACTGATCCCAAGACTGTTTAACCCGCACTCAGTACGCTTTCCGCTGATACCCACATCGATCAAAAGATGTGTGGTTTCCGAGCCCACATAGATACAATTGCCGCTGCTTCCGCTGGCAATACTGCACAGTCTCATAATACAGCCCTCCGGGTAAAACTTTTCAGCCGTTCATCGATCTGGCAGAAACTCTCTTCCAGAGAACCGCTGTTGTCAATGACCAAATCACAGGACTCCCGAAAGATTTCCTCACTCAACTGGCTGCTCATAATCTGGGTGATCTTTTTCTCCGAATATCCCCTGCTCTCACGCAGACGTCTCCGACGGACCCCCGCGTCAGCATAGATATACCACATTTCATCTACAATATCTTTGTATCCGGCTTCGATCAGAAGTGCTGCCTCGATAAAGAAAAGCTCCACCTCAGGGTCATTCGCCGCTTCCGCAACCTTTTCCAGGAGATATTCCTGCACGGCAGGATGGACCAACGTGTTTACCTGCTGCAAAAGCTGTTTATCCCGAAAGATCATGGCCGCCATAACGGAGCGGTCAATGGCACCGCCCTCCGAAAGCACCTGCCGGCCAAGAAGCTCAACCAGCTTATGATAACAGGGTTGCCCCGGCATCTGGATCTCGTGAGCCACACGGTCCGCCAGATAAATGCGGCACAGATAGTTTTCTTCTATATATTTTAACAACTCCGATTTACCGGCACCCACTCCGCCGGTAATCCCGATAAGACGCATAACACCCTCCCGCCTTCAAGTTTATTATTTTGATTCATACCAGTTCTCTCCGGTATGCAGATCCACTTCCAAGGTAACCGCCAGACTGGCAGCTGCTTTCATGTTTTCCTCCAGGATCCGGCGCACCTGTTCTTTCTCCTCGATAAAGGTCTCTATCAGGAGTTCATCGTGTACCTGCAGGATCAGTTTCGACCTTAACCCGGCTTCTTTTAAAGCCTTCCAGACGCGGATCATAGCAATCTTGATGATGTCTGCCGCCGTTCCCTGGATGGGTGAATTCATCGCTATCCGTTCTCCAAAAGAACGCTGCATGAAGTTGGAACTCTGAAGTTCAGGAACAGGACGCCTGCGGCCAAACATGGTGGTCACATACCCATTGCGCTTAGCCTCTTCCACCTGGCCGTCCAAAAATTCTTTCACCTTAGGATAAGTTGCAAAATACTGTTCAATATATTCCGCAGCCTCTTTCCTGCCGATACTCAGATCCTGGCTCAGTCCGAAGGAGCTGATGCCATACACAATACCGAAATTCACAGCCTTTGCATTTCTTCTCTGAAGATCCGTCACCTGGTCGAAGGGCGTATGGAACACTTTGGATGCCGTAATGCGATGAATATCCTGATCCATGCGGTAGGCCTCAATCAGCTGCTCATCCCCTGACATATGGGCCAGCACTCTCAGCTCGATCTGGGAATAGTCTGCATCTGTGAAAATACAGCCTTCTCCGGGCACAAACACTTTGCGGATCCTTCTTCCCAGTTCCATTCTCATAGGTATATTCTGAAGATTGGGCTCTGTGGAACTGATCCTTCCGGTGGCTGTAATGGTCTGATTGAAATTCGTGTGAATCTTTTCATCCTCACCGATATAGACTGCCAGACCGTCCGCATAGGTGGATTTCAGCTTTGTGAGACCTCTGTACTCCAGAATATCCTTCACAATGGGATAATCCGGCGCAAGCTTCTCCAGCACATCGGCCGCTGTGGGGTAGCCGGTTTTGGTCTTCTTTCCGCCGGGCACCTTCATCTTTTCAAATAAGATCTCTCCCAGCTGCTTGGGAGAATTGATATTAAAAGGCTTACCGGCAATTTCATGGACAGATCTCTCCAGTTCACCGATCCTCTCAACCAGCGCTTCGCCGTATTCCTTTAATTCTTCCCGTCTGACGCGTACCCCTTCACACTCCATATCATAGAGCACCAGAGAAAGAGGCATTTCCACCTCACGCATCAATCGGTCCATCCCGGTTTCCTCAAGTTTTTTTGTAATCACTTCCGAAGCCATCCATGCCACACGGGCACCGTCTGCACAATAAGCGATCAATTCATCAGGCTTCTCCTGCAGCACCTGGCTTAGGGCTTTTTTGCCGAACAGCTCACTGTAGCCCGGAATCAGAAGATCCAGATGCTCCTTGGCGACGGACTCGATATCATAATCATTTTTCAGCGGATTCAACAGATATGCGCCGATAAGTACATCAAAACAGGAATCCGTACTCTCCTGAGGAAGAAAAGGATACATTTTCTTGATGTCAAAGACAGCAAGGGGAACACGCCTGCCAAGGCGCAATAATGCTTCTTTCACCTCGACACTGTCATGCCGGAGCACACAGGCAAAGGACTCCGTCTCTGACACAGCAAGGGCTACCACTTTAAGTTCCCGGGCTTCATCCGTCATCAGCCAAAGCCCTGCTCTTTCCTTAACCGCATCCATCTTATGAACCAATTCCGGGATATCGCTGCACACATACAGGTCTGCCCCTTTTCCGGGCTCTTCTGTCTCCGGTTTTTCAAAACGGCTCAGCATGTTTTTAAATTCCAGTTCGCGGAAGAGAGCATAAGCTTCCCTGGTATAAAAATCCTCCGCTTTTGCCATCTGAAGGTCCAGACTAACCTCCGCATCTGTCTTGATGGTTGCCAGCACTTTGCTCAAGTCTGCCAGGGCTCTGTTTTCCATCAGTGATTCCCGGATGCTCTTCTTGCCGATTTCTCCCACGTGGGCATAAATATTCTCAAGGGATCCGAATTCTTCCATTAATCCGGCCGCCGTCTTTTCCCCGATCTTGGGAACACCGGGTATGTTGTCGGAAGCATCTCCCATCAGTGCTTTCAGCTCAATAAACTGCTCCGGTGTCACATGATACGTCCGAAGCACATCCTCCGCATAATAATCCTCTATCTCAGTTTTTCCCATCCTGGTCTTGGGGATTCTGATCTTGATCTTGTCTGAAGCGATCTGTAAAAGATCCCTGTCACCGGAGACCAGCGCCACTTCCATACCGCTGTTCTCAGCCTTCTTTGCCAGCGTTCCCAGAATGTCGTCCGCCTCAAGCCCGGCCTGCTCCATGATCACAACACCCATGGCCTTCAGCACTTCCTTCAGTACAGGCACCTGTTCTCTCAGTTCATCGGGCATTCCTTTTCGCGTGCCCTTATACGCTTCATAGATCTGATGGCGAAAGGTTGGCGCGTGCACGTCAAAAGCCACAGCCAGATACTGCGGCTTTTCCTCATCCAGGATCTTGAACATAATATTTAAAAAACCGTATACTCCGTTGGTATGCAATCCCTTTGCATTGGTCAATAACGGTACTCCGTAAAATGCCCTGTTCAGGATACTGTGACCATCTATCAAAACCAGTTTCTCGCCCATCTCATTACCTTCTTTCCTCTCGGCAATTCTCATTTACCGAAGCACGATCCAAAATGTGACACACAAAATACCAAGCATGACAAGAACCTCAAGAACAGCTCCTGCATTGATAAACCGCTCTGTCTTAGAGAGCTTTCTGCCAGCCTCTCCCATCCGCTTGTCAAGCTCACGGTTCAGGTCAAAGGCATCACCCTCCTCCAGCCTGCTCATACCTTCCGTCACAAGAAACTGTATGGTAAGTTCTTCATGGCAGTCTTTACAAGCTCCCACATGCGCGCAGAACCTCTTCAGAACACGATAATTCATTTTCTGCTTCAAAAAATCCGGGATCTGCCTCTCACAGTCCCTGCAATCAAATTCTTTTCCCATCTTCTCCTCCTGACAAAAGAATCCGGACAACTATATATAGATATTATAATACAACATCTTGCCTTTATTGGCTAGTAGATTTTTCCCGTAAAATATATTATAATAACAGATACAGCATAAATTATATTCCGATTATCCAAAAGGCGGTGCAATGATGAATCTTCCGGGATATTACTCCTCGGGACAGTTTGCGCGCATGGCGCAGGTTTCCGTGAGGACCATCCGTTTTTATGACAAACAGAATATCTTAAAACCCTCTTATGTATCACCGTCCGGAGCACGGTTTTACACCGACTCTGACCTGGCACGCCTTCAGCAGATCCTTTTATTGAAGTATCTGGGCTTTGCACTGGATGACATCCGTGAAATGACCATCGGCGACACTGATTTCCGGTTTATGCTCAGTTCCCTGAAAATGCAGAAAAAGCTGGTGCAGGACCGCATGGAGCAGCTACAGCTTGTGGCCGATGCCATAGACAGCACCGTGAACGCCATCGAGGAAGAAAATCACCTGGACGGCAGCCGCCTGCTTGACCTGATCCACCTGACCGGCATGGAAAAAAGTCTTAAGGATCAATACCGGAATGCAACCAACATATCGGCAAGAATACGTCTGCACAGAGACTTTTCCACCAACAGACAGGGATGGTTTCCCTGGATCTACGAACAGTGTAATATCAAAAAAGGCATGCGTATCCTGGAGATCGGCTGCGGCAACGGTGCTCTCTGGACGGAGAATCTCCACAGACTTCCTTCAGACATCTCCATTCTTCTCACAGACATTTCCGAGGGAATGTTGAGAGATGCCAGACGAAACATCGGCGGCGAAGACCCCCGCTTTTCCTATCAGGTGGTGGACTGCCACACCCTTCCTTTTGAGAACGATAGTTTTGACCTGATCATTGCCAACCACGTGCTCTTCTACTGCGACGATATGTCTGCAGCCTGCGGCGAGATCGCCAGAGTGCTCAAACCCTCCGGCACCTTCTTAAGCAGCACTTATGGTTGCCGTCATATGAAAGAAGTGACCGGTCTGGTACAGACATTTGACAACCGGATCGTACTGGCAGCGGAGAATCTTTATGAGCGATTCGGTCTGGAAAACGGCGAAGGGCTGCTCAGCCGACACTTCACCGGGATTGTGTGCCGTCGCTACGAAGACGGGATTGAGATCAACAACGCACAGCCGCTGATCGAATATATCCTATCCTGCCACGGCAATCAGAATCAGATCCTGTTAGACCGTTACAAAGACTTCCGCACCTTTGTGGAGGACAAAATACACAAGAATTTCCACATTACCAAGGATGCCGGCGTCTTTCTTTGTAAAAAATAACGAAATTAGTAATTTTTTTAAAAAAGCACTTGAAGGTGACGTTAGGTCACCTTTTATACTGTAATCACAAGCAAGAATTAAGGAGGAGCTACAATGAAAGGTATTATTTTAGCCGGAGGTTCCGGAACCAGACTTTATCCGCTCACCATGGTAACTTCCAAGCAGTTGCTGCCTATTTATGATAAGCCCATGATCTACTACCCCATGTCAGTGCTGATGAACGCAGGGATCAGAGACATCCTGATCATCTCCACCCCTCAGGACACCCCCAGATTCAAAGAGCTTCTGGGTGACGGTCATCAGTTCGGCGTTCAGCTTTCCTATGCCGTACAGCCCAGTCCCGACGGATTGGCCCAGGCATTTCTGATCGGTGAAGAATTTATCGGTGATGACACGGTTGCCATGGTTCTGGGTGACAATATTTTTGCAGGTCACGGCCTGAAGAAGCGCTTAAAGACCGCTGTGGAAAACGCACAGACCGGCAAGGGCGCCACCGTATTCGGCTACTACGTGGATGATCCGGAGAGATTCGGCATCGTGGAATTCAACGCAGAAGGCAAGGCTGTCTCCATTGAAGAAAAACCTGCCAGACCTAAGAGCAATTATTGTGTGACAGGACTGTATTTTTATGACAATAAAGTGGTAGAATATGCCAAAGGCTTAAAGCCCAGCGCACGCGGCGAACTGGAGATCACAGACTTAAACCGCATCTATCTGGAAAACGACAGACTCAATGTAGAGCTCCTTGGACAGGGCTTCACCTGGCTTGATACCGGAACTCATGAGAGTCTCGTGGATGCAACCAACTTTGTAAAGACTGTTGAAACTCACCAGCACCGCAAGATTGCCTGTCTGGAAGAGATCGCATACCTGAACGGCTGGATCACAAAAGAAGACGTTATGAAGGTATATGAGGTTCTGAAGAAAAACCAGTACGGTCAATACCTGAAGGACGTTATGGACGGCAAATACCAGGACGGACTGTACTAAGTATATTACTTTAAAAAGGAGAATTTTATTATGACGATCATTGTCACCGGCGGTGCCGGATTCATCGGAAGCAACTTTATCTTCCATATGCTCAACAAATATCCTGACTACCGCATTGTCTGTCTGGACTGCCTGACTTATGCAGGCAACCTCTCCACGCTCGCGCCTGTCATGGATAATCCCAATTTCCGTTTTGTAAAGGAAAGCATCACCGACAGAGAAGCCGTATACAAGCTGTTTGAAGAGGAACATCCCGATATCGTGGTGAATTTCGCTGCAGAGAGCCACGTGGACCGCTCCATTGAGAATCCGGAAGTATTCCTGGACACCAACATCAAGGGTACCGCTGTTCTCATGGATGCCTGCCGCAAATACGGCATCACCCGCTACCATCAGGTATCCACCGATGAAGTGTACGGCGATCTGCCTCTTGACAGACCGGATCTCTTCTTCACCGAGGAGACACCCATCCACACCAGCAGCCCTTACAGTTCCTCCAAAGCAGGTGCAGACCTTCTGGTACTGGCCTACCACAGAACTTACGGACTGCCCGTGACCATCAGCCGCTGTTCCAACAACTACGGCCCTTACCACTTCCCCGAGAAGCTGATTCCTCTGATGATTGCCAATGCACTGAACGACAAGCCCCTCCCCGTATACGGCAAGGGCGAAAATGTCCGCGACTGGCTGTACGTAGAGGATCACTGCAAAGCTATTGACCTGATCATTCACAAAGGGCGTGTGGGTGAAGTTTACAATATCGGCGGCCACAACGAGATGAAGAATATTGATATCGTGAAAATCATCTGCAAGGAGCTTGGCAAACCCGAAAGCCTTATCACCTATGTAACTGACCGCAAGGGTCATGATATGCGCTACGCTATCGATCCCACCAAGATCCACAATGAGCTTGGCTGGCTCCCCGAGACCATGTTTGCCCACGGCATCAAGAAGACGATCCAGTGGTATCTGGATAACAAGGAATGGTGGGAAACCATTATCTCCGGTGAATATCAGGACTACTACGAAAAGATGTACAAGAACCGATAATAAAAAATGCTGTACAGATAATACTTCTGTACAGCATTTTTTGATACAATACGAAATTACTTCGAATTTCCGTTATTTAATGCCCTTCAGGGTATAACCCCTGGCCACCTGTTTTTTAGTAATCCCTTTCAGCAGGATGCCCACGATCGTGCCGGGAACCGCCACCTTTAACATTTTTTTGTGAGTCTCAATAGCTCCTACCGTAGCAACAACTTCTGTTCCGTCAGGGGCACATACGGATACTTTCTGTCCCACCGTGACAATACCGTCCCTGCATACTCCCACTACAGTAACACCTCTGCCCCAGATATTGAAGATATCTTCCACAAACATGTGAAAGCATTCATCATCCGAATAGTCTACCGTTTCCACAACCTCATCGGCATCAACTGACAAAACGGGTTCCACATCGATGACCTCTTCCACCTGCACATCTGCTGCAGAAACAGGTTCCACATCAATAACTTCCTCAGCTTCTACCACTTTAATATCATCCACGTCAAATATTTCATCATCCTTATTCAACATATCACTCACCTCATGAATTCGCATTGAATTCCTTCAGGCAGCGGGGACACTTGATCACAATGCTGCCCTTTCCTTTGAGAACTCTGCATTTTGTGCCGCAATGTGTACATGCAACTATAACCTTTTCCGGTTCTGCTGTCTGAGCGTCAGAATTGCCGGCACCTGCATTGTCACTGTTTCCTTCGGAAGAAGCAGCTCCTCTCATGAAGCAGTGATACACCTGAGCGGCATCATCCTCTGAAAGACAAATATCAAAACCGACACCGTTGCAGAAAACACAGATCTTACTGCCCTGCTTCAGGATGCGATAGACTTGCGCCTGTGTGAATACAAAGTTCAGGGCTTTTCCGTTGGAGATACCGATACCTTCCACTCTGTCGTTAAAAAGATTTATGTAAGTTCTTCCGTAAGTTCCTTTTGCGGAAGCCATCATGGCACCGCCACCGATAATAAAAAGAAACGGAAGTGCATTCTTGATCAGTGCCATAAAATCACTGTCGCGCCAACCGGTCTTGGAAAGCCCGCTCACAAGAATAAACACACCGATACCGATAAAGATCGCTCCTGCCACTAACATTCCGCCGGGAACTTTACCCTTCTTGGAAATTAAAAGATTACTCATTCGACCCTCCTCTCGGTGTATCAGGTAGTTTTTTAAATTAACACCGGTTATTTTACATATTATACCACAGCTTACCGAGGAAATCTATATGAGTTTTGTAATATTTGGTTTTATGAATATCTGACTCTATACTTCTGAATTTAAAGTATGGTTTCAGCGGCTTTCGCAATTCATACTCCGCAGGCGAAACCGGCTCATCAAGATCATTAAAAATTTGGTACTTGAGCACACAAAAGAATTATGATATTGTGAGTTGTGACAGAAATAAGAATGCGAAAGGATCGACCATGAGAGTCAATTATCATACACACACCACACGCTGCAATCACGCCAAAGGCACAGAGAGAGAATACGTAGAGGCTGCTATAGAAAACGGCTTCAAAATCCTTGGTTTTTCAGACCACACTCCATACCCGTTTCCGGATGACGGATATGTCACATACATGAGAATGAATATGCACCAGCTGGAAGATTACGTCACCACGGTGCTTGCTCTCCGGAACGAATATCAAAATGATATTGAAATCCACCTGGGACTGGAAGCAGAATACTACCCCGCCTTTTTCCGTGATCTGTTGGACAAGCTGGCACCTTATCCCATTGAATATCTGTTGCTCGGTCAGCACAACCTGGGAAACGGAGAGTCTCATCAACCCTACAGTTACAGCTTCACGGATGACCCTTTACAGCTGAAACAATACTGCGATCAACTGATTGGAGGAATCAACACCGGAAGCTTTACTTATCTTGCGCACCCGGATCTGATCAGCTTTAACGGCGATGACAAAGAATATGTCATACATATGCGCCGTCTTTGCCGCCATGCCAAACAAGCCAATATGCCTTTGGAGCTTAATCTCTTGGGCTTCAGAGAGGGACGTCGCTATCCGAAGGAAGATTTCTGGCGTATTGCCGGCGAAGAAGGATGTCAGGTTGTCTTGGGTCTGGATGCACACAGCCCCGATGCCTTTTCCCACAAAGACTCTCTGGATGAAGCTCACAACCTGATACAGAAGTACAGTCTCAGACTTATTGATGATGTTCCGCTGATTCATCCGTTCTGACAAAAATTTTGCTCCGCAGTGAAACCACCGCGGAGCATTTTATTAACAGTCTTTATTAAAACTCAACACCAATTGCCTCCATTGCCTTCTGCATCTCACGGGGAATCAATTCAACCGGGCTCTTTCCCTCAAAAGGAATCTCCCCGTAAATTGCGGCAACAACAGCTTCCATAGACTCTTTCGTGTAATTATAGGCATTGATATAATTACTGAACGAACCAAAGAAATCATAATACATAAACGGTGAACCAAGACCAAGGCCTATCGTCTTCTCTGCACCGGAATCAAGGATGTAGTGGAATGTCATCATTTCCTCTCCGTAGAAGCTGCTGAAGCCTTCCGGTATATTCCTCATCAGATATCCGGCATGGATAATCAGATCATTCTCATCAGAAATCTTCTTCATCTCGTCAAAACCGGAAAGTCTACGCTGTAACTGCACTTTGGCACCACGCTTTTCAAATGCCGTAACAAGTCCGTCAAGATGATCATAAGCCTTGTCATCCCCCTCGTTATCGTGTCCGGAATAGATGATGGCAACATTCTTGATGTTATCCTGCTTTACAGGAAGGAACTGTTCTCTGTTGCAAACCAATGTTACAGCTTTCTTAGCCACCTTTTCCTTGAATGCACGGATATCTGCGTTTACCTGCTCCAATTCACCGGAGACATACTCACAGTTGCCCTCAAAGAGGCCAAGCTTCTCCTTTAGATCCAAAACACGCTGGCACGCATCATCGATACGGGATTCAGGAATCTCACCGCTTAAAACAGCCTTCTCAATGGCATCGAAATAACCGTCAAACACGCCTAACACTACATCGATACCGGCCTTGATACACTCAACGTAGATACGGTCTCTATTACCGTACATATTGACAAGTCCGCGCATACCGATGGCATCAGAAATAACAACTCCCTTGAAGCCCATCTCGCCTTTCAGAAGTTCAGTAATCACCTTGTAAGACGTAGTGGACGGCAGGAACTTTCCGTTTATCTTGGTATTGTCGCAAGCCGGAAAAGCACCGTGCGTCGTCATAATAGTGTCAACACCGGACTCGATCATCTTCTTGAAAATGTATCCCTGTCCTTCTCTCCACTCATCCATGGTACTGTAAGCCATGATCTCGGTTACGTGAGAGTCGCGGTATTCCAGGCAAGAACCGTCACCCGGGAAGTGCTTTGCACAGTCTGCAACTCTCTGTGAGCGAATTCCTTCACAGTCAGCAATACCCATACTTAACAGTACATCACGCTTATCAGAATATTTGCGCCCCAAAGATACAGCGGATCTTCGTCCCACAATATCAACCTCAGGACACCAAAGCCACTTGCTTCCAACACATTTCAACAGTCTTGCTTTCAGAACACCGGCCTCATAAGCCAGCTCCGGACCGCCTGCCGCACCGATGGTAACCGGATCAAGGAAAGGCTCTGTCTCATAAAAATACCTCTCAATACCGGAAGTACAGTCCATAGCATTCAGCATAGGCACTTTGAGCTGATCACTGAAGTTCTTTACAAAGTCAATCCAAGTCTTCAGCGGAGCTTTCTTATCGCCTGCCCTGTCGGCCATATTGATAACGCCCATTTCGATGTTACCCAATGCCCAAATATGACCGTAAGGATAATTCTCAGGATCCAGATACTCTTTGTTGCCGGGTCTTCCCATTGCGGTCTGACCAATCTTTTCACGAAGGGTCAATTCACTCAATAACGGTTTCTTCATATCAACTCTCCTTGTGCTCGATTTTTTTCCGATTCATATCCTCACGATAGCATAACAAATGCAAGTATTGAATGGATTATTCACATAAAGAGATGGATTATCTTGCTCTCTTAAGAAACTCATTTGGAGAAAAGCCCCTCAAACGCTTGTATGTATGATTAAATGTACTTTGTGGGTACAGACCAACCTTATCCGCCACCTCCTGCAGCGAATACTCTCCCGACAGCATCAGCTTCTCTGCCATGAACACCCGCACCGAAGCAAGGAATGAGATAAAGTTCTTGCCGGTGATGATCTTAAACAGCTTTGAATAGTAATAATAGCTGAGGTTGGCCATCTCAGCCATCTCTGCCAGTGTGATCTTTTCGTAATAGTGTGTGTTGATATAGTCAAGTGTTCCCAGAACGGCATCCGTCACCTGTTTGCTGATCGCTGCCGCCTCAACACTGAAAAGTCCGTGTTCACAAAGTCTGCCAATAAATTCAAGAAGACAGGACCGTATATAGACACAATTATATGCCTGATAAGAATGGTAATACTGATCCATCCTGCGCATCAGCTCGCCAATGCCCTCCGGCACATCACACGCCTCAACAAAGTGATATGTAAAGCTGGATAAATAGCTCAGGAAAGAATTGATACACCTATTCTCAAGAGAACAGTAATTAACATTTTGTATGATGGCAGGATCAAACAAAATATTATACATAACCCCTTTTACACCATCAGGCTTATAGCTTTTATGCATCACATTGGGACCGATGAGAATCATGTCTCCTGCGCACATCCGATAATCCGTATTGTCCGTAGTCAACAGTAGTTCACCTTCTGCACAGTACACGACCTCTATGTATTCATGCCAATGAAAAGGGGAAGAAATCTCATGACTGTCCGTTCCCTGTGTCATACTGTAGAAACGAAAATCGTCCATACAGGACAAAAAGTTTACCTGACTATAATATTTTCCGTGATCAATATCGCCGACACCGCATTCTTTAAAAAGATCCATAATAAATGCTCCATGTGAATTGCCTCATGTTCCAGCTTTATATTACAATACCGCATTTTCTTTGTAAATCCCGCCGTAGGATTTACACATATCGACGCAAAGAAAAAACAAAAATCGACAATTATCTTCTAACTCTCATACATCCCTTCGATCAGGAGTGCCCTGCACGGCGCACCGTCCGCGCCACCCAAATTTAAAGGAGCTGCGCTGAGCAGATAGGCTCCTTCCGGCACCTCAGCCAAACGCACACCTTCCAGAAGACTGACACCGGCTCCCAGCATGATCAGGTGTACCTCCATGGGCGTTTCTTCCGGTCCCACCGTCTGCGACTCATTTCCAAAAAGCAACAGTTCCGCCTCTGCAAATATCTCCGCCGCCTCTTTGGTCACTACGGCATCGCCTTTTACAAGAATCCTCTTTGCAGAATCGTTCCCCTTTGCTCTCGCTTTCTCCAGAATACCTATAGCGTCATCCGCAGTGATATATCCCTGATGTTCCGCAACATAAGCCATTCCAACATAACACTTAAGAGGCATATCACTGACAGTTCTGCCCTCATCAAGGAAATGATACGGCGCATCCACATGGGTTCCGTTATGGGCACACATACGGAAGGCTGTCAGATTGCAAACAGCCCCCTCTGATATTTTCAATAATTCCTCTTTTTCCGGCACCGGATCTCCCGGATACACCTTGCAGTTGAATACTTCCTGGGAAATGTCATAGATTTTCATAATATCATCCTCTCTTTTGATCTATGGAAATTCAGTGGAATTTCTTATTACATTAAATAAGAATTTCGCTCCGCGAAATTCTCCGCCTGCGGCGGGTCTGCGAAGCAGACAGCTTCATCTCCGCCGCAGTGCGATCCTCGCGGAGCATTTTTGTGTAACAGGAAATTCCTCTGAATTTCCTGTTACACAAAAAAGAGGTAACCATTCAGTTACCTCTCACACTGCCGGCAGCCGGACTCGAACCGGCACGAGGTCGCCCCCGGTAGATTTTGAGTCTACTGCGTCTGCCATTCCGCCACGCCGGCGTCTGTCTGAGCTATTCGCTTGACAACGAAAATATATTATCACAAATAAACACTTTTGACAAGTCCTAATTTGGAAAATTTACACCTGTCACAGAACAGTCAATACAGTATTTATTCCGTACTCATTTCTACTGAGATTTGATTGCCTTTCACATATACATTTGCCATACTTCCCACAATCAAAGGCATCATAGGGGACAAATGGCCGATGTCAACATCCATAATGACAGGCACATTCTTGGCGGCCGCCACTTCCAGAACTGCCTGATAGGCATCCAGTCCAAACATTTCCTGGCCGTAGCAGAGCGGTCTTCCGATCAGGAATCCTTTTACATGACGGAACCAGCCCGCATGCTCCATCTGCCACATGGCACGCCTGATGCCATATACATTCAGGTCGCAGGACTCCAGAAACCAAAGGATACCGTCATCCTGATATCTGTCAGCAAATTCAGCAGTTTTATCATAGCAGGTACCCAGAAGATTGGCCAGGCAATCCATACAGCCTCCCAAAAGACGTCCTGAAATGGTAATCTGCGGTATCTTGCTGCCGATTTTCACTTTTTCAGCGGCCAAAGCTCCGGCGACGGGCAGTTCTGAGTCTGTCGCCCCCTGACCGTCGTAACACCGAAGCACTCGCTTCTGTGTCACATTGTAAGGTACCAGCGGATTTTCCTCACTTTTGAGAGATTCTTTTTCCCAGGTGGGATATCCCTTCACTGTAAGCTTCTTACCTGTCAGCAGTTCAAAAGCATCTTTCACGGAACTGTGCCACGGCTCCATTCCAAACGCTGCCGCACAGGGACCGTAGATTGCAGCCGTATCACAAAGGGTAGCCAGAAGATAGGTCATATTGGTATTATCGGAATATCCCATAAACCACTTTGGCTTCGCCTGTGCAATCGCCGCAAAGTCCACATGGTCCAGAATCTCGCACATCAGCTCTCCGCCACCGCAGGAGATAAGACAGTCATTCTTGTCTGACAGATAATACTCTGTCAGCTCTTTTCCGCATTCTTTCGGCGTATTGCTGATGCCTATCCCTTTTCCCGCATAGCAATTGGGACCAAGCTGCACCTGATACCCTCTTCTCTTCCATTTCTTCTGGGCATTCAAAAATGCGCTGTGGTAAGGCTCCATATTACATCCAAAGGACGGTGCAACACATCCTATGGTACCGCCTTTTTGCAAAAACTCAGCATATTTCATAAAGACTTCCCTATATCAAACTTCAGGCTTCCCAATTCATTTTATCAAAAATCGGGAAACAGTCAAAGGTTGCAAAATAGTCTTTCGGTGTCTCTGCCCTCCTGATCAGTTCCACACTGCCGTCTTCTTTCAGCAGCAGTTCTGCTGATTTCAGTTTACCGTTATAATTATATCCCATGGCAAAACCGTGAGCACCGGTATCGTGGATCACCATATAATCTCCGATAGCAATTTCGGGGAGCATCCTGTCCACAGCAAATTTATCGTTATTCTCACAAAGGGAACCGGTCACATCGTATTTGTGGTCACAGGGCGCATCTTCCTTGCCGAGCACAGTAATATGATGATATGCACCGTACATGGCAGGACGCATCAGGTTAACCGCACAGGCATCTACGCCGATATACTCTTTATGAGTGTGCTTTTCATGCAGCACCTGTGTCACAAGATGGCCGTAAGGCGCCATCATATAGCGGCCAAGCTCTGTATAGATAGCCACATCCCCCATTCCCGCAGGCACCAGTACTTCTTCATATACCTTACGAACACCGTCACCAATGGCCTTGATATCGTTAGGCTCCTGATCCGGTTTGTAAGGAATACCGATACCGCCCGAAAGGTTGATAAAAGCAATGTGTGCACCGGTTTCCTCTTTCAGTTTCACAGCCAGTTCAAACAGTGTCTTTGCAAGGGTCGGATAATACTCATTGGTCACAGTGTTGCTGGCAAGAAATGCGTGAATACCAAAATGCTCAACACCTCTCTCCTTCATTATCCTGAAGCCTTCAAACAACTGCTCTGTGGTAAATCCGTACTTTGCATCACCGGGATTATCCATGATATTATTACTGATGGCAAAATATCCGCCGGGATTATATCGGCAGCTCAATGTCTTGGGCAGATAGCCGATGGTTTTCTCCAGGAAATCAATATGGGTAAAATCATCCAGATTAATAGTAGCCCCAAGCTTTGCAGCATATACAAACTCATTGGCCGGTGTGTCGTTGGAGGAAAACATAATATCCTCCCCCTTCACTCCCATAGCTTCACTTAGCATCAGCTCTGTCAGAGAAGAGCAGTCACATCCGCAACCGTAATCCCTCAAGATATCCATCAAAAAAGGATTCGGTGTGGCCTTTACCGCAAAAAACTCTTTATAGCCTTCATTCCATGCAAAGGCCTCTTTCAGCGCCTTTGCATTCTCGCGGATGCCTTTTTCGTCATAAATGTGAAAAGGTGTGGGATATTTCTTTACGATCTCCTCTATCATTTCCTTTGTCACAAATGCTTTCTTTTTCATAAACAGTATTCTCCGATCATACATTTTCAATCTGCCAGTCAATGGGTTCTATCCCGTTGCTCCGCAGGAAATTATTTGTCTTGCTAAAAGGCTTGCTTCCAAAGAATCCTCTGTACGCCGACAAAGGACTGGGGTGCGGCGCCTTCAGGATCAGATGCTTTGGATTATTCAGCATACTTTCCTTCATCTGTGCAGGTCTTCCCCAAAGAATAAACACGATGGGCCGGTCCTGCTCATTCAGAGCCCTGATTGCCGCATCCGTAAACTCTTCCCATCCTTTTCCGTGGTGAGAGTTAGCCATATGCGCACGTACAGTCAGAACCGTATTCAGAAGCAACACACCCTGCTTCGCCCACTTTACCAGATAGCCGTTATTGGGAATGGTGCAGCCAAGATCATCCCTAAGTTCCTGATATATATTTACCAGTGAAGGAGGAATATCCACATCCGGTTTGACGGAAAAGCACAGCCCGTGAGCCTGTCCCACATTGTGATAGGGGTCCTGCCCTATGATCACCACCTTCACCTGACTTAAAGGGGTCAGATGGAACGCATTAAAAATATCATCTGCCGGCGGAAATACCTGTGTTGTATTATACTCCTCTTTCACAAACGCAAACAGCTTTGCATAATAGGGTTTCTTAAATTCTTCATTCAACGCCTGCAGCCAGTCATTCTGTATCATTCCCATGTTAACTCTCCCGGGTTATCCTTACACCTGTCGAATGTTTATAATCTCACTGAAATACCACGATCCCTCAGATATTCTTTAACCTGACGGATTTCCAGTTCCTTATAATGGAACAGCGACGCTGCCAAAGTAGCTTCCGCCTTCGCATCAGCAAAAGCCTCATAAAAATGCTCCAGAGTTCCGGCGCCTCCCGATGCAATGACCGGTATGGAGACCGCTTCTGCTATCTGCTTAGTCAGTTCCAATTCATAACCCGCCTTCGTTCCGTCAGTGTCCATGCTGGTGAGGAGGATTTCTCCCGCACCAAGCTTTTCAACCTGCAGCGCCCATTCTACGGCGTCCATGCCCATATCCACTCTTCCGCCGTTTTTATAAATATTCCAGCCGCTTCCGTCGGCACGCTTTTTGGCATCAATGGCTACAACCACACACTGACTTCCGAACTTCTCAGCCGCATCACTGATCAGTCTTGGATTCATGATCGCTGCGGAATTCACAGATATCTTGTCTGCACCTTCCCTTAACAATGCTTTGAAATCATCCACAGTCCTGATACCGCCGCCTACCGTAAAAGGAATAAACACCTTACTTGCCACTTCTCTTACCCACTCAAGCTGGGTAGATCTGGAATCGGAAGAAGCTGTGATATCCAGAAAGACCACTTCGTCAGCTCCGGCCTTGTCATAGGCAGCTGCTACCTCCGCAGGTTCTCCTGCGTCCCGAAGATTCACAAAATTAACTCCTTTAACAACCCTGCCATCCTTTACATCAAGGCAGGGAATGATTCTCTTTGTATGCACTTATTTCCCCTCCTTTGTAATAGCTATAAAGTTGCTCAGGATCTTCAATCCCACATCAGAGCTTTTTTCAGGATGAAACTGGCACGCAAACACATTATCTTTCTCTACGGAAGCCTGGATAGAAACACCGTATTCCGTACATGCCGTTACAATATTCTCATCCTCCGCCTGCAGATAATAAGAGTGAACGAAGTACACATAAGAATTTTCCGCGATTCCCGCAAAAAGCCTGCCCGCATTGGGATAATCCAGAGAATTCCAGCCGATATGAGGGATCTTGAGTCCCTCTCCGTCAGGTATCCGCACAATCTTTCCTTTCAAAACACCAAGGCCCTCCACGCCCGGAGTCTCGTCACTGCTCTCAAACAACACCTGCAAACCCAGGCAGATACCGAGAAAAGGAGTTCCTTTCTCTGTCACTCGTCTGATTACGTCAACCAATCCATAGGACCGAAGTTTCTCCATTGCATCGCCAAAGGCACCTACCCCCGGCAGGATCACACCGGAAGCTTCCATGATGGTCTCGGCATCATTGGTGATCACAACCTCTTCTCCCAAAGAGATCAATGCTTTCTCGACACTTTTAATATTTCCGGCATCATAATCAATTATCGCTATCATTTCTTTTGCCCTTTTCATCTTTATTTAGAAGTCAATTGCACTTTAACAGTTTACCACATAGACGTGAGCCAGTCTACAGCATTTTCAGAGATTGATATACCTTTTTCACTTAATTCTTCTGTCAATTGGTACAAATTTTGATGTACACGGATAAAATCAGCTTTCTGATTAAAATATCCAATCTTTTCAAAAGGAAATCTGATTACTCCAGGGCACTGCATACCGACACCCAATTCCATAATACACAGCTTTTTATTCAGAGTTCCCTGAAGCCATTTTGTATACTTTTGCCATTGCTCCAGATATCCCCTTTCATCGTAGCTTTCCGTATAGATATTATTAAATATCATGGTGGATCCGCATACCGGGCAAAGATCATTTCCAATAGTCTTTAATATCTTCGCTTCTGCAGCATTCTCTTTTTGAATCTTAGTACACTCATCAAAGAACACCTCAACACCCTTTATCTCTGCATCACTGACAAAAGAAGGCTTGCAATGACAGTTTTTCCCAACAGAACACTGCTTTTTGCGGGTTCCTCCGCAAGGTGCAACGACTCTCTCCTCTTTAAACCCGGCTTCCCATATATCATCATTGGTTGAGACAGAAACCAAAAAGTAATTTTTCCCCACAAGCAATTCAGATAACTTGCCCAAAGCACTCTTTATGAGATCACTTTTTGCTGTTTCTTTCAGAAAAAAACGATTCAAAACCGGAATCAGCCATTCTGTTCCTTCGGTCTCCAGTTTCTCTTTTATTGCCGCATATTCAGGAATCTGTCTGAACCATCGCAAACCATCAAATTCTTCACCAATACCGACCAAAACCAAATCTGCATTTCGAATCTTATCCTTTATCAGTTCTCTCATAAATTTCTGCCTCTTCTGCTTGCAATTAATATTTCATATAACAAAAAAGAGTAGATTCACACTACTCTTCGCAAAGGTTTGTACCTTCAAAACCGAACATTGAATCTCTTATTCACAAGACGTATCCTCGGGGATACTCTCTCTTAACCAGCTTTCAGGTTAAGCCCTCGACCGATTAGTAAATATCTGCTCAACACATTACTGTGCTTACACCTTATTCCTATCTACCTCGTCGTCTTCAAGGGGTCTTAAACTTTCGTTGGGATATCTCATCTTGAGGGGGGCTTCACGCTTAGATGCCTTCAGCGTTTATCCCGTCCGGACTTGGCTACTCTGCCATAGCTTTGATAGCTAACAGATACACCAGTGGTCCGTCCATCCCGGTCCTCTCGTACTAAGGACAGCTCCTCTCAAATATCCTTCGCCTACGCCGGATAGGGACCGAACTGTCTCACGACGTTCTGAACCCAGCTCGCGTACCGCTTTAATGGGCGAACA
>JAZRCR010000091.1:0-33133 GCA_045659805.1 Acetatifactor sp.
ACGATCCGACTTAATTTTGTCTTGATAAAGATAGAAATATATTTGTAGGAATTGTCAATATCCGTCACTATTTAAATGATGAACTATTAAAGACAGGTGGGCATATATGAAATAAAACCTATGAGTTTTGAATAGAAGGAGAGGAAAAATTGGATTTATTTTGTGGAAGTGTATGATTGAGTTAATGATGGTGTTAATGCTATAATTAATTAAGACACTATGAAGGGAGGACGGCAGGAATTTGCCAATGGGTTATGAAGTACATCAAAATTATGAAACTTGGCATAAAGAGAGTATTTGTATATAGAACGGGTATTCTTTTAAGCTTATTCTCAAGTTTAGTAAGTATTTTTATACTGCAAAAATTTTGGCATGCGTTATACGGAGATAATCAAGCGCAATATCTTTACATGGCGAACTATGCAATTGTTGCACAAATATTAGGAATAGTTTATCAGGTCAGATCTCCCAATACCTTGTCCTCACGCATTAGGACAGGTGCTATCTCGGTAGAATTGCTTCGACCATGGGAGTACATAAACGCATTGCTATTCGAAGATTTGGGAGCAATTATAGGACATTTATTATCGTCTGGAATGATTTTTTTTGTCACTTCCGTATTATTATTTAATATGCAAATACCATCGGTTGGAAATATTATATTATTTTTGGCGTCAGCATTTTTAGGTTTTTTGTTACTATTCTTGGTAAAAACACTTGTGGCAATGGCTTGTTTTTGGATTGTAGAGGCGTCTTCTCTTTTGATATTAATCAATGTGGTAATAAATTTGCTCTCAGGCCAATTTTTACCGACCTGGTTGATGCCGGAGTGGTTTGAGAAAGTGATGAATGCACTTCCGTTTATATGGATATACCAAAAGCCCATCAGTGTATTTATTGGGGAAGCAAGTGGCGCGATCGGATTTGAAACACAATATGCTCAGATACTATTGCTCCAGCTTGGCTGGATAGCAGCTTTGTATATTTTAGTTCTTTGGATATGGCGAGTCGCTGTTAGTAAATTGAGTGTGCAGGGAGGATGATATGAAGCTATTTATAAAATATATGAAGATGAGCTTCAGAAGAAGTTTACAATATCGGTTAAACTTTATATTGCTTTGCATTTCCGTTGCACCGATACATTTGATCCAAATGTTGTTTTCGTGGTTTGTGGCAAAAGAGTTTGACGGTTTCGGATCTTGGGATGGTTGGAATTTGATTTTTTTGTATGGTGTACTTTTGACGTCCTATAGTATTGCACAAGTGTTCTGTAGAAGGCTTAGATATCTGGAAGGTGATGTTATCAGCGGTGGTCTTGATGTATACTTTACCAAACCTTTATCGGTGTTATCGAGTATTATATTGAATGATCTTAGAGTTATGGAAATTTTTGCACAACTTTTGCCCTCAGTTGTTGTATTGATACTTTCTTGTATATTTAATGACATACAATGGAGTATTGTTAAAATAGTAGTGCTAGTAGGGGCAATTATTGGGGGTGCGATAATCCAGATGGCATTATTTTTGCTCATCGGTTGTGTATCATTCTGGACCATGCAATCCAGTAAGTTGGAAGATATATTTTTTGCATTTAAGGATTTTTTGAATTATCCTCTTTATGTATACGGCAAAGAAATAGTGGCATTTTTAACATATGTATTTCCGTTGGCATTTATTAACTATTACCCGTCGTTATTTATATTAGGGCTTGAAGATGCAACAAATGTTTTGAATTTTTTAACGATACCTGTAGCGGTAATTCTTTCAATTATAGCATTAGCGGTATGGAAAGTATCACTTGAGCACTATAACAGTACAGGTAGTTGAGAGGAGAAAGGATATGGCAATAATTGAAGCGAGAAATCTATCAAAAAGTTATACCGTGGTTAAGAATAAAAAACAATTTTTAAAAAGCTTATTTGCACCACAAAAAGAGATTATTCATGCCGTAAATAGTATTGATTTGAATATTGAGAAAGGGGCATGTGTAGGATTTATTGGTCCGAATGGTGCCGGAAAATCAACAACCATAAAGATGCTTACAGGAATATTAAAACCCACGGAAGGTAGTATTATGGTGAATGGATTTTCGCCTACAAAGCAACGAAAAGAGTACGTGAAGCAGATTGGTGTGGTATTTGGTAATCGAAGTCAGTTGTGGTGGGATTTGCCGGTAAAAGATTCATTTGAGTTATTTAAAGAGATATATAAAATTCAAGATAAAGTATATGAGGAGAATATAAAGATTTTCTCAGATATTCTGGATTTGGCAGCAATTGAAAACAGGCCGGTACGTCAATTGAGTTTGGGCCAGAGAATGCGTTGTGAAATTGCAGCTTCTTTTTTACACAATCCGCAGATTGTATTTTTGGATGAGCCTACCATTGGTTTGGATCTGGTGGCAAAGGATAAAATCAGAGAGTTTCTTACATATTTGAATAAAGAAAAAGGGACTACGCTCTTAGTTACTTCACACGATATGGCAGATATTGTGAATGTTTGTAACGATCTTATTGTAATTGATCATGGGAATATTGTTTTTCAGGGGGCAATGAATGAGGTCGCAGATATTCACGGTAGAAGACGTTTTATTGATGTGGAATTGTCGGAAGAAATTATGATTTCAGATGAGAGAATAAATGTTATTTCTGATGCAGGGCGTAAGAAATCATTTGTAATTGATTTGGAGCAAATATCAATTGATGAAATGATTAGTGTGTTATCCAATGGTTCGAAGATTGATGATATAAAAATAAGTAGTACACCTATTGAAGATATTATTAAAGAGATCTATAATGCAAAGTAAACAGAGGATATTCATCAACGGTGCCAAAACGGTGCCAAGAAATCACGCAAATAAAAATACACCAAGCAAAATAGCTTAAATACCGCGATTTACAGAATAAAAAACGCTTAAAATATGTAGTGAAATGAATTTATTGTAGCGTGAAGGTGGTAGAACCGTTGGTTCAGGCCGTGTTGCTACAATTATCGAGTAATTTACACGATAGCTTTGAGCTAAGCGCATAAAACACGTAATAAACAGCCACTGCAAGCTTGCTTGCGGGTGGCTGTTTTTGCGTGTTTACGGGCATTTAGCGAATGCCCGTGACTAAACTTCGTACCTTTGAAAATGCGAAGCATTTTCGAAGTGCGCTTGGCAACGTTCAAAACAAAGGAGTTTTCGATTTGATTATCCAAAAAATGAGAGGGATAGTACAATTCTTTTCCATTTACACATGCTATAATAAGTTATAGTAAGACTGTTCATACAGTATCGGCAATAGACGGCAGGCATCAGCAGATGTTGTGCCGGTGTTAAGAGAAAGGATGATATTATGTACAAGGTGGCGATTTTAGGGTGTGAGAACTCTCATGCCAACAGTTTCCTGAGAGCAGTGCTCGAAGAAAAACTGGTGGATGACGTGGAGTTTGTAGGTGTGTACAGCGATGAGCCGGAAGCAGCCAGGAAGGTAAGCGAGACATTCGGTGTTCCTGTTGCGGAATCCTACGACGAGTTTGTGGGTAAGGTTGACGGCATCATGATCACCGCCAGACACGGTGACAGACATTATGAATATGCCAAGCCCTATATCGGGAGCGGCATTCCGATGTTCATCGACAAGCCCATCACCTGCACGGAAGGGGATGCTGCAGCTTTCAAGGCTGAACTGGAAGCTCATAATGTAGCTGTCTGCGGCGGATCTGCTTGTATCTATTCAGAGTGGATACAGAAATTAAAGAGCAGTGTGGCTTCTCAGGATAACGGTAAGGTTTTGGGAGGTTACTTCAGGATGCCTGTCCTTACACTCGACCAATACGGCGGATTCTTCTTCTACTCTCAGCACATGGTACAGGTGATGACCGAGATCTTCGGAACGGATCCTCGGGCGGTACGTGCAGTGAGCAAGAACGGTACTATTTCCTGCCTGGTGAGATATCAGGATTTTGATGTGAACCTGGCCTATGTGGAGGGGAACCATCTTTATTACGCAGGTGTCAGCCAGGAAAAGGCTTTTGAAGGTGCGACCTACGAGCTGGGTGACAGCTATGACAAGGAGCTTATGGAGTTCTGCCGTCTGCTTCACGGTGGAGAACAGAAACAGAGCTATGAAGACTTCTTTGCACCTGCATATATTTTGAATGCCATTGACCGTGCGGTCAGGAGCGGTGAAGAGGAGGCCATTCTCTGGCCCTGATAAACAGACAATCACTTTCATAATAACCCACATAAAAAAGTTGCCGTAAGAGATGCATTGAGCGTCTTTTGCGGCAACTTTTTACATCGCAGGAAAGCAGGAGATATATCTTATGATGTAAAGCATACGGCGACAAGGTAAATCATATCAAAAAAACAAAGAAATTGATCGGTTTCTCTCAAAAAAATCAAGGATAACTATAAAGATTTGATATAAAATGATATTAACTAGATTTATCTGAATAAATAGGAGGAATCGAAAATGGAAATCAGAATTTGTAAAGACAGCAAGGCGCTTGGAAAGAGTGCGGCAGCTCATGTGGCTGAGGTTTTGAGACAGTGCATCAAGGAGCAGGGCTATGCAAGGATTGTACTGTCCACAGGTGCTTCTCAGTTTGACACTATCAGCGCTCTGGTAGAGGAGCCCGGTATCGCATGGGATTGCGTGGAAATGTTCCACCTGGATGAATATGTGGATCTGCCGATCACCCATGTGGCCAGCTTCCGCAAATATCTGCAGGAGCGTTTTGTTGACAAGGTCGCTCCCCTGAAAGCAGTGCATTTTGTGGACGGCACCAAGGAGGGTATTGCAACTCTGACAGAAGAGCTGCGCAAGAAACCGGTAGACATCGGTCTCATTGGTATCGGCGAGAACGGACACATTGCATTTAATGATCCCCCGGCTGATTTTAACACAAAGGAAGCTTATATCATCGTGAATCTGGATGACAGATGCAAGCAGCAGCAGATGGGCGAAGGCTGGTTTGCCACCATCGACGATGTGCCCAAACAGGCTGTATCCATGACTGCTTATCAGATCATGCAGTGTAAGAGAATTGTTTCCTGCGTTCCTCATAAAGTAAAGGCAGAGGCTATCAGCAAGACCCTTCAGGCAACAGAGGTTACCAATCTTGTGCCTGCCACCCTGTTAAAGACACATCCCGATTTCCTGTTGTATCTGGATGAGAACAGTGCATCCGGCATCTTAAAGTAAGAGGAAGGAGTTCCTATGAAAATCAACAGACAAGAGTCGGCGGTTATTGTAATCTCTTCAGATGCCACACCCAGAGAGCATTTTGCGGCAAAAGAACTGCAGAAATACATAGAGAAAATAGTGGGCGTAAAGCTTTCTGTTGTGCCGGACAACCGTGTTTTTGTGAAACAAAGGGTTGTTATCGGCGGGCCGGACAGGAACAATGCGGCTAAGGAGCTGATCAGTGAGGAGGACTTTCGCAGGAAAGCGCCGGGGCCGGAAGGTTTCCTCCTGAAAAGCTTCGGATCGGATGCCCTGCTGATCGCCGGCAGTGAAGACAACTGCGAGAGAGGTACGGTTTACGGTGTATATGAGTTCCTGGAGAGATATCTGGGGTGCAGTCTGAGCGCATATTCTCATCCGGATTTGGCAGCAGGCGAGTGGGTTCCCGCAGCAGACAAGATCGAGCTGGATGACATCAATTATGTGAAAGCCCTTGCAGACCGTCCGTTCCGCGGAGCATGCGTGGAATACGGAGATGCTGCGGGCAATCCGGACAGAGCATTGAATATTGTATTTTTGGAGTGGCTGATCAAGAATCGCTACAATTATGTATATGTCTGGACCAAAACCTACGAACAGTTCAAGGAAATGGGGATCGTGGAGGCGGCAAGCCGTATGGGTCTGGAATTTATGGTGGGACACCATGACGCTTCCGATCTGTTCCTGCCTCCGGAAGGAAATAAGTATTTCCCCGAGAAGTACTATGAGACCCATCCTGAATATTACAGACTCCAGGAGGACGGTACCAGATTCAAGATCGTGGACCAGAGCGGACAGATTGTATTCTGCAGCCGCAATATGGAGATGATTGAGGAAATCAGCAAAAATATCATTTCCTGGCTGTCACAGAATCCCAGCGTGAAAATGGTGCAGCTGGCGCCCCATGACGGCATGGCACCTCAGTGTGTGTGCGAGGCCTGCGCCCCTTACAGTAAGTCCGAAAACTATACTTTTTTCATGAATGAGATTGCCAAGCGTGTGGCTAAGGTACACCCGGAAGTGAAGATGGTTTCCCTGATCTATGTGGATCTCTGGGAATGCCCCAAGGATGTGGAATTAAGTCCTTCCCTGATGATCCTGGAGGCTACCTGGCACAACGGACTTCGCACCACAGGAAAGCCGGACGGAAGTTCTCTGAACGGTACTCATTTTGAAGAAAACCTGATGGAGTGGAAGAAGACCGGCGCGGAAGTTCTGTACTATGAATATTACATGGGCGTATATTCGGGCAGACAGCGCTATGTGCCTATGGCAGATGAAATTCAGGCGATCTGGAAACGCTTCATCGAAAAAGGCATCTCAGGAGCCTCTACGCAGATCGAGTGCTTTAATCTGTGGAATCATATTTTCAATTTCTACACCTTCGGAAGAACTGCTTACGATACAGATCTTTCCATGGAGGATAATCTGGAGCGTTTTGCAAGGATCTTTGGTGAGGGTACGGAGTGGATGAAGAAGTCCATCCGTATGGTAGAAGAGTGTCTGGACGGTCAGGTGCCCATCATTGAAGGCGGCAGATACATGATCGATCATGTGGACAAGGAGGCGGTATACGAGTGCTATGAAAAAGCGCTTGAAGCGGCGAAAACACCTCTTGCAAGAAATAATATCAGGTTAATGAGAATGGTTTTCCGCTATACGGATCTTGAGACCAAGGAGGAGGCTTCCACCATCATACAGTATCATGCAGTACGCAATTACCCGAATGCACCGGCAGAACTTCTGTATATGACGGAGTTTGACAGCTTCTGGAAGAACGATCCCGGATATGGCATCGATATTCCTCTGACAGAAGAGAACCGTGAAGTCGAATTCATTCCGGAAAATGATAAGTGGTATTGCTTCGAATAAAGCGGACAGGAGAAAAAGTATGGAAGTCATTAAGAAATCTTACTATGCAAAGCGAATCTGCCCTGTGGACGGAATTTACTTTTTTGGTTACTATGATCTCCAGCCGTTCAGCGGCAATCTGCACCTGACCCACAAGGTTTCTTTCGGAGACAGAGTGCAAGTGCGGGGAGACGTGGCAGAGATCGGACTTTTGGATATCAACACCGAAAAATACGAAAAGCTGGATACTACCGGCGCATGGTGCTTCCAACAGGGAGCAATGCTCCAGTGGAATCCTCTTGCTCCTAAGGACGAGATTATTTATAACAGCCTGGGCGACGGTGAATTCAACACTACCATCATGAACATCCATACCGGAAAGAAGCGCTTTCTGGACAGACCTGTGGCAAACGTCTCGCCGAAAGGTGACTATGCCCTGAGTATTAATATGAGCAGGCTGTATGATTTCAGACCGGGCTACGGCTATGCGGAGTACAGTGATCCTTTTTATCACCAAAACCATAGTGCTGATGACGGCATTTTCCTGACGGATATGAAGACCGGTATAAGCAGGATGATCATTTCCATGGAACAGATATGGGAACTGAGCAAAGGATTTTTCGGAGGCAAGGATCAGAAACTGCTCGTAAATCATATCACCTTCAATACCGATGGCAGCCGCTTCCTCTTTATTGTACGCAATTTTCCGGAGTCGGGCAAACGTCATGATAATCTGGCCGTAACGGCAAATATTGACGGAAGCGATAGGTTTGTACTGTCTGACTGGGGAGTGCAGTCCCACTATTATTGGATCGATAGGGAACATATCATCTGGTATGCCGATGGCAAGGAACTGCCTTGTGCGAGAGGAAGATTAGGCCAGTATATTGTAAAAGACAGAACCTATGAAGGCGAATTTGTTGGCGGCGGTCATTTTAACAGAGACAATCACATGAGCTTTTCGCCCGACAGAAAACTGTTGCTGGCAGACACCTATCCGGATTTAAAACGGATGCAGCCCCTGAAGCTGATCAGCCTTGAGAAGGATCTCTGCGTGGAACTGGGACATTTTTATGCGAAGCCCACCCAGCTGGAGGCTCTGGACTGTGACCTTCATCCTCGTTGGAATGAAAACGGTACCATGGTCAGCTTTGACTCTACCCACGAAGGCGACCGGGCTGTCTATGTGGTGGATGTAGAGCCGGCGAAAAAAGAATATTTGAGGTGACAGACATGAGCAAAACAACAAATCAAGGCCCGGATATCTCTAAAATAGATAAAAACCTTGCTGTGGAGACGAGCATAAGCAGGGAGGGACTGCATTTTTATGATGCTGAGAGGGCCCCTCTTCGTATTCATGGTATTTATAAGGAGAACGGAGTGTTTCGGAGGATGCCGGAGGCAGTGGCTGACCAGGTCGGTGAAGGTGTGTACCGGCTACACACCCATTCGGCCGGCGGGCGTGTGCGCTTTGTGACGGACAGCCCCTATGTGGCGGTCAAGACAGAGTTAGACCCTTTTAGGATGCCGCATTTTGCGGCCACCGGAAGCGAAGGATTTGATATGTATGTTCAGTGTGACGGCGAGACCCGGTATGGCGGTACTTTTATTCCGCCTTATGAGAAAGATGACAGCTATGAAGGGGTGAAAGATTTCGAGGACAGCCGTGAACGGCTGATCACCATCAACTTTCCGCTGTACAGTTCTGTCAGCAAGCTTTATATCGGTTTAATGGAAGGTGCTTCTTTAAAAGAAGCACCGGATTACCGGATTCAGAAGCCGGTAGTATATTACGGTTCGTCCATTACCCAGGGAGGCTGTGCCTCCAGACCGGGCAACAGCTATGAAAGCATTGTGTCCCGTCACTTAGACTGCGATTATGTGAATTTGGGATTTTCAGGCAGTGCAAAGGCTGAGGAAGCTATGGTTAAGTACATTAAAGGACTTTCCATGAGTGCTTTTGTAATGGACTATGATTACAATGCACCGAGCAGTGAACATTTGCGTGACACTCACGGCAAAATGTTCCGTGAGATCAGGCGGGAACATCCCGAGCTGCCCATTATCCTGATGCCGCGCCCAAAGTATTATCTGAGTGAGGCGGAAAAAGAACGTGCAGAGATTGTATACGGTACTTATCTTGCGGCCAAAGCAGCGGGTGACCGGAACGTTTACTATATCAGCGGTGCAAAGCTGATGGAGAAGGTTTTGGACGAGGGTACTGTAGACGGAGCACATCCTACGGATTACGGTTTTTTCAGTATGGCATGTGCGGTGGAAGAAGTGCTTAGAGACATATTGAAATAGCAAAAATAAGAGCGGCTGTCACAGCCGCTTTTGTATGATAAAAAATTTAGGGTACAATCCTGCGCACTCCGGGGATCTTGCGCAAGAGGAACAGGAGCATCAAACACAGTCCTATCAGTACAAAGGGGAAGCCCAGGCGGTAAACTATAGAGTATATGTTGATCTGCAGGGCGTTCACAATACACATGATAAGGTGCCAGTGAAGCAGATAGATACCAAAGGTGTACGGCTTAATGAAGTGGATAAACCGGTTCAAAGGCCACCATTTCATCAGTCCGGGCCCGGCTTGGCGGAAGAACAGGAAGATGCCGGTGGAGTAGAGCACGGCCGGCACGTTGCAGTATCCTTTATATTGCTGAATCAGATATCCTGCCTCCATGGATGCATTGTAAGTGCCGCACATATGAATCAGAAGGCCTGCCAGTGCCAGGGCATAAATGGAATATCTGCCCGCCTTTTTCAACGGATAATTGTGGAGAAGATATCCGATCAGGACATATAATAAGTACTCGCAGCCCATACCGATGTCCCAGTATAAGGAGAGCTCTATATTCCATGGAATCAGTTCAAACAAAAACGGGATCAGGCTGTTGATGATAAAACAGATGACTGCCAGGTAACCAAAGAGAACTTTGCGCTTTTCGGGCGGGATCTGGGCGAACAGTGGTATGGACAGATAAATGCAGAACAGCGGAATAAAAAACCAGTAGATGGTGGGAGCGTTCACAAGCTCATTTAAAATTGATCTCAGGGTAATGTTCGAGAGAGGAGCGCCTGCCCGCAGAGTGTGGATGAATATGCCCAAGATGCTCCAGATCACAAACGGAAAGACTGCCTTCCAAAAGCGCCTGCGGAAGTACTCTTTGGTGGAGTACCTTTCCCTGTAGGAGATCAGGGTAGCGCCTGTAATCATGAAAAATACCGGAACGGCAAAGTACATGACAGATTCAATGATGTTTGCAGTGAACCAGTAACGCTCCGTACTGAAGGTCCAAAAGCAATTGTTGGTGTGCAATACCACCACTGCAAAGGCGGACAGTACATTTAGCAGAGAAAGATATTCTTTTTTATTGCTGGTATGTTCCATTTTTATCCTCCGTAACAGTCCCACTGAGGGGCTGATTCCATTGTAAGATATGTTGACGGTAAAATCAAGATGCAGAGAGCGTTTGAAACGATTTGCGGGAAAATTCCTGTCAGGAGTGGATTTTCGGATGACAGTGTGGTAGAATGGAAAACAGTGGGCAGGTCGACTGTTGAGGGCCTGCATGTCTTGTGTACAAAAGGAATGGAGAGAATACGAAATGAATGAAAAGAAGTCGTTTATCACTACTGTCTGGGGGATTGGCCTCTTGGCGTGTCTTTGCTGTCTGCTGTGGGGAAGTGCCACACCGGCCATTAAAATCGGCTATGAGTGGTTCGGTATTGGTGCCGGCGACGTGGCGTCCAGGATTCTTTTTGCAGGAGTGAGGTTTATTATCGCAGGAGTGCTGACTGCTGTTTTCGGTAGTTTGATTGCCGGAAAACCTTTAATCCCGAAGAATACTTCCTGGGGTATGATCTGCAAACTCGGTCTTGTGCAGACAGTGTTTCAATATATCTTTTTTTACATGGGCCTGGCTTATACCACGGGTGTTAAGTCGGCCATCATCAACGGTTCCCAGACCTTTATCACCATTGTGCTGGCATGCCTGGTCTTCCGCTATGAGAAGCTGACGATTCAGAAGTTTCTGGGATGTCTTATTGGTTTTGCAGGTGTCATCGTTATTAACTTTGATCCCAGCGGTCTCTCCGGAGGATTTACTTTCCGGGGAGAGGGCGCGATCCTGCTGGCAGCCATCGCTTATGCACTTTCCTCCGCGTTGGTAAAGAAGTATTCCCAGAGAGAGAATCCTGTGGTGCTGAGCGGTTACCAGTTTGTGTTCGGAGGCATCATTATGGCAGTGTGCGGAGCACTGATGGGCGGACAGCTGAGCGGCTGGTGCTTCAGATCCATCCTGCTTCTCATTTATCTGGCTCTGATCTCCTCAGTGGCATACTCCGTATGGGGCATCCTGCTGAAACACAATCCCGTGGGAAAAGTGGCAATTTATTCTTTTACTAACCCGATATTCAGTGTGCTCCTGTCATTTGCCTTTTTGGGAGAAAGCTCCTCCTTCGGCATTGAGCTGGTGGCAGCGCTTGCTCTGGTGTGCGCCGGTATCTGGCTGGTGAACCGGGTGAAGGAGTAGTGGGGCAAGTTGACATTATATAGAATGTGACGTATAATGTAACAAGTTGAATGTAATAAAGATAGCAGTGGATTGTGAAGAGGATGCAGTCATATGAAAAAGAAAAAAGGTGCGCTGTTATATAAGTTATTAAAACCGATCGTGAAGAAGTGCTTTCCGGAAATGGAAGTAGCGGGAACTGAGAATCTTCCCGGGGAGCCTTGTATACTTGTGGGTAATCACTCCAAGAATAATGGTCCTGTCTCCTGTGAGTTTTATTCGCCCAGACCCCGTTACACCTGGTGTGCGGGAGAGATGATGCATCTGAAAGAAGTTCCGGCTTATGCATACAGGGATTTCTGGTCCGGTAAGCCCAAGTATACCCGCTGGATTTATAAGCTGTTGTCTTATCTTATTGCACCCTTGTCAGTCTGCATTTTTACTAATGCAAACACTATCGGTGTCTATCGTGACACCAGAATCATATCCACCTTTAAAAATACGGTGAACAGGCTGCAGGAAGGGATGGATATTGTTATCTTCCCGGAGCATAATGTAGAATACAATCATATTATCTGTGAATTTCAGGAAAGATTTGTTGACGTGGCGAAGCTTTATTATAAGAAGACCGGGAAGGAACTGGATTTCGTGCCTCTGTACATCGCTCCGTACCTGAAAAAGATGTACTTGGGCAAGCCTATCCGCTTCTGTGCATCCAATCCCATTGAGGAGGAGCGAAAGAGGATCTGTGAGTATCTGATGAAAGAGATTACGGATATCGCCTGCGCACTGCCTCTTCACACCGTGGTCCCCTATCCCAATGTACCCAAGAAGGATTACCCTGTCAATATTCCCGGAGGTAGCTTGAAATGAAAAAGCCGGTGGTTGATTACCGCGAGTTCCGATTGTCCAAACTGAATGATCCTCAGTTTTCCCATCTGAAGCTGTTGTTTGGATGGGTGGTTTACTTTTCTCTTTATTTCATTACAGAGGCATTTATCCCGGTGGAAAAGTGCTATCCGGTTCACTGCTGGATCGATGATGTAATCCCATTCAATGAGATCTTTTTGATTCCGTATGTGTTCTGGTATCTGCTGATCGTGTTCTCGCTGCTTTACTTTGCACTGTATGATGTGGAAGGCTTTAAGAGCCTGCAGACCTTTATCATCATCACACAGGTACTGGCAATGGTGGCATATATTTTCTGGCCAAGCAGGCAGGATCTGAGACCTGATATGTTCCCGAGAGACAACTTCCTGACGTCTGTCGTGGGCTTTATCTACTCTGTGGACACTAACACCGGAGTCTGTCCGTCACTGCACGTGGCCTATTCTCTGGGCATTGGTTCCGTCTGGCTGAAGGACAAGACCATGGAAAAGCCCTGGCGTATTCCCTGGAAAATATTTGTGGTGATCGCTGTGATCCTTATCTGTTTGTCGACCATGTTCATCAAGCAGCACTCAGCAGTGGATTTCTTTGCAGCCCTGCCGGTGTGTCTGTTTGCGGAGCTGTTCGTCTACAGAAAACGCTATTTCTGCCGCAAGGCCCGTCTTTCCTGAGCCATTTTGAATTCTTCCCGCTGGATGTCATTTTCTAAGATCAGCGGAGGCACGGGGACAGGTTTGTCATTCTCATCCAGAGCCACCAGCACAAGGAAGGCGCGGTTGATGGGATAGCGCATGCCGTCACTGCGCTCTACATAGGCATCCACCCGTACTTCCATGGAGGTACGGCCGGTGTAGGTCAGATGGCCGATGAGAATGACCAGATCGTTTACGTAAGCAGCCGACTTAAAGACCATGCTGTCCACGGCAGCAGTGGTCACGGTCTTTAACCCGGTGTGACGCATGGCCACGATGGCTGCGATCTCATCGATCATCTTCATCATGATACCGCCGAACAGGCGGCCGCCACCGTTTAAATCGGCGGGCTGCACCAGATGAACGTGTTCTGTACTGGAGTAGGATACGTTTTTTCCCTGCATGATATCACCTCATAGAATTTAATAGTTATATTATATCCAAAAGATTGCCGGCGGGCAATCTTTTTTGTGGTCGGGTCATTGTCTGGATGCGTGGAAAGGCGGCGTATTCCCTAAAGTACTGAAAGACTACGGCATGAAGTACCGACACGGTGGGAGGTATACGATATCAATCCGGACAAGAATCAGGAGAACTTAAGTGAGCGTAAAGCTTTCTTTAACCGTCAGGCGGAAGTGTTTGGCATCATTTTGTCCCGTGACATTGCGTTTGCACATCATCAGCTGCTCTATAAGAATTGCAGTGTGATGGAGGAAGTGGACGGATGGATCAGGATTGATCTGACCAAGGTGGACAGCATGGGGCTTTCAGGTCCTAAGCAGCCTCTTTATGTGAGCATCAGAAATACTTCTGAGCCTATCGTGTGTGAGGGCGGAATCGTCTCTGAGTATGAAAGCTGCGGAGAATTTAAAAATTATAAGATTGAGAGAACGGATGCCGGTGTTATTTATCTTAAGTGCTCCGGTTGTTAAGGTTTCATAAAAGCATTGGCAAAACGGAGGAACTGTGATAGTATAGCAGTAAGATGCCAACTGTAAGAGCTTTGCAGTTAGGGTCTGGACGGAAGTTTTTGAGACCATTAGGGCGGGAAGAATTTTCCGCCCTTTATAATATGGCAGGAAAGAGAAGAAAGGCGGTTAAGAAATGAGGGAATTGTTAAAGCTGTATGCAGCTTTTTTCAGGATCGGCGGGCTGACCTTCGGGGGAGGACTGACCATGCTACCCATGCTGAAATATGAGTTGGTGGAAAAGAATGATTGGGTCAGTGAGGATGAACTTTTGGATTATTATGCGGTGGGTCAGTGTACACCGGGGATTATAGCTGTGAATGTGTCCACCTTTGTAGGTTATAAGAAGAAAGGGATAATGGGGGCAATCTTTTCCACTCTGGGGATGATAAGCCCTTCTCTCATCATCATCTCGATCCTGGCGCTGTTCCTGGACCAGTTTATGAGCAATGAAATTGTAGCCCATGCGGTGGAGGGAATCAAGATCGTGGTGTGTGCCCTGATGCTGAACACAGTGGTGACTATGGCCAAAAAGACGCTGTTGGGAGGACTGTGTTGCGGTATTGCAGCGGTATCCTTTTTGCTGGCAGTGTTCACACCGATTCCTACTGTTCTTCTGGTGGTAGCTGCAGGTCTTCTGGGGATTATTTTGTATAAAGCAGGAGGACTTAAGCTATGAGAGTATTCTTTGATCTTTTTATAGAATTTTTTCAGATCGGGCTGTTTGCGGTGGGGGGAGGTCCTGCGACGATCCCTTTTCTGATGGATATCCCAGCGAGGCACGATTGGTATGAGGTGTCAGATGTGGCGAAGATGCTGGCAGTCAGTGAGAGTACCCCCGGACCTATCGGCATAAATATGGCTACTTACGCAGGGTATAATGCGGCCGGTTTCGCAGGAGGGATCGTGGCTACCTTTTCCTTGGTGCTTCCCAGCCTGATTGTGATCGTTCTGATCGCAAAGCTGCTTGAGAACTTCAGCAAGAATTTATATGTAAAGTCAGCATTTTACACCATTCGCCCTGCTGTTACCGGACTGATCGCCACTGCGGTGCTGGGCATCTGGGAGACCACACTTTTTACGGTGCCGGACGGTGCTTTCCGTCTTCCCGTGCTTCCGCTTGTTCTCGGTGCGGTGTTTTTTGCGGCAATGAATATCAAGAAGCTGAAAAAGCTGCACCCGGCATTTTGGATCCTGTGTGGTGCGGTGGTTGGAATTGTATTTCAAATGTAAAGATTATAATAAGCGGAGTCCGCTTGCGGACTCTTTGTTCTATGGTTGACAACTGTAATACTTATTGGTATAATAAGGTTGACATAAGTCACACAAACGGAGGAAAATCATGAGCAGAGAAAGTATGATTTTGCAACAGAGTGAGTGGTATATCATGGAGAAGCTTTGGGAAGAAAGCCCCAGAACAATTGTACAGCTGTATCATTCGCTGGAAGTGGAGCCGGGCTGGAGTAAGAGCACGGTGAATACCCTGTTGGGACGCATGGTGGAAAAGGGTATCATTTATTATGAGGAGGGCGCCAAAGCCAGGCAGTATTATCCGGGTGTACAAAGAGAGGATGTTGCCCTTGCAGAGACAGAGAGCCTGTTAAAACGGGTATATCGGGGCTCGGTCAGCATGATGATGAGTACTCTGGTAAAGAAGCATGGGTTGACAGAAGAGGAAATGAAAGAATTGTATGAAATTCTTGAGAAAGCGAGGTAGCCTATGGGGGAGATCATCATTACTTCATCTGTATTGATCATAGTTTTGGTTTTGCTCAGGAGAATCTGTTGGGGGAAGATTAGCCGGAGGCTGCAGTATGGACTTTGGATATTGGTAGCGGTCAGATTATTGATGCCGCCGGAGCTTTTTACCAGTCCCTTTAGTGTCATGAATATTGTTGTCCCTGTGAAAGAGGCAGTCTCTGAGATGGAACAGGTTGGGGAGAATACCGGTGAGAAGTTGTCACAGGAAGTGCAGGAAGACTTCAGGGAATCAGAAGGAGAGATAGAGGAGCAAGAGTTTCAGAAGGACCATACTAACCTTCCGAATGAGAATGACATGACTGTGCTGCCGGAAAACAGCAGTCAGTTCCCCGTTACGCAGGCGGAGGGAAAGAAGGATACGGGAAAGTCTATCTCCATGGAAACGATTTTATCTCTGGTCTATGTAATCGGAGTCATAGGAGTAGGCGGCTGTATCGTGATATGTAACCTGAAGTTCCGCAGAAAGCTTTCAAAGGAGCGGGTGCTGATAGGCCGGGAGGGTAGACTGAAGGTATATCTGGTACCACATTTGG
This sequence comes from Acetatifactor sp., assembly GCA_045659805.1. Classification (GTDB taxonomy): domain Bacteria; phylum Bacillota; class Clostridia; order Lachnospirales; family Lachnospiraceae; genus Acetatifactor. The sequence continues at coordinate 16,424 of JAZRCR010000091.1, forward strand.
AATCTCCCTGTCTGTGCGGAGTACTTGCCCCGGCAATTTATATAAATGAAAGAGGAAATGCAGAAAGTTTACGAAAGACCCACATTATACAGCACGAAACGACACATTTCTTGCATTTTGATCATATATGGGCTGTTGTCAGAAGTCTGTGTATTACATTTTATTGGTTTGACCCTTTGGTGTGGGTGGCGGCAGTTCTTTCCATGCAGGACAGCGAGCTGGCCTGTGACGAGGGAACCCTGCGCAGATTGGGTGTTGAGCATCGACAGGAATATGGGCGTACTTTGATCGAAATGACGGCAGACAAAGTGGGTGTCGACAGGATCATGTACTCTACCACGGGAATGACCAATGGGAAGGAGGAGATCAAGAAGAGAATCAGAGCAATTGCAGAGTATAAGAAACAGATGATATGGGGCAGTGTGGCAGCAGTGGCATTTGCACTTCTTTTGTTGGCGTGTACGGCGGGCGTCAGGAATGAAGATCCCGATATCCCGGAGGTACCGCACAGCAGTGACTCTTTGCAGGAGAGTACCCAGGAAATGGAAGACCGGGATATGGAGGAGTCTCTTCTGAAGAGGGAAGACGGCAGTTACCGCCTGTCAGAGTACTGCGTAGATCTGACCGGTGACAAGCTGGAGGAAAAGATCGTTTTTGATGTTTCCTATTGGACAGATCCGGGTGCAGAACAGGAAATCACGAGGGAACTGCTTTGGCAGAAGTTATGGGACGGCACAGAGATATCAGTTAAAATATTGGAAGGGTGCTTGCAAGACACCGGCGACGGTGAAGTGCTTGTACAGGAAGAACTGTTGGAGGAGTATTTCTTTTCAAGCGCGCACGCCAGAAACGGAAACCTTGCGGTGATGAACTTTGAAAGGCAGATGTGTGTGCTGCTCTACGGCAATGAAGTATATCAGGACAGTGGAAAATTCTGGTATCAGGTTTGGCAGATTATGCCTGCCGGAGAAGAACCTGTATTGAGGGAGGAAAAAAGTGTTGCGTATGTAACTCCCGAACTTGGAACGAATGAGCAGGAGGTATATGAGCTGCTGACGGAAGTGGAGGATAGACTTGACTGGTTTTTCCTGTTGCCGTCTACCAGGGTTTTGCTGAGTGCGTCCGTCAATCGTGATGTGTGCTATTTATATGATGCGGGAGGCGAGCAGGATGAAAGAGGGGAAAGACCTTATGCCATGGATGTTTTTTACGCAGAGGTTGAGACGACAGGCTTGGAACTGAAGATTCAGGATTATTTCTACCCGGATGGAATGGAGAGCCTGACACGGCTGCCGGAGGATGCTGAGGCCAGGATCCTGGCAGGGGAGATCCTTTGTATGGAGGTGTCACCGGAGAACAATACCGCCGGACGGCTGGATGTGGACGGTGACGGCGTGAGAGAGGTGCTGTATCTGGATTCTATGGGGCATAGTATCCGGGAGGACGGATGGAGAGACAGTGGCGTCATGGGTATCCGGTATCGGTTAAGGGTAGATGAATATTACTACGAGGGGTACTGTAGTCGCATGGATCCTGTGGTAATGGCATATTCGCCGGACGGAGAGAATATACTGTTAGCACTGTATGATGACGGTCCCAGCGGTGACCCTGAGACGCTGTTCTTTTCCTGTGACGGTTCAGGGGTGTACCCGGCGGGAAGAATTACGGATGATCTGCGGAGCGTGACTATTGATAAAGAAAGAATGATCTGTGGAACGTTCCGGGCTGATATGCTCCGCACAGAGTATGTACAGTGTTATCATTATTGGGACGGAAGCCGGATCGTGCAGCGTGAGGATGAAATATATTATTTTACCGCGTATGATAAAGAACCCAAAGAGTATCCACTGGATCTGCTCACGGAGATTACTGTACATAAAGAGCGCACTGAGGATAGCTCTGCCATTACCGTGAAGCCTCAGAAGGTGATCGCCGCGGCCACGGACATGAAAGAATGGGTTTTGCTGGAGGCTGAGGATGGCACGAAGGGATGGATCAGAGTGAACAATCAAGAAATACCTTCTATGGGAGATAAAAAAGTCTATGAGGTATTTGAGGGGGCATATTTCGTAGATTAATCTAGCCGGCAATTTCATAAAAATTTAAGTTGATTAAAATCCCTGGCAAATGTAGAATAAAAGTGACTCTATGTTTGCCGGGGATTGCACTGCGGCGGAAAATGTCGCTTTCGCGACCGCGCTCGGTGCGAGAGTCCGCAAGCGGACTCTTTGTTCCGTAAATAGTCAGGGGAGGGGGAAAAGGGTAGGAGTATGAAGCGTAGGAGAAAGGGGCAGCTGGTATATCGCAGATTGGGTGCGGATGCCGATGCTTATTACAGAAGAAAGAAAAGACGGTCGGTGCTTCGCTGCCTGGTTCTTTGCAGCGCAATCATCCTGATCATTTTACTGCCGGTGTGTGTGTTCTTACTGCATGGGGAAGAGGAGCATGCGGCCGGACCGGGACCGGTGGAGTCTGAAACGACAGAAACCGGAGAGAGTACAGAGCCGGAAGAGACTGTTTCCGGTGACGGGGAAACGGAAGCAAGCACCGGAACGGAAGAAACGCAGCCGCAGGATACAGAGGAACCGGACCTGGAGTGGAATTACCGATCTGAGGAGCGCCCCAAAGTAAAGGGCATCTATGTGTCCGGTCCCATAGCAGGCAATGAGAAGTTTGAGAGTCTTCTGACGCTTGTGGACGAGACGGAACTCAATGCCATGGTCATAGATGTGAAGAATGATGCCGGTGAGATCACTTATAAGATGGATCTGGAGACGGCCCGTTCTGCAGGGGCCTGCATTAATTATATCAAAGATATGGAAGGCTTTGTCAGCCGTTTAAAGGAGCATGGAGTCTATACCATAGCACGTATCGTATGTTTTAAGGATTCTTATCTTGCGGAAGCTTGTCCGGATCTGGCACTGAAGACTTATGCCGGTGCACCTGTGATAGACGGTGATGTGGCATGGGTCAATCCTTACAAGGGGGAAGTGTGGGAATATCTGGTGGATGTAGCCAAAGAAGCCGGGAAAGTGGGCTTTGATGAGATTCAGTTCGATTATGTCAGGTTCCCGCTGGCGAATATAGCAGAACAGGCTGATTACGGCGTAGACACGGTCAGTTATACGAAGCAGCAGGCGATCACTGACTTTTTGAGTTATGCGGTGGAGGAGCTTCATCCTTTGGGAATTGCCGTTACGGCGGATGTCTTCGGCACCATCATCGGCAGTGAGGTTGACCAGCAACGCGTGGGCCAGGATTATGTGGAGGTTTCCGGGGTTATCGATGCGATCTGCCCCATGGTTTATCCTTCCCATTATGCCAATGGCGTGTTTGGGTTGGCAGTGCCGGACGCACAGCCGTACGAGACGATTTATGCGGCAATGACTGATTCTGTGACAGAGCTTTCCGTACTTCCGGAGGAAGAGAGGGCGGTGGTCCGCCCGTGGCTGCAGGCGTTCACTGCCACCTGGGTGAAGGGACATGTCAACTATGGTGCCCGGGAGATCCGGGCTCAGATACAGGCGGTTTATGACGCCGGTTATGAGGAATGGATCCTTTGGAATGCTTCCAACAGATATTCGTCTGCCGGATTGCTGGAGGAATGAGATGGCAGTTATTTTGGAGGAAATGATGAAGATAAAGGCGGTGCTTTTTGATTTGGACGGTACACTTTTGCCCATGGATCAGGAGTTATTTACAAAAGCTTATTTTAAACTGCTGGCCAGGCGGCTTGCTGTGCGCGGCTATGACCCGGAGAGATTGGTGGGCAGTATCTGGGCGGGTGTGACTGCTATGGTAAAGAATGATGGCAGCTGCACTAATGAGGAAGCTTTTTGGAAGGTATTCACGGAAATTTACGGAGAAGCAGTTTATCGGGATAAGCCGTATCTGGATGCGTTTTACGCGGAGGAGTTCAATCAGGTACAGACGGTCTGCGGATTTGCTCCCGAGGCAAGGGAAACTGTGGATCTGGCAAAAAACATGGGAAAGAAGGCAGTGCTTGCCACCAACCCGATCTTTCCGGCGGTTGCCACCTGTAACAGGATGCGCTGGGCAGGCCTTGCTCCCTGGGATTTTGCTCTGTACACAACCTATGAGACCTCCCACTACTCTAAGCCGAATCTTCAGTATTACAGAGAGATTCTGGGACAGATCGGATGTGACCCGAGGGAGTGCCTGATGGTAGGCAATGATGTCTCTGAGGATATGATAACGGAAGAGTTGGGCATGAAGGTATTTCTGCTCACGGACTGCCTGATCAATAAAGAAGATAAAGATATTTCCCGATATCCCCGCGGCGGATTCCGGGAGTTGAAGGAATATCTGAGAACTGTCTGATGATTTGATTTGACGAATAAAGGCTCCTGTGGCAACCCGTTCGGGTATGCTGCAGGGGCCTTTAAGGTATATAGGTATTGTTATTTCAGTGTTTCTTCCAGTTTTTGAATCACGGAAGCAGGTGCCTTGAGCGGCAGATCTGATTTTTTGACATTGCAGGAAACAGAGTAACCGTTGGACAGGATAAGCTGTCCCAGATTCTGATACTCGGTAAATTCACTGAACGGTCCGTAGGAACGGTTGCCCGGATGCAGATAGGGCATTAGTGCATTCAGTTCTTCTTCCTCGGTGATCACAAAGGACGATAATATGGCGATATCAGATTTTTCCTCCGTATACACCTCGCCTTCCGCTTTAATGTAATACACCTGATCGGAGGAGGTGTCTGCAGGTGAAGCGTAATCGGGACTCAGGAGGAAAATATCTGCCGGGGCAGAGTCTGTAAAAATCTCCAGAGAGACGATATCCAGATCTTCCTTATCCAGGATGAGCTCGGGATAGTATTGCTTCAGCTTTTCGAGGGTTCTGGTGTAATGAGAGTAAATATCCAAAGTCAGGGAATAAGAGCCGATGCTCTGACTGTAGCTTCTCACATAAGGATAGTTCAGATTCAGGGAGGCTGTGATGATGCCGTTATGCAGCTTTTCCAGGGTGGCATTGTCTATAAAGTCTGCGGCATATGCGTCCATGATTTCTCTCATGCGTTCTTCTTCAGAGATGAGGCAATCCGTGTGGCTGATCTCACTGTATGCCTGCATGGTTACGGGCACAGGAAAGAGTCCGCAGGAAGCAGGATAGAAGGTGGTCAGGTATTCTTCGTTTTCCACCACAGGGCGCAGTACATCGATGTCACTTTCAAGCAGTCGATAGGTTCGGCGGAAGGGCCCGAGGGTGGTGGACAGTTCGATCTGGACAGAGCCCACAAAACGGGTGGCATTTAAATGCTCTTCATCGGTCAGGCGCTCCATAAGTGCGTAGAGGGTGTCTGTATCTTCATAGACATGGGGTTCATAATAGTCGTATGGAGAGTACATAACGCCGTCTTTCCGGAACTGATGACGGTTGGACCGGTCACTGAAATTGCTGATGTTCAGTGCGGAACTTTTGATGCTGTTCCTGGAGGGGAGCCTGGAATCAAATCCTGTCAGATCATAGGCAAACAGGAAGAAGATCAGGCAGCCGGCAAGCACGGTGATACCCATTTGCAGCTTGTGAGCAAAGAAGCTCTTGAAATTCATGTGCAGGATAATGTCTGATACACCGAAAGCAAAAATGCCGCACAGGAGAATGCCGAATATCTGCCAGCCGATGGCGTCCTTATCTAGCATCCACAAAAAGACCATGGAGCCAAATAATCCTGCAAGAATGGAAGCGCAGGAACGGATGAGCGTCTGGGCGTGCCTGTGATCCACACCGTGTTCGGCCAGTTCGCTGGGACGCTTTTTGTAAAGCCTGTATGCCATCCACAGATTAAAGATGAGCACAGCCGCATTGGCTAAGCGGAGAAACAGGCTGAAATCAGCCGTATTGTCAATTCCGGCTATCAGCAGGGCGCCTGACGCATCTGCTGCAAACTCACTCATCAGAATGATGGGAGTGATCAGCGGGGATGCCCACATTACATGGTTGTAAGAGACAGGCAGTTCCACGAAGGTATCAAAGAATGCGCTGCAGAGCAACTGTACCATACCGTAGAATGTTACCGCGGAGACACCAAGCACCGCCGAGGTGAACAGCGCATTGACCACATTTCCGCTGAGCATGATGCACACCAGCAGGAAATGGTACAGTGTCAGGTAACAGATCAGAGCCACGCAGATCATGCGAAGGATCATACCCAGAACGGAGCCGAAGTAGGACAGTGCTCCCAAGGATGCCATATTGGCAAATATCAGGATGACAGTTACCGTTGTCGCAGCCAGAAGAGGGATCAGCCAGATCAGCAGTCCGTTCAGATACACGACGAAGAAGAAACGGCCTCTTTTCACGGGAACGGAGTGATACAGATCCACCATTTTGCGGGAGTACAGATAGCGGAATCCCCAAATGGCAGTGATCAGGGCCCCCAGCACAAGGACAATACCTACCGTGACGATGGCATAGGTGCGGAAGAAATCCATGTAATAGCCATAGATGCGCTGTGCATCCGACGTCTCGGACATGTTCCTGGAAATGCGGTCGAGGTAATCTCTGTTAAGTAGCAGAAAGGCCACCGGCAGAGCCAGAAAGTTGCCCAGACAGGACAAGGCAACCATCCAGATACGACGGCGCAGATCTTCTTTGGCGATCTTAAAGAATGAGATTTTTGAAGTCATAGCCTGCCACCTCCGTTTCACTGATAAATATTTCCTCTAAAGAAAGAGGAAGAATCTCGTAAAATACAGGATGTAATCCCCGCATGACGGTGTCGATCCGTTCCCGGTTGCCGCGGATGGTCAGAGTCACCAGGGAACCTCTGGTCTCCCGGTTTAAAAGCTCCATGCCCTCCATTGCGGACAGATAGTCGGTATCCGGCGCAAAAACGCACTGCAGCTTATGGATACCAAGCTTCATTTCATCAAGATCTCTGGAAAAGAGGATGCCGCCTCTGTGCAACAGCCCTACATGGTCGCAGATATCCTCAAGCTCCCGGAGATTGTGGGAGGCAATCACGGGGGTCAGCCCGCGGGCTTCGATCTCCTGCACAAAAAGGCTCTTTACCGTCTGGCGCATGACCGGATCCAGGCCGTCAAAGGTCTCGTCGCACAGAAGATATCTGGTACCTGCACAGATGCCGAACAATACGGACAGCTGTTTCTTCATGCCCTTGGAGAAGGTGTTGATCTTGCGGTTGATATCCAGATTCAGAACCTTCAGAAGCTGGTGAAATCGATCCGGATCAAAAGCAGGGTACCAGGTACCGTAAAATTTCAGCATGTCAGCAGGAGTGCCGTTGCCGAAAAAGTACTGGTCATCGGAAATATAGAAAATTTGGGACTTCACCTCGGGATTCTCATATACTTCCCGGTCGTCTATCAAAATGCTTCCCTCGTCCGGTTTCAGCACGCCGCACATTGCGCGCATCAAAGTGCTTTTACCGGCTCCGTTTGTGCCAATAAGGCCGAATACCTGGCCTTCCCCGATATTGGCAGTGATCTGATCCAGTGCTTTGATCCGGTCAAAGTACTTGGATACATTTTTAATTGTTATCATACATTCTCTCCCTCCTTTTCCGGATAGATGCGGTCAAGCAGTGCCAACAGTTCCCCCCTGGGCACTTTTGCTTCCCGCGCTTTGGACAGGCTTTCCGCAAATTCTCTTAAGACCTCCTGCTTCCTTCCGTCTTTCCATTCTCCTTCGCAGGTTACGAAATTCCCCCGTCCTACGATGGAATACAGATACCCTTCCTGTTCCAGCTGGGTATATGCCCGCTGGATGGTGTTGGGATTCACAGAAAGCTCCATGGCCAGAGAACGCACGGAAGGCATCTTCGTGTTGGATTCCAGAGCGCCGCAGACAATGAGCTTTTTGAGCTTCTCCACGATCTGCTCATAAATGGGACGTTTGTCCCGATAATCCAGTGCGATCATCAAAGCGTCTCCTTTCTTTTTGTAACAGGAAATTTCGCAGAGCGAAATTCTTTCTTTACGTGACAGAAGAAGTGGTATTCGTGATCTGCTTCTGCCAGACGAACATGAGTGTATTAATACAACTAATACACTTTGTAAGTTCAGTATATTGGAAGAGATAGGAAATGTCAAGGGTTATATGAAAAAAAATAATGCCGCCCGGTTCCCGGAAAGAACCAAACGGCATGTGCGAAAGTTTGTATTTATATGGAAATTTGTCAATTCTCACTTTCCAGCATCCGGTAGCCGATCCCGATCTCTGTGAATACATAGACCGGCTGGGCGGGATTTTTCTCGATCTTGCGACGGATGTTTGCCATATTTACGCGGAGGATCTGATTGTTATCGTCAACGTACGGTCCCCAGATGGCATTCATGATGTAGCGGTAGGTCAGGACGCGGCCGGAATTCTCGGCCAGCAACGTAAGCAACTGGAACTCTATCTGTGTCAGATGGATCTCGTTGCCTTCCAGCGTGATCAGCCGTTTCTCAAAATCAATGACAAGATCCTTGGCCTTATAAATATGTGCATGGGTGTTGGGGCGACTGTGACGCAGTGCCGTGCGTATCCTTGCCATCAGTTCAGATGTGCCGAAAGGTTTCGTGATATAGTCATCTGCGCCGGCATCCAGGGCATCCACTTTTTCCTGCTCCTTGGTGCGGGCAGAGATGATGATGACCGGATTGGAGGACCAGATGCGGAGTCTGGAAAGAACTTCCATGCCGTCCATATCAGGGAGACCCAGGTCCAGAAGGATCACGTCCGGACAGAGAGATGCGGCAAGGCTAAGTCCCTCCTTGCCCGTTTGGGCTGTGGTGACACGGTAGCTTTCGCTTTCGAGAGAGGCAGTAATAAAATTGCAGATACTCTTATCGTCTTCGATCAGTAAAATATGAATCTTTGGTGTCATGGCAACCTCTTTTCTTATTGTCTGTCTGCTTTGGGCAGGGTAAATGTAAATTCTGCGCCGGAGTTATGATTGCGTCCCTGCAAAGAGCCGTGGTGGGCAGTGATAATGGTCTTACAGATGGAAAGACCTATGCCCATGCCTTTGCGGGCGTCTGCTGCCTGTGAAGGCGTGTAGGGAGTGCCGTCAAACAGATCCGCAAGGCGGTTCGGGGGAAGGCCTTTGCCGTGATCTCTAACGGTAAAGGATACGTGGTCTTCCTTATTTTCCACAATAAGCTCTATAGACTCGGTAGTTCCGGAATGTACAATGGCATTTTCCAACAGGTTGATGATCACCTGCTCGATCAGCACGGGATCCATGGAAACCAGCAGAAAGTCATCCGGGATGGTTGCATGTATCCCGGCAGCAGGGTAGCGCTTGTGCAGCTTTTGCAGTGCTTCCGCGATCACTTCTTCCACGGATTCATCAGAGGTGTTGATGCTTAAGCTGTCTCCCTTGATGCGGGTGACTGTCAGCAGATTTTCCACCATGTTCAGAAGCCAGTTGGAGTCTTCATATATATTCGTAAGGATTTCATTCTTTTCAGTATCGGACAGATTATTCTTGCTATCCAGATACAGGGAACTGTTGCCGATGATACCGGTCAGGGGAGTGCGCAGGTCATGGGATATGGCTCTTAACAGGTTGGCTCGCATTTTTTCCTTTTCGGCTTCTGCCAGAAGCTTTTCACGCTCTGCGATGACCATGGCCTGACGTGACATATGAGAGGTCATGGTGCTGGTGATCAGGGAAATGGTCAGCATGCCCAGAAACGTGATGGGATAACCGGTAAGTGTAAAATTAATCTCAAAGTAAGGATAGGTAAACAGGTAGTTGACGAAAACCACTGCAAACAGTGAACAGAAAATACCGTACAGATATCCGACGGTAAAGCGTGCAACCAATACCAGTGCAAGTATGTATACCATGGCAATGTTGGCCGAATTGTCCGGTACTGTATGATAGTACATAAATGCAATTCCTGTTGCGATCCCCATAACGAGCAGGGAAAAAAGCAGGCTGAGAAGATGCTGTTTGTGCTTGGGAAGCTTCCACAATTTCTCTGTCATTGTGAGGACTCCTTTCAAATTATTATTTCTGAGAGGTCCAGCGTCCGCTTGCTCCGCAGGGGAGGATCAAACCGCTTTCGGTGACGGGAAGACCGATCTCCTGTGCTTCCACATGGCCGCCGAAACGTTTCGTGATGGCAGTGTTCATCATATAAGACAGTACAGCAGGCTGAAGTCCGGTAGTGTAGGAGTTGATCAGGAAAAACAGGGCATCTTCAGAGAGAATCTGAGCGGTCAGTTCTACAAAAGGCCAGATGCTTTCTTCGATCTTCCAGATCTCGCCTTTGGGGCCTCTGCCGTAGGAGGGAGGATCCATAATGATGCCGTCGTACTTGTTGCCGCGGCGGATCTCGCGCTCCACAAATTTAACGCAGTCATCCACAAGCCAGCGGATGGGCGCCTCTGAAAGACCAGACGAAGCCGCATTTTCTTTGGCCCAGCCCACCATGCCCTTGGAGGCATCCACATGGGTTACCGATGCGCCGGCGGCTGCCGCGGAGAGCGTAGCACCTCCGGTGTAGGCAAACAGGTTCAGCACCTTGACAGGTCGGTTGGCTTTGCGGATAATGTCAGAAAACCAGTCCCAGTTGGTTGCCTGCTCCGGAAAGAGTCCGGTGTGCTTGAAGCTGAAGGGCTTCAGATGAAAGGTCAGCGTTCTGTAGTTGATGGTCCATTCGTCCGGCAGGCTGAAAAACTCCCACTCGCCGCCGCCCTTTGCACTTCTGTGATAGTGACCGTTTTTCTTCTTCCAACCGGCATGGTCGTGAGGGGTGTTCCAGATTACCTGGGGATCGGGACGCACCAGGATATAGTCGCCCCAGCGCTCAAGCTTTTCGCCGGCTGAGGTGTCCAGAACTTCGTAATCTTTCCATTTATCTGCAATCCACATAAAGTTTCATTCTCCTTTATCATATGGCTATTAACATAATTATTCATCATATATTATACTTGTATATAAGGGAAAAAGCAATGAGGAATCTGTGAGTGTTGCCTTCACTTTATCAAAACACAGTATTGACTTGTTAAAGAAATCCCTTTATAATGTTATAAGACTTATTTTACAGGAGGAATGCACTATGGGTGGCAGTATAGGTTGGATTTTGGCAGCTTTCGCGATGTATTTGATCATGATGATCGTGATCGGTGCTTTTTATGCAAAGAAGAATAACAGTTCCGAGGACTTTTTCCTCGGCGGCAGAAAGCTTGGCGGTTGGGTTGCAGCATTGTCCGCACAGGCTTCCGACATGAGCGGATGGCTTCTGATGGGACTTCCCGGCGCTATTTATCTTGTAGGTGTAGGCGGCGACGGCTGGGTTGCACTGGGGCTTTTGATCGGTACGATCCTCAACTGGCTGTTGGTTTCCTCCAGACTGAGAAAGTATACCATCAAGGCCAATAATTCCGTAACCTTGCCGGCATATTTTGAGAACAGATTCCGTGATAAGAAGAGAGTGCTTATGAGCGCGTCTTCCGTTGTTATCGTTATCTTTTTCCTGGTATACTGTGCTTCAGCACTGGCAGCAGGCGGTCAGCTGTTTGAATCTATTTTCGGTGTGGACTATAAGGTTTCGCTGACCATCGGCGCTGTGGTTATTTTGCTTTATACCTTTTTGGGTGGATTTTTCGCGGTATGTACCACAGACTTTATTCAGGGCATGCTGATGTTGGTGGCTCTTTTGGCGGTTCCTATTGTGGCTCTTTTCGTGATGGGACAGGACGGTGCGACTATCGGCTCCGGTCTGGCAGCCAACACGTTGCCTTCCACTGTGGGTGATTTTACCAATATCATGCGTTATAAGGACGGCAACAATACCTTTATCAATATCATCTCCGGTCTCGGCTGGGGACTTGGTTACTTCGGCATGCCTCATATTCTGGTACGTTTCATGGCTGTGCGCAGTAATAAGGAACTGAAGAAGTCCAAAGGAGTGGCTATCGTTTGGGTGGCCCTGTCCCTGTTCTTTGCCTGCTTTATCGGTGTGTTGGGAAGAGCTTATCTGGCTCCGGACCAGTTGGTTGGCAGCGGAAGTGAGAGAGTATTTATTGAGATGATCAAGAAGCTGTTCATCGAAGATATTAACGTACCCTTTGTTGCAGGTCTGTTCCTGTGCGGTATCCTGGCGGCTATCATGTCTACCGCGGATTCCCAGCTGCTCGTGAGTGCATCCAGTGTTGCTGAGGATATCTATAAGGGACTGATCAATAAGAAGGCCGATGCCAAGAAGGTGTTCCGTGTCAGCAGAATCACTGTTGTAGTGATCGCGATATTGGCATATATCATCGCTTTGAATCCCAAGAACACGATCATGGGTCTGGTGTCCAACGCCTGGGCAGGATTAGGCGCAGCCTTCGGTCCGCTGGTACTGCTTTCCCTGTTCTGGAAGAGATGTAACTTCCAAGGTGCGGTTGCAGGTGTAGTGACCGGTGCTTTGACGGTTATCGTGTGGGATTACATACCTCTTGTTGGCGGTGCAACTCTCGGTGCCGTGACAGGACTTTATTCCCTGGTACTCGGATTTGCCCTGAGCCTTCTGGCAATTGTTATTGTCAGTCTGTGCACACCGGCTCCCAGCGAAGAGATCCAGAAGGAATTTGATGAAGTTAAGAACGTGGAGTAAGAGATAAAAAGAATGAATCAGAGGAGTCCGTTGATGAAGAAAGCAGCCCCGTTTTTGGTAGCTGCAGCGGCCATCCTGTGGGGTGTGCTGGTAGTATTTGTCAAACAACTCAGTGTTGCCGGTTTGAGTGCAATGGAAATAGTGGCGCTGCGTGTCTATGGCAGCGCCTTTTTTCTCATAAGCGGGTTTTGGTTTCTTCTGTGTTGATCAGTATGCCGGGAAGGAAGTGACACTATGAATAAAATTTGGAAATCCGCATTGATTGCGACGCTTCCCGTAATGACGGGATATCTGGTACTGGGCTTTGGCTTCGGTATCATTCTGGATGCTAACGGACACGGGATACTCCTGTCCCTGGCCATGAGTTTTTTTATCTATGCAGGGTCCATGCAGTATGTGGCAATCGGTCTGTTCACGGGAGGCGCCTCCCTGCTTACCGTTGCGCTCACGACGCTGATGGTGAATGCCAGACATCTGTTTTACGGTATTTCCATGCTGGACAGATATAAAAATGTGGGAAAAAGAAAACCGTACCTGATCTTTTCCCTGACGGATGAGACGTATTCGCTGGTATGTCAGGACCGTGCCGACATACCGGTTGAACAAAGAAAAGATTATTATTTGCTGGTGTCTGTTTTGAATCATATGTACTGGGTGACGGGTTCTGTGATCGGCTCCGCCGCAGGAGCGCTGATTGCTTTTAACAGTGAAGGGATTGATTTTGCTTTGACAGCGCTGTTTCTTACGGTGTTCCTGGAGCAGTGGCTGACCGCAAAGAAGCATGGACCTGCGATCATAGGTGTTGCGGTTTCTGTTCTTTGCCTTGTGATCTTTGGAAGCGAAAGTTTTCTGATCCCGGCAATGTTGGTCATTGCGCTTTTACTGTGTCTGCAAAAGGAGGAACGGGAAAATGACTGATTTACAGATTTGGTATGCAGTGGCGGTGATCGCCCTGGTGACGGCGGGTATTCGCTTTCTGCCGTTTGTCCTTCTTGGCAGAAACGGCAAAACACCCCGCATCATTGAAAAACTCGGAAGAAGCCTTCCCTATGCCATCATGGGAATGTTGGTGGTCTATTGCCTGAAAGGCACAAGTTTTACAAGTGCCGGTGGTTTTGTACCTGCACTGGCGGCATGTCTGGTTGTGGGGGTCCTCTATGTGTGGAAAAGAAATACACTGGTAAGTATTGTTGCAGGGACGGTTTGCTATATGATATTGGTTCAGGCGGTGTTTTAGGGAGAACGGTAATGGCCAGGTCGATGAAAGTTATTGCAGTTGTCAGTGTTGCGGCGACAGTTGCCTTTTGCTTGATGGACAGATATAGTGCAGACAATATATGGGTCACGCTTGCGATTACATTTGGCACAATCGCATATCATTTTTGTATGAGATTGGCGGTGGGGGCAGTTGTGGACTGTGTCATGAAGAATCGTGCGGATTATTCGAAAGCATGGTATCGGCTGCGCAAGTGGGAGAAAAAATGCTATGATGTGATCATGGTGAAGAATTGGAAAAAATGGATGCCAACCTATGATCCTGAAGTATTTTCACCCAAGAAGCATACCTGGGACGAGATAGCTCAGGCAATGTGTCAGTCAGAGATTGTGCATGAGATCAACGTGGTCTTAAGTTTTCTGCCGGTTTTACTGGCCTTGTATTTTGGAGCTTTTGCGGTGTTTTTGATCACTTCGCTTTGCGGCGCGGTATTCGATCTTTTGTTTGTGATCATGCAGCGATATAACAGGCCCCGCGTGGTAGGGATGATCAGGAAAGGAAGGTAATATGACGTTTCGATATGCGCAGAAAGAAGATTGCAGCTTGATCCTTGATTTTATCAAGGCACTTGCAGATTATGAGAAGATGTCGGATGAGGTGGTAGCCACTGAGGAACTTCTTGCGGAATGGATATTTGAACAGAAAAAGGCGGAAGTGATCTTTGCCTGCGAAGATGGGAAGGAAGTAGGCTTTGCCCTGTTCTTTCACAACTTTTCCACATTTCTGGGAAGAGCCGGCATCTACCTGGAAGATCTGTTTGTGATGCCTGAGTACCGGGGCAGGGGCTACGGCAAAGCTTTGCTCCGAAGGCTGGCACAGATCACAGTGGAGAGAGGCTGCGGAAGGCTGGAATGGTGCTGCCTTGACTGGAATCAGCCGAGTATTGACTTTTATTTGTCGCTGGGAGCTGAGCCTTTGGATGACTGGACTATTTATCGCATTACCGGTGAGACATTAAGGAATTTGTAAACAACTCTGAAGACAGGAGCGATTGCTTCTGTCTTTTTTTGTCCCGATATGGTATAATGAGTGCAAACGGTACATTATGTACGCAAGAGAAGCAGGAGGCTGAAAAAATGTCTATTGAGCGTGTGAGAGCATATTTCAAAGCAAAAGGAATGGAAGAACGGATACTGGAATTTGAAGTTTCCAGTGCAACGGTGGCACTTGCGGCTCAGGCTCTTCAATGTGAGGAAAGCAGGATCGCCAAAACATTATCTTTCCACTTGGGGGAAGGTGTGATTCTGATTGTGGCAGCAGGAGATGCCAAGATTGACAACGCAAAATATAAGCATTACTTCGGTACCAAAGCCAAAATGCTTTCTTTTGAGGAGGCAGAGCCCTTGATCGGACATGCTGTGGGCGGTGTCTGTCCCTTTGCCGTAAATGAGGGAGTGAAGGTGTACCTGGATGAATCGCTCAAGCGCTTTGTCACGGTGTTTCCGGCCTGCGGCAGTTCCAACAGCGCTATCGAGCTGACCATAGAGGAGCTGGAGAAATATTCGGAGTGCGTAAGCTGGATCGACGTATGCAAATATGAGGTTAATGTATGAACAGCGTAAATAAAACATTATATATCCCTTTGTACGGAAAGGCCTATGTGAGCCGGAAAGGAATCATCCTCCGGGACAAAAAGGCAGAAGAAATATGGAATGATGTATCATTCCCGTTAAAAGGAAAATCCAAGTCAAAGTGGCTTGCTTATTATATGGGGATCCGGTCGGCCGTGTTCGATGACTGGTTAAGGAAGCAGATGACCGATAGGGAAGATGCCGTGGTGATACATATTGGGTGCGGGCTGGACAGTAGAATGCTTCGCGTGGGCACCATGGGTCACAAATGGTATGATGTGGATTTTGTGCAGGTGATCGAGGAAAGGTCCCGCTACTACACAGAATCCGACGATTATAAGATGATCGGTGCAGACGTTAGAGACAACGGATGGCTGAAGGACATCGCCGAAACCGGCAGTGCGATTGTTGTCATGGAAGGCGTGAGCATGTATATGGACATAGCCGAACTAAAGTCCCTGACGGAACGGCTGAGCGCGCATTTTGAAAAGACAGCGCTGTTGATGGACTGCTACACTGTCCTGGCTGCCAAAATGTCCAAATACAAGAATCCGGTTAAGGAAGTGGGCGTGACGAAAGTGTATGGCCTGGACGTTCCGGAACTGTTGGAAAGCGGGAAGTTGGCTTTTGTAAAAGAACATGAAATGACGCCCATGGGATACATAGAACAGCTGAGCGGTGCCGAAAAGAGTATTTTTGAAAAGCTGTATGCAGGGAAAATGGCGAAGAAGCTGTACAAGATGTTTGAATATGGTTGAGGGAAAAATCGTTTCTTCTTGCGTTTGTGTTATCATTCCCAATTTAACAAGAGGCATCAGACCTTATGCTTTTGTTGAAAATGTTGTTACTCATGCAGATTACCGAGGAAAGGGATACGCGACAGAGTGCCTGGATTTTGCCAAGGAGATTGCTGTAAAAGCCAACTGTTACAAAATGATGTTGCTTACCGGTTCAAAAAAGGAAGCGACGCTTAAGTTTTATGGAAATGCGGGATATAGCAGCACAGAAAAGACAGCCTTTGTTCAATGGCTTGAATAGTTGATAGAAATTGGAATTTGACGAGGTGATATAAATGATTGATTACGGCTTAAAAGATAAGGTAGCTATAATTACAGGAGCAAATAATCCGTGGGGGATTGGGGCAATAACAGCCATTGCCTTTGCTCGTGAAGGTGCGAAAGTGGTTTTAGTATATAAGAAAGTAGACAGACCATTTGATGCAACAAAAATGGATAGAAATGGTGTAGATAGATACTATGGAGCAAATGCGGGAAAT
>JAZRCR010000092.1:0-1564 GCA_045659805.1 Acetatifactor sp.
TATTACTTAATGGTGGAATTTGAGGTCTGGATGTGATAAAATGTGTTTGTCAAATTCAGGCCTCTCCACCATGGAAAGGAGTTTGACAATGTCCGCAAAAAGAAAAGATAAGAAAGGGCGAGTCCTTCGGACAGGAGAGAGCCAACGTAAAGACCTGACTTACCAATATCGTTATCAGGATGTGACAGGAAAACGGCGTACCGTTTACGCACCCACGCTGGAAGAATTACGGGCCAAGGAAGATGAAATCAACAAGGCACAGGATTCCGGTGTGGACTACAATGCAGACAACGTAACAGTCATTGAATTGCTGGAGCGCTACATCAGCTTGAAGCAGGGTGTCCGCAATGCTACCAAGGTGGGATACAACTTTGTCTACAACCTTGTAAAGAAAGAAGAATTCGGCTATCGGAAGATTCGGGATATCAAAATCTCGGATGCAAAGCTGTGGCTGATGAAGCTGCAAAAGGACGGAAGAGGATACAGTACCATCACCAGTGTTCGCGGCGTTGTGAAACCCGCTTTCCAGATGGCCTTTGAAGAAGACATCCTCCCCAAGAATCCCTTTGAGTTCAAGCTGTCCGATGTGGTCAAAAATGATTCCCAGAAACGCATTGCATTGACCAAGGAGCAGACGGATATCTTCATGACCTTTATCAAGGAGGATAAGCATTTCTCCTGCTACTATGACGAGTTTGTTGTGTTGCTGGAAACGGGTATGCGTGTCAGCGAACTGTGCGGGCTGACCAAGCAGCAGCTGGATTTTGAGAAGCGTCGGATCTGGGTGGATCACCAGCTTGTCCGCAAGCCGGATTGCACCTACTATGTGGAAAAGACGAAAACCGAAAGCGGCTGCCGATTTATTCCCATGACGGACAATGTGTACAAAGCGCTGAAAAGTATCATTGCAAACCGAAAGAAGCCCTCTAAGGAATGGATCATCGACGGCTATTCCGGTTTCTTGCTGCTGGACAAGAACGGCAATCCCAAAGTAGCCATGCACCTGGAGCATCATTTTCAATGGGCACTGAAAAAGTACCGGAAGCTGCATCCCGATAAGCCCCTCCCGAAGATCACACCCCATGTGTTCCGGCACACCTTCTGCACCAATATGGCCAACGCCGGTATGGACCTGAAAAGCCTGCAATATCTGATGGGTCACTCCGATGCGGGAGTCACCATGAATGTCTATACCCATGCAAGTTATGACCACGCAGAGCAGTCGATGCAGAAAATATTACAGTTCCAATTGCCGGAAAAGGCGCTTAAGTCGGGTTGACACACAAACACTGATTTACACCAAATTTACACCATTTGGCCGAGAAGTTACGTGAATTTACACCAATTTATGAAATCTGAACCTTTTCAAAAAGTTCGGATTTCTAACAAATAATAGGTTATAAGAGGTTTTAAGAGATGATAAAAATCCTTTTTTGTTGCCATGGCAATATTTGCAGAAGTCCGATGGCTGAGTTTGTTTTGAAGGATATGGTCAAGAAGGCCGGTGTGGCTGATAAATTTCTGATCCGCTCCGTAGCTACCAGCACGGAAGAGTTGGGCAACC
>JAZRCR010000093.1:0-33681 GCA_045659805.1 Acetatifactor sp.
ATATATCCGCTTAAAAGAGCTAAACATAGGAGTAGTTTCTGAGATGATGTATGTTAATGTACATATGCCCTATTGGTATTTTAATATTATTGACCCCGATGGAAACACACTTGAGATAACCGGAAAATATGAATAATTTGAATGAACATTGCTAATACAATAGAGGAGATATGTATTATGATTGACGTATATGAACGCTGTCCAGTTTATGAAACAGAATCGTTTCTTTTTCGTTTGGTTAAGTTAGAAGATGCAGAAGCTTTGTTAAAGTGTTATTCGAATCAAGAGACTGTAGCAAAATTGAATTCTGATTATTGCACAAGCGATTTCTTTTATACCACAAAAGAAGAAATGGAACAGTGCATTAAATTTTGGTTGGACGAATACGAAAAGAAATACTATGTTCGTTTTGCAGTCATTCCTAAAGCAGAAAGCCAAGCGGTAGGAACTGTAGAAATATTTGGTGGCGAAGCTGGTGTTCTTAGAATTGATTTAGCAAAAGAATATGATACCAAGAATAGTATTACCGAAATTGTTAGACTTGCTATTAGCAGATTTTCAGAGGATTTTGGAATTGGAAGTATAAAAGTAAAGACTGCAAATACCCCAGAAAGAATAAAATGGTTGGAAAATTTAGGGTTTGTTATATCTGAAAAATTTCGTCCTGAATTGGGGTATCACGAATTTAATATAATAAAAACAGTCAATAAATAAAGCATACATTTGGAGAAGATATATGAAAAGAGAATTGGGAATTGCAAGATGTGGTCTTGCTTGTTGTCTATGTTCAGAGAATGCAAAATGTAATGGATGCAATTCAGGCGAATGTCCTGATAATGATTGGTGTGAAAATAAGAAATGCTCAATTGAACAGGGAATTAGTCACTGCTATTTGTGTGAAAAAGACTGTAAAAAAGGGCTGTTAAGCAAAATTAAGCCGTATGCATTTAACTTATTTATTAAACGATACGGCATACAACGATTATTAGATTGTCTCGAAAAGAACGAATTAAATGGTGTTGTTTATCATCGAGAAGGAATAAATGGCGACTATGACTCTTTTGATGATGTAGAAGAACTGATTTCTTTTATTGAGACAGGTATACATAAATAGAAATTTAGAACAAGAAAAAAAGCAAGCCCTTATCAAGTGTAATGATTTGATAAGGGCTTAACTAAATGACATTGCCTTTGAAGGCTCTATCTTTTTTGATTGACGGGTTGTTTCTCTTCCTTTCGCACATCGTGTGTCTGATTCCGATTCTCCGACTCAGAACCAGAATTATCTTTCCCGACGGAATCATCCTTCTGGCGCGCATTATTGCGGGCATTTACATTTTCCCTGATCAACGCATAAAGGGTAGACACCAGAGGGATAAATGCTAGCATGCCGGCAATACCGAAGAGACTTCCGCCCACGCTGACTGCCATAAGCACCCACAGGGAAGGCAGGCCCACGGAATTTCCAACAACCTTGGGATAGATTAGATTACCTTCCAACTGCTGGATTACAAGGAACAGTATCACGAAGATCAGTGCCTGCATGGGACTCTCGATCAAAATCAGAAATGCGCCTATCGCACAGCCGATAAATCCGCCCACAATAGGGATCAATGCGGTAAATGCCACCAGCACCCCGATCATAACCGCATAAGGCATCCGAAACAGTGACATCACGATCACAAACATGGTACCCAGAATTACAGCCTCAAGACACTGTCCTGTAATAAACTTACTGAAGTTCCGGTACAACAGAGAAAGCACATGCTCCGTTGATTTACACATTTTCTCAGGCAGATAAGCAGTCATTACTCTTCTGCCCTGATTAGCCAGTTTTTCCTTCTGGCTCAAAATATAGAGGGCAAAGATCAGGGAAATTACCCCGTTGGCAATGCCTCCGATAAGGTTGGTGGCAAAGGAAAAGGTAGAAGTGACCACATTTCCCAAACCACTCTTTAAAAAGGTCAGGAGGTTGTTACCGAGTGTAACCCAGTCTATCTCTGTTTCTTCCAGTTTCGCCACTTCCTCCTGAAGCTGCGGGTACTCCTTGCCCAGCTTCACCAGGCCGTCCACAATATCCTCTATAAAGGCCGGTATCTGCGTTCCCAGCATTGCAAGAGCATTGACCAGCTGGGGAACAACGGCAATAAGCACCAAAACGATGATTGCCAGCACAAAAATCAGAGAGAGTGTCATGCTGACGGGACGCTTCAGCTTTTTCCCTATCTTACCGTTCCATTTTGCCAGCATCTTCCCTTCGATCATATTCATCGGCAGATTCAGCACAAAGGCAATCACTCCGCCTATGATAAACGGACTTAAGATTCGCAGCCCCAGAACGATACTTCCCCATATTTTGTCACCGTGGATCAATGCCAGAATCAGAATCGCTGCAAGTACCAATATTCCTCTGATCTGTTTTAATTTTGTTTTGTCGTAACCCATATTCTCACCCTTTATAATTTCTCAATAGCCCTGATCAGTGCGTCCACATTTTCTTCCTTTGTGGCCCAGCTGGTGCAGAATCGCACAGCACTGTGTGTTTCGTCCACTCTCTCCTGATAACAGTAGCCAAATTCCTTTGAAAGTACACTCAGACGGTCATCCGGCAGGATCGAAAAGATCTGATTGGTCGTGTTTTGCACCAGATACGGATAACCTTTTTTCTCAAAAGCATCCCGAAGTCTGTCTGCCATAGCAATGGCATGTGCCGAGAGCTCCTCATATAAGCGATCCGTAAACAGCATATCAAACTGCAGACCTAATAACCTTCCTTTGGCAAGCATGCCACCCTTCTGTTTAATGTGGTATCGAAAATCCCGGGCAAGTTCCCGGTCACTGATCACCACAGCCTCACCGAACAGAGCACCGATCTTAGTTCCTCCTATGTAAAAAACATCGCAGAGCGCTGCAATGTCGGCCAGCGTCAGGTCGTTATCCTTTGCCGCCAGACCGTATCCCAATCTGGCTCCATCCATAAACAGATACAGACCGCATCTGCGGCAGGTTTCACTCAGCGCCTCCAGCTCCCTCCTGGTATAGATGGTTCCAAGCTCTGTAGGGTTGGAGATGTATACCATCCCCGGCTGTACCATATGCTCAAAGCTCTCATCATTACAGTGGGAAAGCCAGGCCTTTTCCACCTGCTCCGCACTGATCCTGCCATCCGTACCCGGAAGTGCCAGCACCTTGTGGCCGCAGGATTCCACTGCTCCGGTCTCATGTACATTGATATGACCACTTGCAGCGCACAGAACGCCCTGATAAGGCTTAAGTGCCGCATTGATCACTGTCATATTGGTCTGTGTACCGCCCACCAGAAAGTGCACTGCCAGATCATCATTTCCGCATGCCTTTCTGATCTTATCGGCAGCTGCGGCACAGTAGGGATCCTCACCGTATCCGGCCGTCTGCTCCATATTCGTAGCTATCAGGCGCTCCAGGATCTTCGGATGCGCCCCTTCATTATAATCACACTGAAATAAAATCATTCCTGTCAATCCTTCTCTGCCAAAAGTCTCACAAGATATTCCCACACGCGTCCTGCCGAAGCGATGCTCAAAGTCTCTTCTGTGGTGTGAATATCCTTCATATCCGGACCGAAGGAGACACAGTCCAGATCCTTTATCTTGCTGCCTAAAAGCCCACACTCCAGTCCTGCATGGATTGCTTCCACCTTCGGCTCCCTGCCGTACATTTCCTGATAAAGCCTCACCATCTTATTGCGAAGCGGTGAGTCGACCCGATACTGCCATCCCGGATAATCGCCGGACACACTGATACTGCCGCCGGCAAGAGAAGTGACCGCCTGCATCTTAGCAATCAGAGCACCCTTGGCACTCTCCACACTGCTCCTCACCGCAAAGTCCGCATGCACACCGTCCTCCTGTAAAGACAGGACTCCCATGTTCAGAGAGGTCTCCACCAGTCCCGGCATATCAGCACTCATAGCCTGCACACCATTGGGGAGCGCCAACAGGAATGCGGCACATCTTGCTGCGTCCTCCGGCACAACACATTCAAAGGTACCTCTCTCTTCCTCAATTACAACCACCTGCAGGCCGGGATCCCTGCTTGCAAGTTCTGCTGCTATATCCGCGCTCTCCCGGTCAATGATATTCTTCAGTGTCGCAGCATCCTGTTTTGCAACCACAAGAATACTTTCCGTCTGCCGGGGAATGGCATTGTCTGCCAGACCGCCGCCAAGCTTGCAGATTCCAACGGGAATCTGCTCTGTGATCTTACAGAGAAGACGTCCCGTAAGACAGTTCGAGTTTCCTCTCTCCTTGTGGATCTCCACCCCGGAATGGCCTCCTGCCAGACCTTCCACAATCACCTTGTAAGAAACGCCCTGAAGCTTGCCTCTCTCCAATGGAAGAGTACAGCTCACCCTGGCACCGCCGGCACAGCTGGTCAGGAAGATTCCTTCCTCCTCCGAATCCAGATTCAGCATCCTGTTGGCTGTCAGACGGGAAAGGTCAATGGCTCTGGCACCGTCCATACCAACCTCTTCATCCACGGTGATCACCACTTCCAGTCTGGGATGACTGATATCGTCTGAGTCTAACAGTGCCAGCGCATATGCAACCGCAATGCCGTCATCGCCTCCCAGGCTGGTGCCCTCTGCATAGACCTTATCTCCATCCGTTGCCAGCCTCAAGCCTTCCGTCTTCATATCAATATCACAGTCCGGCTTCTTCACTGCCACCATGTCCATGTGGCCCTGCAGTATCACTGCAGGCTGATCTTCGTAACCCGCTGTGGCCTCCTTTATGATGATCACATTTTTCACTTCATCCTGCTCATGGTACAAGCCCCGCTGTCTTGCAAAATCAGCCAGATAGTCACTGATCTTCTCTACATTTCCCGATCCGTGCGGGATCTTGCAGATCTCTTCAAAATAATAAAAAACCTTCTTAGGTTCCAAATGCGACAACACACCCATGGTTCTGATCTCCTTTTGTCAATTAAAATAATTGTAACTCTTTTTTCAGTCCTTGAAAAGAGTTTTCCCCAAATAATCTCTGCAATACTTATTAAAATACCCTCCTTACCGGGCAGTCCGGTAAAGAGGGTACATATCAAAGAAAAATGTTACAATATCCAACTCATCTCGTCGAATCCAAACAGCGTAGTCCCCGGAGAAGGAGTTCCTCTCCAACCAATATTCTGCGAATTTTTATCATAATAAGCGATATCGCCGAAGATAGGACCCAGACTGGAGAACTGCTCTATTTTCAGTGTCACTGTCTTACCCTGCAGCTGTTCCTCTATCACATATAAATAGGGCCCAAATATACGCTCTCCTACAAGCTCATCATCTGCAGAAACCTTAGTGTACAAATCGGTACCTTTCAGAACAAGAGCCTTTGCTCCTTCCGGAACAGTCACGGTAGCCGTAAATATCACTTTACCATAATCGGCAAATCTTTCACCGGACACATATTCTTGCGTTCTCTCCTTCAGAACAATTCTGTTAATCTCTCCGGATTGAATCTCTGCAGAAAATTCTCCGCTGATCAGCACACTGGGAAAATACTTCAGCTCGTTTTCGGCACTCACGAAAGACGTTCCCTTTTTCAGATGATGGGGACCTGACATCCGGTAGAATTTCCGGAAGCCCTCCGGCATAATTTCATCCGGAACCAAATCACTGAATTTGTCCTCGCCAAGACCGGCGCAAACATCCTCTCTCACAGAAAAAGTTACTTCCATGCCTTCTTCGCACTGACACTGAATCTCTGACACTGTCTTATCATTCATATACAGGGTGCGGATGATATTGGGATTACCGTAGGAAACTGCAAAATGCTCCTGCACAGGGATAGCATTACCTGAATATCCTCTATCTTCGGCAGCAATAGCGAATCTATCTGACAGATCAAATTCACTGTTTTCTCCATGTACATAATACACCCCGTACCGATCCAGAAATATCGGCTTGCCTGCCACCAGATATTCACCTGCCGGTGCAAACATGTTCAGCACCACGCATTCGCCGTTATCATATTTTCTCACAAACAGACCCGGTACAGGATCCCCTTTTCCATCAGAAACCACAAGTTCCTTCCGTCCGCACTCTTCAAGTCTGTCACAGACAACCTGCGGATCATCCGTCACAAAGCCATCCAGACAGTAAGCAAACTCCTCCGTAAATTCAATCACCGGTATTCCGCTTGCTGTCTCTCCCTCTGCTATGTATTTCCACTGTAACTGACGGGTAGCCAACTGCTCCGCAAGGCTTGTAAAGACATAATCTTTCGGCTCTTCCATCATATGTCTTGCGCAAAGCGACGATGTATGCCGCACCAGCACATCCGGTTTAAAATCCCACTTTGCCATGGTTGCCGCTGTCAGAGCTTCTTTTGCCAAAAGCCTCATGCCGCCGAAATCCGGCTGATCAGCCGTAAAAGGATTAAAATAGTCCTTGATTTTGGCATTTCCGCGCATATCCATGGGAGAGATTGCCAGAAAATAATGATCGATTTTAAAACACGCTGACAAGTAGAGCATACAGCGTTTTACTTCATAAGACATGTCACAGGGACCCAGGGCATACAATTCTGCCATAGCACCGTAATCCATTTTTTTATGTTTTCCGGAAGAATCCCGGGAATCCCGCTCTGCTGCCATTTTACTGCTTCTTGCATATTCTACGCTGCCCATAAGCGTCAAAAGCTGAGGCATGTCCATCCTCGTCCAGAGCTCATCTATTCCGGGCATCATCAGTTCCTTCTGGCATGCCAGAAGGTCACCATTATATCTTGTAGAAACAAAAGCGGAATCATCCATCCCAAAATGACCGGTCAGGATCAACCCATGTTCCCGGCACCAGTTACTTATCTTGTTCAGGAAACACTCACGCATTCTTTCTCCTGCCAATCTTATGCAGATCTCTGACAGTTCCTGCTTCGCCTCTTCCCGGTCACTTTCAATATCCTCCCAAAGGCTTCTTCCGCAACTGTCAAAATAGTCCGTTTCCAATCCGTCGTAATACGGCACATCCCCATCCCCGCAGGCATAATTGATAGACGGCTCATCCGTAAAAATTCCCACTATCACATTGCCGAAGTACTCACCAAAATGCTTGGCGTACTGTTCGTGGGTACACTCAATAAAATAATCCATTGCCTCATGGGACATCATATCCGGAAACATTTTAACTCCAAACACGCCACTGTTGTAAAGAGAATGTCCACTAATCCTGCCTTTATTCTCGCCCTTGATCTTAAGACCCCGCATCACATATCCCTTTTCGGTAACTTTACCGCCGGCATCACCGGAAGGCCAGTTAAATTCGTCATAAAGCCATATTTTCATATCAAGGCGCTTTGCCTGTGCAATAAAATAACCAACGGTAGCAAACCACTCTTCACTCAGGTACTCCAGCTCACATCCGCTCCTGGGATAAATCATACACTGTTCAATCCCATTGTCCCGAAGCTGCTGTAAATACACTGCGATTTCCTGTTCTGTGGGTTTTCCGGTCACAGCAGACATTACAATAAAAGGTGTTCTCATAATACGAAATTCTCCTTTCTCAAATTCCCCTTGATAATAACAGCCATATAAAGTATAATCAATATAAAATACAAAGATACTTTTGCAAAAAACAAAGTTTAGGAAACGCTTTATGAGCCTGTCTGTCAATCCATTTGTCCGCTACATAGCAAAAACCACATATTATATCAACAACACTGTAACTGCACGGGACTGCAGGGTGCTGTACATTCTGGAAGGCTGCGGAACCTTTGAAAGTCAAGGGCAAAACTATGCCTTGGTCCCTCATACGTTATTATACTATCCGTACGGCATCCCCTATCGTATTTCCGCCGGTACTGAAAATAAAAGTATGCTCTTTTTTACGGTGAATTTTGATTTCACCCAAGATTATTCTCACATCACCGCCCCGTTGGTGCCCTACATTTCATCCCCCGGCCCTGAGAACGACAGCTTTGACCATCTCACCAGCCTGAACAATATCCCATCCCACGAAGGAACCGAGCTTTTTTCCCGTATCTGCTATATTCCCAATGCCCTTTGGGCTGAGAACAGTCTGCAGCAAATATATAATGAAGAGGTACATAAAAATCTCTGCTCCGGTCAATTCCAGAGTATTTATATGAATATTCTGTTACTGGAACTGTACCGTTTCTTTTGCACTCCTGTACCGGAAAATCCTTTATGCGACCGGGTGAAGGAATTAATTGCGCAAAATCCGTGTTACAGCACCGATGCTCTGGCTGAATTGTTAAATTATCACCCCTACTACTTAAACAGCCTTTTCAAAAAAGACACCGGCATTACCCTTCACAAGTATATTCAGAAGCAGCGGCTGGCCAAGGCTTACGAAATGCTTGCCACCACGCAACTGTCCATCGAGGACATTGCCCTGCAATGCGGCTTTTGCTCCCAGTCACATTTGTCCAATCTGTTCAGGGAGGTATATCATATCACACCTGCAAGACTGAGAAAACAGGTGTGATGATGCTTTCATATATAACAAAGAGTCCGCTCGCGGACTCTCGCGCCGAGCGCGGTCGCGAAAGCGACAATTACCTTGTACGCGCTAGTGCGCATCCTCACGGAGTTTTTTTATACAATAAGAAATTCGGAGAAATTTCTTATTGTATAAAAAAACAAATTTAAGACTGTTCAAAGGACTCCATTTGTGATAGAATAAATTTCAGTTAAATACCTTTTCTTTCATGCAGATATGGTTCATCGGTAGAACGCTAGCTTCCCAAGCTGGAAAGGCGGGTTCGACTCCCGTTATCTGCTTTTTTATTCTCCAAAAAACTGAGGAGAGAAGTTTCATCCATGATTCTTCTCTCCTCCAATATTTTTACTCATTCATCTTTGCAAGCTTTGCGGCCTGGTCAGCTGCGATACAGGCATCCAGAATCTCATCGATGTCTCCGTTCATGATCCTGTCGAGCTTATACAGCGTCAATCCGATACGGTGGTCCGTAACTCTTCCCTGGGGGAAGTTGTAGGTTCTGATCTTCTCTGATCTGTCACCGGTACCGATCTGGCTGCGGCGAAGCTCTGCCTCAGCATCATGGGCCTTCTGCTGTTCGATATCGTACAGCTTTGCTCGCAGCAGTGCAAATGCTTTTGCCTTGTTCTGAAGCTGTGACTTCTCGGTCTGGCTGTATACCACAATGCCCGTAGGATAGTGGGTGAGGCGCACTGCCGAGTCTGTGGTATTAACGCACTGACCGCCGTTACCGGACGCACGCATAACGTCGATACGAATGTCCTTTTCATCAATCACAACATCCACATCCTCCACCTCAGGCATCACTGCCACAGTGATGGTGGAAGTATGGATACGGCCGCCGGACTCTGTCTCGGGCACGCGCTGCACACGGTGCACACCGCTCTCGTATTTCAGCTTGGAGTATGCGCCCTGTCCGGAGATCATAAAGTTGACTTCCTTCATGCCGCCGATGCCGATCTCGTCCACATTCATGGTCTCAACCCTCCAGCGCTGCTTTTCCGCAAAATGCACGTAAAGACGATATATTTCCGCCGCAAAGAGGGCTGCCTCGTCACCGCCGGCTCCGGCACGGATCTCCACGATAACGTTCTTGTCATCGTTAGGGTCTTTGGGCAGAAGCAGGATCTTCAATTCCTGTTCCAGCTCTTCCACGCGCTTGCGGCTGTCGGAGAGAGTCTCCTTGATCATCTCGCGCATCTCTTCGTCGGATTCCTCATCAAGCATCATCAGGGAATCCTCAATGTCCTGCTTACACTTTTTGTATTCCGTATATGCGTCCACGATCGGGGTCAGATCACTCTGCTCCTTCATGAGCTTGCGGAATCTCTCCTGATTCTCTGTGACGGTTGGCTCATGGAGCTCTCCCATGATTTCTTCAAAACGGATCAGCAGATCCTCTAATTTATCAAACATAATGTCCTCCCATTATCCTAAATACGTGCCGTATACCACGCGGTCCAGTCCCGCATAATCCCGCACAGTCTCTATCTCCCGGAAACCTGCGGCTTCCATCAGGTGGCTGACCGCCTCTGCCTGATCGTAACCGATCTCAAAGAACAGCATCCCGCCCCGTTTCAAATAACTTTTCCCCTCTGTTACGATCCTGCGGTAAAAATACAGACCGT
This sequence comes from Acetatifactor sp., assembly GCA_045659805.1. Lineage (GTDB taxonomy): Bacteria > Bacillota > Clostridia > Lachnospirales > Lachnospiraceae > Acetatifactor. The sequence continues at coordinate 10,129 of JAZRCR010000093.1, forward strand.
CCTCCGTGCCATCCAGCGCAGTTAAAGGCTCATGTTCTTTTACTTCCGGCATCAGGGTATCAATGACCGCAGTGGGAATATAGGGCGGATTCGACACGATCATATCAAACCGTCCTTCAATCTTCTCAAACAGATCGCTCTGCAAAAACAATGCGGAATCCTTTCCCAGAATCCTCAGTGCATTCTCTTCAGCCACTTTAAGGGCCTCCGGAGAAAGATCGGCCCCAACGCCCTCACAGCCGTTGGAATAGTGAAGCAGGCTGATCAGGATACATCCGGAACCGGTGCACATATCCAGGATGCGCATACCGTCATGGATCTCCTTCAACGCTTCCTCCACCAGGATCTCCGTATCCTGTCTTGGGATCAGAACATGCTCATTCACTCCAAAGGAAAGTCCCATAAAGTCCTGTGTTCCGGTAAGGTGCTGCAGCGGAACATGCTGCGCCCGCCGACTGATCATCTCGAGGTAACGCAAAAGCTTCTCCTCCGGCACCTCTCTGTCGCCGTGTACCAGCAGATCATGCCTTGCGGTACCACAGACATCTTCCAGCAGGAGTCTGGCATCCAGTTCTGCCTCTTCAATACAGGCTTCCTCCAGTATCCGCCTTCCTTCCGCATAACAATTACGGTAATTCATAAACAGTCTTCCTAATCGTCATAATCTTCATAGACCAGATCTTGGACGGTCTCTTCCTCCGGCTCATATCCGAAGTTGTCCTTGAGATAGATCCTCCAGTCAAACACTGACTCCACAGCGGTGATCGCCACCTCTGCCATGCTCTCGTCCGGCTCCTTGGTGGTCATCCTCTGAATAGCCATGCCCGGCATAGACAGGATCTTAATGAATAGATTGTCACTGCGTCCCGCCAGACGGATGATCTCATAGGAAATACCCGCCACCAGAGGCATCATAAGGATCCTCAGAAGTACCTTGAGCACCGGGTTATCCACCACGATAAAGAATGACACAATGATACTGACAAATAATACAAAGAAAATAAAGCTGGTCCCGCATCTCTTATGGAGTCTGGAACTGCGCATAACATTTTTCACATTCAGCTCTCTGCCTCTTTCAAGACAATTGATACACTTGTGCTCTGCACCGTGGTACTGATACAGCCTCCGTATATCCTTCATGAGGCTGATACCCGACACATAACCCAGGAATATCAGAATGCGGAGAGCACCCTCAATGATCAGCATCAGCGAACGGTTGCGAATATAATTATCCAACAGGGAAGAAATTAAATACGGCAGCACGATAAAGATACCGATGGCAAGCAGCAATGCGATCACCGTGACTACGGCAGACATGATCTTCTCTGCGGTCTCTTTGGAGATCTTGCCCTCCTTAACCGGTTCTTCACCCTCTTCTTCCTCATAAAATGAAGCAGAAAAGTTCAGTGCTTTGGTACCCAGCATCAGCGAGTCCACGAAGTTAAAAATACCTCTGATAAAAGGAATCTCCTTCAGTTTACTGCCTTGCAGTACCCCCTGAAAGGTCTCCAACTCCACGGCGATCTCACCGTTAGGCTTGCGCACTGCCACAGCGTAATTCTCTCTGTTCTTCATCATAATGCCTTCCAGGACAGCCTGACCGCCGATCCCGGAATAACAGCCTTTTCTCTTCTTTGCCATAATCGCTTCCTCCTAAGAGAAAAGGTTGAGATAATGCTACCTCAACCTTTCGAATCATCTTATTTAACGCCGTATTTTCTGTTGAACTTATCAATACGTCCATCAGTTCTAGCAGTCTTCTGCTGACCGGTGTAGAATGAATGGCACTTGGAGCAAACTTCTACGTGGATCTCCTTCTTGGTGGAACCAGTTACGAATGTGTTGCCACAGTTGCAGGTTACGGTAGCCTGGTAATAAGCGGGATGGATTCCTTCTCTCATTTCTTTCACCTCACTATATTCATATGACTTAGTTCGTCGTTCTCATCCTCACTGCTTATGGAACCACAAACAGCGTTGTTATTGTACCATAAGTATTAAAAAGATGCAAGTACTAATTGTAGTTTTTTAGATAAATCTGTTCTTTTTTACCAGAGACACAAATTCCCTGTTATTCCTGGTGCGCGAAAACATCTCCAGAATCTTATCCGCCGCCTCATCCGGCTTCAATCCGTTCAGCGCCTTGCGCATGATGTTGATGGCATCCAGCTCGTCCTCTGATAGCAGCAGATCCTCTCTTCTGGTTCCGGACTTGGCGATATCGATGGCCGGGAAAATACGCCTCTCCGAAAGCTTGCGGTCAAGGATCATTTCCATGTTACCGGTACCCTTGAACTCCTCGTAAACCACATCATCCATCTTGCTTCCGGTCTCCACCAGCGCCGTGGCGAGAATGGTCAGGCTGCCGCCCTCTCTCATGTTGCGGGCTGCTCCAAAAAATCTCTTGGGCATGTGAAGAGCTGCCGGATCCAGACCGCCGGAAAGCGTACGTCCGCTGGGCGGAACCACCTGATTGTATGCACGGGTCAGGCGGGTAATGCTGTCTGTCAGGATCACTACATCCTTCTTGTGCTCCACCAGGCGCTTTGCACGCTCGATCACCATCTCGGAAACCCTCTTATGATGTTCGGGCTGCTCGTCAAAAGTGGAGTAGATCACTTCCACATATTCCCCCTCTATCGCTTCCTTGATATCGGTAACTTCCTCGGGGCGCTCATCGATCAGCAAAATCAGCATATGCATATGAGGGTTGGAACGGAGGATCGACTTGGCCACTTCCTTCAGCAAGGTGGTCTTACCGGCCTTGGGTGGAGAAACGATCATACCTCTCTGTCCTTTACCCACAGGACTTATGAGATCCATCACTCTCATGGCAACACTGCATCCGGGTGTCTCCAGACGAATCCTTTCATTGGGGAAGATCGGAGTCATATCTTCGAAATTCATTCTCTTAGCAGATTCTTCCGTACTGTAACCATTGATGGAGCGCACAAACAAAAGCGCACTGAACTTCTCCTGCTGGGTCTTGATCCTCTTATTTCCTCTCAGGATATCGCCGGTCTTGAGTCCAAACCGTCTGATCTGACTGGGTGCCACATAAACGTCATTCTCTCCGGGCATGAAATTCTCACAGCGGATAAAACCATATCCCTCCTGCATTACCTCAAGGATACCGTATGCTTCGATGCCGCTGTCAAGTTCCTTGGGATACTGATTCTCATCATAGACCTCCTGAGGACGGTAGGTCCTCTGCTGACGGTCCATGACCTCTGCGGCTTCCTGCGACTCCTGGCGGTTCTCACGGACTGCGCCTTCGCTCCTTACAGGGCTTTCCGCACGGACCGGATTCTCTGCGCGCGTCACATTGTCACTGCGTACCGGATTCTCCCCGCGGACCGAATTGTCATTTCTTCTGTAATTCGTATTGCCGCCGGAACCACCGCGGCTGTAGCTGCCGTTGCCGGAAGCCTCATACCTGCCGGAACCGCTCTCCACTCTGGGAGACGCCTGACTTTCGTTCCTCACGTAGCTGACCCTGGAATCGGTTCTTCTGAGCGCCGGCCTTGCAGCATTCGGTCTTGTTCCCTCTGCCTTGGGCTCTTCTGCCTTGACCGCCTCCGCCTTAGCCTTTTCTGCCCTTGCCTTGTCCTTCTCGTCCTCTGCGAGCATCAGCTCTACCAGATCGGCTTTCTTCATAACGGAAACACCTTTCAGACCTCTTGCCTTGGCAAGCTCCTTCAACTGTGCAAGCTGCAACGATTCATATTTTGCTCTCATGAAATTCCTCCCAAAAATATACTGAAACGAGCGCTGTACTGCTGCTCATCTGCAGTGTAACTGCCGTATAAAACTATCAATAGTAGGGGTATCAATAATAATCAAGATGTGTTTTCGACGTGTATCCACGACCTGAAATCCAATTTATGCCTTTTTATTATACCGCACTTTTTACCGTATGGCAAGCGTAAAAGCCTTGCAACTTACCTGTTTTTATTATATAATTGTACCAATTCAGACCGTCGGCCGCACCGGTCGCGGAAAGGAAGGTGGCTCATATGCTCCCCCCGTTTTGGCAGGACAAACCGTATTACTCCCTGGATGCTTACTGTAAGCATACTTTTCAGCATAAATGCTACAAGATAGCCCTGGATGCCCATATGACCTGTCCTAACCGGGACGGCACGCTGGGTACTCAGGGTTGTATTTTCTGCAGCGCGGGAGGCAGCGGCGAACATGCCGTCAGCACTCTCCATAAATCTGTGGACGCACAGATCCGCGAAGGGCTCTCCCTGTTTCATACCAAAAAAACAGGCAGCCATTTTATTGCCTATTTTCAGGCATATACCAACACCTATGCCCCCCTCCCCTATCTGGAAGAGATTTACACCAGGGCACTGTCCCATCCTGACATCTGCGGGATATCCATTGCCACAAGACCCGACTGTATACCGGAGGATGTTCTGGAACTGCTCTCAGCTCTGAAACAGTCCTTCCCCCACAAGTTCATCTGGCTGGAGTTTGGTCTGCAGACCGTTCACGAAAGTACTGCCCGTTTTATCCGGAGAGGATATGACCTTGCCTGCTTTGAAAACACAATGGCAAGGGTTGCCGCCCGCTCTATCCCGGTGATCATCCATGTGATCCTGGGCCTTCCCGGAGAGACGCCGGAAGATATGTACACAACCGTCAACTATCTCAACCGTTTTCATATCTTCGGCATCAAGCTGCAGCTGCTCCACGTGCTGAAGGGAACCGATCTGGCAAAGGAATACGAAAGAAACACTTTTCATACCCTTTCCAAAGAGGAATATCTGGATATCCTGATCCACTGTCTGGAGCTGATAAGCCCTGAGACGGTGATCCACAGAGTGACCGGCGACGGCCCCAAAGACATTACCGTTGCTCCGTTATGGAGCCTTCATAAGAGAGACGTCCTGAATTCGTTGCACCGCCTGATGGCGGACAGAGACGCTTTTCAGGGCAGATTATATCATAAGAATCAGGAGGAAGATTTATGCTTCAGGATCCGCTGACTTTATACAAATTACTGGTACTTTATATGCTTAACAGAGTCTCCTTCCCTCTCACCGCTGCCCAGATCAGCGATTTCGTGCTGGAGCGTGATTACACCAATTTTCTCACACTGCAGCAGGTGATCAGCGAGCTGACCGAGGCCGGCCTGATCTCCGCACAGACCGTCCGCAACCGCACCCACCTTGCCATCACAGACGAAGGCAAGGAAACCCTTCTCTTCTTTGAGAATCGTATCAGCGACGGGATCAAACAGGATGCCGACGAATACCTCAGGGAAAAAGAATTCACCCTGCGCAACGAGGTCTCTGTACTGGGGGACTATTACAAATCCACGTCAGGTGAATACGAAGCCCATCTGATAGCCAAGGAAAAAGGCGTCAATCTCGTGGATATCACCCTGTCCGTTCCTTTGGAAGAGATGGCCGCTTCCATCTGCGACAACTGGCAGAAGAAAAATCAGGAAATCTACCAATATTTAATAAAGCAGCTGTTTTAACTGATTCACAAAAAAAGAAATCCTTTCGGATTTCTTTTTTTAACGTCCTGCGACGATCGCAATGCCAGCTTCTTATTTGTATTGATTTTCTTTCTGTCCCGCTTCCCTGCGGATCCTGCTCATATGTTCCTTGATTCTGACCTCATATCCGTTGCCGCTGGGCCGGTAAAACTCTTTTCCGTTCAATTCATAAGGCAGATACTGCTGCTCCACGTAATTGTTGGGATAGTCATGGGAATATTTATATCCCGTGCCCCGACCAAGCTTCGCCGCCCCCTTATAGTGGGCATCCTGAAGATGAGACGGGATCGGCAGATTTCCCGTGTTCTGCACTTCCGCCATGGCATCAAAAATTGCATTGCAGGCCGCGTTACTCTTGGGCGCACTGGCCACATAAGCTGCCGCCTGGGAAAGAATGATCTGTGCCTCCGGCATCCCCACTCTCTCCACTGCCAATGACGCATTCACAGCCACCACCAGCGCATTGGGATCGGCATTTCCCACATCCTCCGATGCACAGATCATGATCCTTCGGGCGATAAAAGTCACACTCTCACCGGCATAAAGCATCCGGGCCAGATAATATACTGCACCGTCCGGATCCGATCCCCGCATACTCTTGATAAATGCAGAGATGGTATCGTAGTGATTATCACCGTTCTTGTCATAACGGACTGCTCTTTTCTGAATACACTCCTGAGCCACATCAAGTGTAATATGGATCAGCCCGTCTTCCGCCCGCTGGGTAGTCATAACACCCAACTCAATGGCATTCAATGCATGTCTGGCATCTCCGCCTGCCACATCCGCAAGAAAGTCAAGGGCCTCCTCGTCGATTGCGGCGCTGTAGGCGCCCATTCCCCGCTCCGTATCATACACCGCTTTCTTCAGAAGCTCCTTCACGGAATCCTTGGGGATCGGTTTTAATTCAAAAATAACGGATCTGGAGATCAGCGCACTGTTTACCTCAAAGTAAGGATTCTCCGTGGTAGCGCCGATAAGGATCAAAGTCCCGTCCTCCACAAAAGGTAACAGATAATCCTGCTGGCTCTTGTTAAAGCGATGGATCTCGTCGATAAAAAGGATGGTCCGCTTTCCGTACATGCCCTGCAGGTCCTTGGCTTTGGCCACCACCTCTTCCATGTCCTTTTTCCCGGCAACCGTGGCATTGATCTGGGTAAATTCGGCGCTGGTAGTGTTGGCAATCACCTTAGCCAGCGTGGTCTTACCGGTCCCCGGCGGTCCGTAAAAAATGACAGAGCTGATCTTGTCCGCCTTGATGGCGCGGTAAAGCAGCTTGTCCTTACCGATGATATGCTCCTGCCCAACCACCTCATCCAGGGTGCGCGGACGCATTCTGGCCGCAAGGGGAGATTCTTTTTCCATATTGGTCGTGCGCATATATTCAAATAAATCCATAATTTCTCGCTTTCCCGGCATGTTCCGCTGTTTTGCGGGGCCTGATCCCATTATAGCTTTAAATGGTTTGTTTGACAATACAGAGTTTATCGGTTAGTATGTAAATACAGGCTGAACCGAAGCCGAAAGAGTCAGGAGGGCGCCCTATGAGCAAACCGTCAGGAAAGGCAAAACAGGCAAAATCTCAAAACTTCACAGACCTCTTGTATCAGGACACTCAGTATGTCCTGAACCTGCTTACTGTCCTTTTTATGCTGATGATCATTGTTGTCATTCCCCTGTATTCCAAGATGACATATGCCTCCATCGGCTCAAGCAAACGGATGCTGTTTCTGGATTTTCTTCCTGTTTACTGGAAGATCCTGCTGCCCTTTCTGCTATTGCATCTGATCCTGCGGGCGGCCGGACTTATCCGAAACGGCAAATTCACCTTAGCACACCTGCGGCAAAGTCTTTCTTCCTTACATAGTACTGATTATTTCGTTCTGGCATACGGTGCCGCGGTTTTGATCTCTTATGTGTTTTCCGGATACCGGGATACCGCATGGCACGGCTCACCAGACTGGTCCATGGGCACTCTGACACAGCTTTCCCTGGTGGGCGGATACTTTCTGATCACCCGCTTCTGGAACAAAAAGATCTGGACCGTATGGCTTATTCTCCCCGTGTCCGCTGTTCTCTTTTTGTTGGGATACCTGAACCGCTTTGGCATATGGCCCATTCCCATGGAAGCCAACTCCAATCCGCAGTTTATTTCCCTTGCAGGCAACATCAACTGGTACTGCGGTTATCTGGTTACCATCCTGTTCGGCGCGGTATATGCTGCGTGGTCAGGATCCATCACAAAGCGCAGCCACCAAATCCTCATGAATCTTTATCTGCTCTTGGGTTTTGGCGCACTTGTCACCAACGGAAGCAGCAGCGGCATACTGACCATGCTTGGTATCCTTTTCGTGCTGTTTTTACTGTCTGTTTCCGATGTAAATAAACTGACCTGTTACTGTGAGATCCTGTTGCTTCTGGGCGCTTCCTGCCTCTTTACTCTGGCAATAAGGCTGCTTTTCCCTGATGCCATCACGTATCAGGAGATAAGCAACAACCTGTTCACCTACACTCCGCTTCCTTTGGTGATTATTCTTCTGGCCGGAGGGTTGTGGATTTTGTGCAGGCAGATGGCCCGAAGAGGAAATTATCCCGCAAAACAGATCAGGCTGTTTGCCAAAGGTGTTACCCTGTTTTTTGCTTTGGCAGCCGCTCTTTTCCTGATCCTTCTGATCATGAACACTATAGCTCCGGGAAGTATCGGCAAGCTCTCAGAAACTTCTGTCTTTACCTTCTCTCCCGCCTGGGGAAGCCGAAGAGGCGCCACCTGGATGGCCGGTGCCATGGCATGGTGGGAACAATCCCTGATCCGTAAATTCATCGGCATCGGACCGGACTGCATGTCCCAATACTTATACAACGACGCATCCGCCTCCATCACCGCAATGCTCGAGAGCGTCTGGCCCAACAATGTACTGTCCAACGCCCACTGTGAATGGCTCACCATTCTTCTGAATCTCGGATTACTTGGCCTCGTCAGCTTTGCCGGCATGATCATCAGTGCAGTCACCCGCTTCCTCAAAAGCGCGACACGCAACGATCATTCTCTCAGTTTCCTGACAGGCGCCTGCGGGCTGTCCATACTGGCTTACAGCTTCAACAATATCTTTAGTTTCCAGCAGATTCTGAACACACCTGCCATGTTCGTGCTTCTGGCAGTGGGCATCTCCTTTTGCAAAGAAAAGTAGATTGCAGATCTGATGCATCTTATACATATATCCTTTACCCGACTCATAAAATGTCTCACAGTTCATGTGAGGCATTTTTTGTTGGGTATCTTTATGAATCAAAAATTGGAAAATCTTTTGAACCTTGCTCTGGATACGGATGAGGAAGTTCGGTCGGAAACAGACAGTCTGAATGTGGGTTTTGACCCTGAAACGCGCACCTGGGAGCTAATCGTAAAATATCACGGAAGCCTTGATGCATTGGAAGAAATGAATATACAGGTGGAATATCTGATCGCAGGATACGCCCTACTGACCGTTCCCGAACAGCTGGTGGATGTGGTCGGAGAACTGCCCGAAATCGAATATGTGGAAAAGCCCAAACGCTACTACTATCGTCAGACGGTTCCGGCAACGGAAGATTCCTGCATCTATCCTCTTACCAGGCGAGATCCTTTTCTCACCGGCCGGGGTGTGCTGATCGCCGTGCTGGATTCCGGCATTGATTACGGACGCCCGGACTTCAGAAACGAAGACGGCACCAGCCGGATCCTCTGGCTGTGGGATCAGACCGTTCAGGACGGCACTCCTCCGGAGGGCTTCTCCATTGGCAGTGAATACTCCGACGCGCAGATAAACGAGGCACTGCTTGCCGGGAGCACCGTACAGAGACGTGCCCTGGTACCCAGCATCGATATAAGCGGTCACGGCACTGCCGTGGCAGGGATCGCTGCCGGCTACAATAACGGAGAGACCTTTTACGAAGGTGTCGCCCCGGAAAGTAGCCTCCTCATTGTCAAATTGGGGACACCCGGAGAAGATGGTTTTCCCAGGACCACCGAGATCATGCGCGGTGTCACTTATGCTGTAAAAAAGGCACAGGAACGCAACATGCCACTGGTCATCAACCTGAGTTTTGGCAACAGCTATGGCTCCCATGACGGAAGTTCCCTGCTGGAACGGTTTCTGGACAATGCGGCTGAGATCGGGCGCACCGTCATCTGTGTGGGAAGCGGCAACGAGGGAAGTTCCGCAGGACACGCGGCCGGAAATATACGGACCGCTTCCACCGTGCAGCTGTCTGTAGCCAACTATCAAAGAAATTTAAGCGTCCAGATCTGGACGCATTACAGTGACCGCTATCGCATCTACCTGACCTCCCCCGGCGGCATCCGTCAGGAACTGCCGTCCAACATTGCCTCAGGGAAATATACCCTACGCATGGAGCAGACCGATCTTCTTATCTTTCTGGGAGAACCTTCTCCCTATTCCGTCAATCGGGAGCTGTATATAGAAATGCTGCCCGCAGACACCTCCTCTTCCACTGCCTACGTCAACTCAGGCATCTGGCGCTTTACACTGGAACCTATAAGTGTTGTGGTGGGGCAATTTTATCTCTATCTCCCCTCCGCAGCTACCCGCAGTGAGGGAACCGGTTTTACGGAGCCTACCCCTCAGGTCACCTTGACCATCCCCTCTACCGCCTCCAGAGTCATCACCGTCGGAGCATACAACAGTATCACAGACTCTTATGCAGACTTTTCCGGACGGGGCTATACCGATGCAGACCGTACCATCGGCGTGGTCACGGCAGGCCTCATCAAACCTGATCTTGCGGCACCCGGCGTCAATATTCTTGCTCCGGACCTGTACGGCGGCTATGAGGCAGTGACAGGGACCTCCTTTGCCACGCCCATTGCCAGTGGTTCTGCAGCTCTCCTGATGGAGTGGGGGATCGTCAGAGGAAACGATCCTTTCCTTTACGGGGAAAAAGTAAAAGCCTACCTCAGAAGCGGCGCGCGTCCCATCCGCGGAGAGGAACGCTACCCCAACAACCGGGTAGGCTTTGGTGCTCTCTGTGTGGCGAAAAGTCTTCCGGACTCTCCTTAATCTCCGTAAAACTCCCGGAGCAGGCGGATGCAGTAAGCCGTGTCCTTCACACCGGCCGTCTCAACCGCCGAGTGCATGGCAAGCTGTGGCAGGCCGATATCCGCACCGGCTACCGACACATGCGTAGCGGAAATATTGCCAAGGGTGGAACCGCCCGCCATATCAGATCTGTTGGCATAGGTCTGATACGGAACCCCTGCCTTTTGGCACAGAAGCTTTATCTTTGCACCGGAATACGCATCTGTTGCATATTTCTGGCTGCCGTGATATTTGATCACAATACCGCCGTTGAGATAAGGGCGGTTGGTGGAGTCTGCTTTTTCGGGATGATTGGGGTGTACTGCATGGGCATTGTCCGCGGAGATCACAAAACTGTCCGCCATCAGCCGCCTGTATCCGGCCTGCGAGATTCCAAACGTCTCAGCAGTCCGCATCAGAACATCCTCAAGAAACGTGGAATCTGCTCCCTGCTTCGTACCGCTTCCCACCTCTTCATTGTCAAACACCGCACATATATTTACATATTCCTTGGGACAACTCTCTGTAAGCGCCTTCACGGAGGCATATACGCACTGCAGGTCATCAAGTCTGGGCGACAGAACAAATTCACCGTCAAAACCGATGCGCCTTCCCGGTTCTCTCACATACAAAAACAAATCCTGCCCAAGGATATTTTCCGGTTCCACACCGGCCTCCCGGGCCACAAGATCAAGCAATGTATTTTCCGGACCGGCTTCCGTCTGTTCTGAAAATAACGGCAGCATATCCGTCTGAGGATTATACTCCACACCTTTATTCACATCGCGGTTCATGTGGATCGCCAGCCCCGGGATCACCAAAAGATCTCTGTCTATATTGACAAGTCCGGAAGTAAGACGCTCTCCATTCTTTACCACAACTCTTCCCGCCACAGACAGGGCCCGGTCAAGCCACGTGTGCAGGATCATTCCGCCATACTTCTCCGTGTTCAGCTTCAGATAATGACCTTCCACAGCCATCTCCGGCGATTCCTTCAGCTTAAATGCCGGGGAATCCCCGTGGGAAGCCGTAATATGAAATCCCTTTATTTCGTCCGTCGCCGGAAAATGAAGTGCGATCAGCGAAGAATCATTGCGCGTCACATAATATCTGCCGCCGGGCTCTGCCTTCCACTCCTGTTCTTCCTTCCATTGCCTGTAACCGGCCTGCTTCAGCATATTTTTGATCCGGTCAACCGCATGAAAACAGGTGGGACTCTCCCGGATAAATTGAAGCATCTCCTCAGTTGTTTTTACAAATTCCATTCCTGTCGCTCCTTAACTTCATTTCTTTACGGTGGAACTATTTATAAATAACAGCTTTCGCCAGCTGTTCAGACATATCTGTCCCGCAGAAGACTTCTGTGATGACAAGTGCAAAATCAATGGCACAGCCCATACCCCTGGAGGTGATCACGTGATCTGAAACTGCCACCGGATCATATACTACTTTCGCCCCTGTCAGTTCCTCTTCAAAACCGGGATAGCAGCAGGCCTCTCTGCCCTTCAGGATACCTCTGTGACCCAGAACAGACGGTGCGGCACAGATTGCCGCAACATATTTTCCCCGCTCATAAAAAGCATCCACCTGCTCCATCAGCACATCACAAGCCTCCAAATTCCTGGTGCCGGGCATCCCGCCGGGGAGCACCAGCATGTCAAACTCTTCAAAATCCACCTCCTGAAGCAATGCATCTGCAGTCACCTGAATACCGTGAGATCCCTCCACCACAAGATCTCCTACAGAGACCATGTTAACAGTGATACCTGCACGTCTGCAGATATCCACAACCGTAAGTGCCTCTATTTCCTCAAAGCCTTTTGCCAAAAATATACCAATCTTATTCATAGTACAGCCTCCTGTCAGTCTCGTTATTATATAGGTTATTTCTATTCTAACGTCACACAGGGAATTAATCAACAGAAAACACAAAATTGTAATTGACAAAATGTTCATTTGTAGTAATATGAAGGTAGTTTGACCATCAGAAAGGAACCATTCATGGAAATCGAAAGAAAATTTACACTGAAGTCACTGCCGGATAACTTAGAATCTTATCCGCACTATCATATAGAACAGGCTTATCTGAATACCGAACCCGTGGTGCGAGTAAGAAAACAGGGAAATGACTATTGTCTTACATACAAGGGAAGCGGCATGCTTGCCAGAGAAGAGAGCAATCTTCCCTTGAACGAGACGTCCTATTATCACCTTCGTGCCAAGGCGGACGGCAATATTATTTCCAAGACAAGATATTGCATTCCGCTGACCAATCCGGGCTTTAAAGAGGGAAGCCCCACACCTCCGGAGGGCTACTCTCTCACCATTGAACTGGACATTTTTGATCCGCCCTTTGCACCTCTGGTCATGGCAGAAATAGAATTCGGGAGCAAAGAAGCTGCCGAAGCTTTCCTTCCTCCCGATTGGTTTGACCAAGAAGTTACATATTGCAAAGAATATCACAATTCTTACATGGCTTTACAAGACAAGGTGTAAAGCCTTTTTTCCGCGCCGGGCACGAGAGTCCGCAAGCGCATATTCCCTATTTGATCAGGTACACAAAATACGCAGCGTATGCTGCCAGCATAATAATTCCCGCCGGTCTGTTCAGCCTCTTTTTCGGAATCACACAGAGCAAGAGAAGCACAGCGGACAGAACCGTCACGATACTGTCGAACATAAAACCAGCGTTGTATGCCACAGGTGTGATCAGCGCTGTGGTTCCCACCACAAACAGAATATTGAAAATATTGCTTCCCACGATGTTACCAACCGCGATATCAGACTTACCCTTGATAGCTGCCGTCACACTGGTCACCAACTCAGGAAGCGACGTGCCAAGTGCCACAATGGTCAGACCGATAAACCGCTCGCTCATGCCAAAAATCCTTGCCAGCGAAGTGGCTGCGTCTACAGTGATGTCGCTGCCCCATACAATCAGCCCCATCCCTACAACTACTAACACAAGTAGTCTCAGCAAAGTGTCTTTTTCCGTAAGCTCCGGAACTTCCTCCCCGGCAGGCTGGCCGCTCTTGGCCATTTTCAAAAGATACAGCAGGTAAACGATCATAAATACCCAGAGAATTCCTCCCTCCAATCTGTCCACCGTGCCGTCAAGCAATCCCAATACTGATAAAAGTACAGACACAAGAATCATAAAAGGCATCTCGTATTTTATGGAAGACTTCTGTACAGAAACTGTTCTGATAACGGCGGTCAGGCCCAAAATAACCAGGATATTCAGAATATTACTTCCAAGCACATTTCCTATGGTGATCTCCGCGCTGCCTTTTACAGCTGCCGAAATACTCACCGCTGCTTCCGGCATGCTCGTGCCCATGGCCACGATCGTCAGGCCGATGACCAACTGCGGGATTCCAAACTTATCCGCAATTTTGGAAGCACCGTCCACAAACCAGTCGGCACCCTTCATCAGCATCACAAATCCCACTATCAATAATAACAACTGCACTAAAATTTCCATTGCAACCTCCATCCTTCTGCAATTCTCTGCCACAGTGCGCTCCTCACAGAGTGTTTTTGCATTATAGGAAAGACCTCGTCACACTAAAGTATGAAAGGCTTTCCTATAATGTAAAAAAAGACTCTCAGCACCTTACAGTGCTAAAAGTCTTGTTCTCTCATTCCCATGAAAGCGTGTAACCCACGGTTTAACCGGGGCATGTTGGATTACACGAGGCAACTACTCCCTTTTAACTTCCTATAATTTAACACAATCTTAACATCCCTGTCAATGGGCAAATTGAGATTGTTCGGACAGTTATGAGCCAACCCTTTCAATTCCTGCCGCTTTTAAAAGCTGCTCTGTATAGGGATGCCTGTGAGCAGTATACACTTCCCGGACCGTTCCGCTCTCTACGATCTTACCTTCCTGCATGATCATAATATTGTCGCATATTTCATATACCACACGAAGATCATGGGAAATAAACAGGATCGCAAGCCCCATTTCATCCTTCAGTCTTTGCAAAAGTTCCAAAATCTGAGACTGTATGGTAACATCCAATGCAGAGACCGGCTCATCTGCCACCAGAACCTGAGGATCACTCATCAGAGCCAGACCGATGCCTACTCTCTGCCGCTGCCCACCGGACAGCTGCCCGGGATAACGGTCTGCGATCTCAGGCTCCAGCCCCACTCTGCCAAGCATCTTAAGCACCTTCTGTCTGCGCTCTTCTTTGGAATCAGCGCCTCTTACTTTCAGCGGCTCCTCCAGGATCCACCCTACGGTCTTGGAAGGATTCAGTGAACTGTAGGGATCCTGAAATACCATCTGTATCTTTTCTTTTTCTCCCTTAACCTGTCCGCTGTAATCACGGTTCAATCCCAGAATGACCTTGGCAAGGGTACTTTTTCCGCAGCCGCTCTCCCCTACCAGTCCCAAGACTTCCCCCTTATGCAAGACAAAATCCACACCCTTTAACACGGCTTGCTCCTGCTTTTTGCCGAACACTCCTTTGGAAGTGTGGTAACTGACGCGGATGTCCTGCACTTCCAGCACAGTTTCTTCTCCGGTAAAGTCCCGATCTTCTTTCTGCCGGCCACAATCCGGGATGGCATTGATCAGATTTTTTGTATACTCCTTCTCAGGAGCCGTAAAGATCTGCTCCGTAACCCCCTGCTCTACAACATATCCGTTCTGCATGACCACCACGCGCTCGCACAGCTTTCGCACAAGGCTCAGATCATGGGAGATAAACAAAATACTCGTTTTGTATTCTCTGTTCAGTTTCTGCAAAAGTTCAATGATTTCAGCCTGGATGGTCACATCCAGGGCAGTGGTGGGTTCATCGGCAATCAGTATCTTCGGCCGACACACGATGGCGGCAGCAATCATCACTCGCTGGCGCATGCCTCCGGAAAGTTCATGGGGATATTGCTCATATATCTTCTCCGGTTCAGACAGTTCCGCTTCACTCAAAGCCCAGATTGCTCTTTCATAGCGCTCCTCTTTACTCATCTGCGTGTGCAGGCACAGTGCTTCTTCCACCTGCTGCCCGATCTTCATCACAGGATTCAGGCTGGTCATGGGTTCCTGAAAGATAATGCTGATGTCATCTCCCTGCAATTCTCTCATCTTTTGTCTGCTGCAGGTCAGAAGTTCTTCTCCCTCAAACAGGATTTCACCGCTCTTTTTCATATCATGTCTGGACAAAAGACCGCAAATGGCCAGGGCACTCATGGTCTTTCCGGAACCGGACTCTCCCACAATGCCTACAATATCTCCCTCTTCCATCTCCAGGTCAAAATCATATACCACGGTCTCCGGAACAGAGTGATCATGAAATTCTATGTTTAAATCCTTAATCTCAAGCATAATCTACCTCTTTTCCAGACCGTCAGCCAGAAGGCTGAAGCCAAGCACCAATGTCACAATGGTGAGGCCGGGAAACAATGCGTACGCCGGCTGAGAGAACAGAAATGTCTGGGACTCCGAGAGCATTCTTCCCAGACTGGCATCCGGAGGCTGTACACCGATCCCCAGATAGCTCATTCCGGCTTCCGCCAGGACAGCGTTGTTAAAACCAATCATCAATGTGGGGATCAAAACCTGCAATGTATTGGGAAGAATATGCACAAGCATGATCCTCAGATGGCCACACCCCATAATGCGGGCATTTTTGACATAATCCATCTCTCTGTGCTTCAGGAACTCACTGCGCACCACTCTGGCAAAGCTGGGGATAAATGCAATTCCCAGCGCTACAATCACCTGATACTTTCCGCTTCCCAACAAACTGATGACCACCAGGGCCAGCAAAATACTGGGAAATGCAAACAAAGCATCCGTAATCCTCATCATCACTTCATCGATCCAGCCTCCGAAATAGCCGGTAAATGCTCCGATCAGAATACCCACTCCGGCACCGATACCCACCGTGCCAAGCGCCACGAGAAGCGTGGTTCTGGATCCCACCATCACTCTGGTGAAAATATCTCTTCCGTAATTATCACATCCAAAGGGATGCGATAAAGAAATTCCTGCAAACTTCAGATTGATATCCATTGCCTCCGGATCATACGGCAGGAAAAAGAGGCCAACCAGGATCAGGAACAGAATCACTCCCGCCAGCGTACCGCCGACGATCAGATTGTAATTTTTCTTGCTCTTTTTCATGACTGCTCCTCCAGACGGATGCGGGGATCGATCCACTGATACACAAGATCAACCAGACCGTTGATAAAGATCACCGCTGCCGCCAAAATCACGATCACCGCCATTACCACCGGATAATCCCTGTTGGAAATGGAAGTCATCAGGATGCGGCCGATTCCGGGAATGCCGAATACCTGCTCCACAATGATACTTCCGGCAATCATATCTGTAAATGTCATACCCAAAAAAGTAACTACCGGAAGCATGGCATTTTTCAGGATGTGCTTATACAGCACACCTTTTGTATTATTTCCTCTGCTGTATGCAGTGCGCACATAATCCCTCTTTTTCTCACCGATCAGACCGCTTCTGAGCAGCTTTACCGTCATGGATATCTTAGGCAAAGCAATGGCGATAGCCGGAAAGATCATATACCCCAGAAATCCCGCTACACTTTGGGTGTACGATACATATCCGCCGGGGGTAAACAGCTTCAGCACGATCCCCAGCAGCAAAGTGATCAGGATGCCCGCAAAAAAGGGAGGGATTGCCATGATCACCTGATTCAGAACATAAATCACCCGATCTGCTATACTTCCTTCATGTTTTGCCGTATACAGTCCCAAAGGTACTGACACTGCAATGATCATTATCATGGACAGCACACTCATGGTAACGGTTATGGGCACCTTATCTGCCAGCATCTGTGTCACCGGTAATCCATAGCTGTAGGATTCACCCATGTCACCCCTTACAAAGGACAAAAGCCAGTCTCCGTAACGGATCAAAAACGGCCTGTTCAGTCCCATCTCTTCTCTGAGTGCTTCCAGTCTCTCAGGTGTCGCCTCGGTTCCCAGCTTCGCCAGCGCCGGATCTCCGGAGATCACCGTAAAACAAAGGAAGACCAGAAAAGAGACCAGCAATAGGGTAAGGCACATGGTCGCAATCTTTTTACCAACGTACTTCACCTGCGGTCTCCTCTCATTCTCTTACGTTATTCCTCAACTGCAAGATACAGTTTTGAGTAGTCCTGCACATAGAGGGGATAAAACTCATATCCTGCATATTTCTTGTTCAAAGCCACAAACTCCGCCATATCCTGGATATACACATTGGCGGCGGTCTCTGTCAATATCTGCTGACACTCCTTGAAGGCAGCCGTCCGGACGTCCTCGTCAACAGAAGTCTGGGCTTTCCTGTAGACCTCATCATATTCCGGATTATCATAATTGATAAAATTCTTGGAACTGTCCGATGTGAAGCGGACCAGCATTGAACTTGCAGTAAGGCTGGAAGCGTCCAGTCCCACAACCGTGCCTTCAAATTCTCTTCCGGCATACACATCACTCACCCAGGTTTCCCACTCGATCAGCTCGATCTTTGCATCCACGTTAATGGCCTTCAGCTCTTGGGCCAGCACCTGTGCTGCCTCCACATGAGGCGCATAATTGGAGGGAACCTTCAGGGTAAAGGAAAATCCGTCCGGATATCCCGCTTCAGCCAGAAGCTGCTTTGCCCTTGCTACATCCTTGGTATAATATGTGGCCAGTTCGGGCATATAATACTTTCCGAAGGCAGGGAACATGGAACTTCCCACCGGGGTTCCGTGACCGTCGGATGTCATATCCAGAATATACTGCTTGTCCACTGCATAACACAGTGCCTGACGGACCTTCTCATTGTCAAAAGGCTTTGCGTCATGGTTCAGGTACAGAGCCTGCACCAGATTCATCGTACCCTCAAGCACCTCAAATTCACCGTTTAACTGAGATGCCTGCGTGGCGGTAAGCCTTGCATACATGTCGATGGAGCCGCCGTTTAAGTTCATAACAATGGAATCCGCGTTGGCGCATACCTTCAGGATCACCTTTTCAATATGGGCCTTCTCACCCCAATAGTCCTGAAACTTTTCCATCACAAAGCTTTCCTGGGGAGCATGGGAAACGAACTTATACGGTCCTGTTCCGATTGCCACCCGGTCGGGGTCTGTGTTGGAAGCAGGGATAACCGCTGAATCCAAAGCCGCCAGAAAATCAGCGTCGGATTCTTTCAACACGATCTCAACAGTCTTGCTGTCGGGCGTATTGACAGCCGCAATATTAGTAAACGCCTCTACCAGTAAGTCACCCTTACTTGTATCGGCGCATCGTTCAATGGAATATTTCACATCTTCTACTGTGACCGTGCTGCCGTCGTGGAACTTCACGCCCTCTCTCAGGGTAAATGTATAAGTCTTCTTATCCTCTGACACTTTGTAATCACTGGCTACAGCAGGGTTTAAATTACCATCGCTGTCCGGCTTCACCAGACCTTCAAACATGTTGAAAAATACCTCTTCTGTTCCTGCCGCAACTGCTTTGTGTGGGTCAAGACTGTCCTCTACGTCCTGAGGTATTCCAATGGTAATCTGAGATTCGGTACTCTCACCCTGCCTCTTACCTGAACATCCGCACAGTGTAAGGGCCAGTGACAACACAACTGCCAGAAGTGCATAAAAACGCTTCTGCTTCATTGTGTCCTTCCTTTCTCAAATATAACTCTATTTATTGTTACAGCTTCATTATAACCGTATTAACGCCAAAAAACAAGACATTCTCACAGTGTACCGAAAAAAATACCTCAGCCGGCGTAGGTGATAATCCTTGACAATGGCTGCCCTGTAAGGGTATAATCAAAAAGCAGCCCCGAAGTTCCGGCTGCTTTCCACACGCGGATATGGCGGAATTGGCAGACGCGCTGGATTTAGGTTCCAGTGGGCGACCGTGCAGGTTCAAGTCCTGTTATCCGCATAGGCTGGCTTCATAAAAGCCGGCCTTTTTTGTGTAATAAGAAATTCCACTAAATTTCTACTTCCATGGTATCGTACGACACCTCGAAGCCTTTCTCTCCGGCAATGGGCACAAGTTCATCATAGCCTGCCAGACCGTTATGCGAAAAATGGTTTACCACGCACTTTGTATGTCCGTCCATCCTTCCCATGTCCGTAAGCTGCTCTCTCAGGATACAGTTGCCTGTCAGCCCCATATGCTGCCTGTTGTCCCACTCTAAAAGCACGTTGGTGCAGTCAAAGGAAATCAGATCAAAACAAATATCCAGTTTTGCAAGGTAATCTGCAGTCTCCCGGGGCAAAAGTCCGGTATCGTTGGCGTAAAGTACGGATTTACCGTCCTTCTCAATCATATAGATCACAGATTGCTCGTCACTGAGACGAATTTTGTGATCAGCATTAAGCGCCGTGATCTTGTAACCCTCTGCCCAAAAAGGGACAAAGGGAATAACAGGATGCAGTTCCAGTTCTCCCGCCTCCAACATTTCATCTATGTGGTTGCACATCTCTCTGTCGCTTCGTATCACATCCAAAACAGCCTGCGTTCCGTAAACCGCAAAAGGTTTATTGTCCTTCAGATGAGAGTATCCTTCTATTCTCATCCCAAATTCTGTGGGGCAAAGATGATCTGAATGACTGTGAGTAATAAGACATGTGCTGATCTTGTGCAAAGGCAATCCGTACATCAGTACATGCAGGTAAGTATCTGCCGGGAAATCAATGAGCAGAATATCATCTATCGTAGCCTGGCTTCTGGTGCGGACATTTCTTCCTCCCTTTTCTCTGGCTCTGGAACAAGTATCACATTCACAAAACAACGCAGGTACTCCTTCCGCCGCAGCGGTTCCGTAATATTTCAGCTTCATATCCATCCTCCTCATGCAAGCCCTGAATCGCTCCGCCGCTTATTCACCGATACGGCTGATGATCTTTTTGTTGATCCTGATCAGGAATAAGGTACTTACGGCCACACTCATCAGTTCCGCAATGGGAAAGGCCCACCAGATCAGATTCACATTTCCCGAAAGCGACAGCAGATACGCTACAGGAAGCAACACACACAGTTGACGGGCAATAGAAACGATCATGCTGTATACGCCGTTGCCCAGCGCCTGAAACACACTTCCTACCACAATACAATATCCCGCCAGAACAAAACTCAGACAGATCGTCCGAAGTGCCGGCTCTCCCAGCACTAAAAGCTCGGGGGTGGCATTAAAGAAGCCGATCAGCTGTCCCGGGAAGAACTCCATGATCAAAAGTCCCACAAACATAATACCCACTGCATACTTAACAGCAATTTTTATGGTGCCCACAACTCTGTCACGTTTTCCTGCCCCATAATTGTAAGCAATAATCGGCACCATACCGTTATTCAGTCCGAATACCGGCATAAAGATAAAGCTCTGTAATTTAAAATATACACCGAATACGGTCTGCGCTGCGCCGAAAGCGGCTAATATCAAATTCATTCCATATGTCATGACTGATCCGATAGATTGCACCACGATAGACGGTGCTCCTACTTTGTAGATACCTGCAATCAAATGTCCGTTCGGACGGAACTTACGCAGGCTGATCCGTATCTCCTCATTATACTTCAGATTGAAGATCAGCGCCAGCAGCGCTGCTGCAATCTGTCCTATCACGGTAGCTATAGCTGCACCTGCCACTCCCATCTCCGGGAATCCGAAATAACCAAAGATCAAGATCGGATCCAGAATCAGGTTGATAATGGCACCGACCAATTGAGTGATCATGGTATAGAAAGTTTTGCCCGTAGACTGCAGCAGCCTCTCAAAACAAATCTGCATAAAGACACCGACACTTGCAGTACAGCAGATTGTCAGATAGGTAACACCGTACTTCCGCACCTCCGGAATCGCAGTCTGGCTGGCAAAGAACGGCTCACTGACAAAAATACCCACCAGCGCAAACACAATGAAACTCACAAACTCAATAAAAATACCGTTTACAGCAATGGTATTCGCCTTCTCATACTCTTTTTCTCCGAGTGTCTTGGACAAAAAGGCATTGATCCCCACCGCAGTTCCCACTGCCACTGCGATCATCAGGTTTTGTATCGGAAATGCCAGTGAAACTGCACGCAATGCATACTCACTGATCCTGGATACAAAAATACTGTCCACAATATTATAAAGAGCCTGTACGAGCATTGATATCATCATAGGCAGAGCCATTGACACCAAAAGCTTATTCACAGGCATCACGCCCATCTTATTTTCCTGTTGCATAATCTTCCTTTCCCGCCGACATTTTATGCCGGCTGTTCCTATGTGGTCTTTATTCAATGTTATTCCGGCGTTCCATCATAATCGTAGACTTCCAGTTACCGAAAATATCCTTGGCAATCCGTTCCCTATATCCGACTATCCGGAATCCGCATTTTTTGTGCAGCTCAATACTTATGATATTATCAGAGAAAATTGATGAATACAGTGTCCAGTAGCCGTGTTCATCCGCTTCCCTGCACAAGCTGTTTAACAGAGCCGTCCCAATACCTTTATGAAAAAATTTCCGGTCCACATAAACGCTCACCTCGGCTACTCCACTGTAATGAGGTTTGGCTGACACAGGGGAAATTGCCGCAAAGCCAACCACACTGCCATCCCACTCGTATACCAGTCGGCAATCCTTATGATGTTCTGCATCCCACAACTCATAATCGGGACACTCTGACGTAAAAGATGCAATCCCCTTCTTCAGAGATTGCTTATAAATCCTTGCCACACTGTTAAAATCCTCCGGTCGCATTTTCCTGACCGTCTGATTCTCTTTGGTCAAAATTACCATCTCCATTTCCTGATTATATAAAATAAAATTTCGTGGTACGAAATTCTCCGTCTGCGGCGGATCTGTGAAGCTGACAGATTCCTCTCTGTCGCAGTGCGATCCCTGCAAAGCTTTATTATACAATAAGAAATTTTCTCAGATTTCTTATTGTATAATAAAAACCCTTGATGCTTCAAGGGTTTTAATGAGACATCGGGGATTCGAACCCCGGACAACTTGATTAAAAGTCAAGTGCTCTACCGACTGAGCTAATATCCCACAAATATGAACAGGGCTAGCTGGATTCGAACCAGCGAATGCAGCAGTCAAAGTGCTGTGCCTTACCGCTTGGCGATAGCCCTATGATAATGACACCAAGCATGTCCGAAAGACACCTGTGTAAAGCACAAAAGGGTGGATAAAGGGATTCGAACCCTTGGCCTCCAGAGCCACAATCTGGCGCGCTAACCAACTGCGCTATACCCACCATAGTTGGAACAACAGTTCCTATATAAAGAGAACTTCTTTGCGGAAGATTCCCAAATGTGCTCGAAGGGATTCGAACCCCCGACCCACGGCTTAGAAGGCCGTTGCTCTATCCAACTGAGCTACGAACACATAGCCACACAGTCACTTGCGCAACTGCGCTGACGAATGATATTTTATCTTATATCAAGACGTTTGTCAACACCTTTTTTAACTTTTTTTTAATTCTTATCAATGTATCAGTATTTCCATATTCCAGTTCAAAAGGATCGACAGCAAAGCAAATACCAGAATGAGAAGGCTCACTCCTAACCGCCAAATCCTTCCGCCGGTGCCTGTCCTCTCTTTCTCTGCAAGTACTCCCAAACCGGCTCCGGCTCCAAGGAACACCAGATAAACCGCAACCATAACATAGCGGATGTGCATGGTGCATACATGGGGATACATATAGCAGAACTTCACGTAGGAGCCCATGATCACCAGGATCATTGCTGCAATGGCCGTTTTATAGACCCATGATATCTTCTTTCGGAAAAAGATCATAATACACAGAACTGCTGCTGCCGCAAACACCCCGGCAACAAACCAGAACATCCAGGTTCCCAGACTCTTTACCGTAGCATTGCTGAGATAATACACTCCTTCCCCGAACACAGCATATTTTATCAGGGAAATAGGGATGTTGTAATCAATAAAAGGCTGCGTGCAATCCCAGTGCAGGCAAAGCTCTGTCAGCTGATCTC
>JAZRCR010000094.1:0-128404 GCA_045659805.1 Acetatifactor sp.
TTTATAATTCTTTTATAATTAATTTTGTGAAAAGTTGTTGACAATAGATAACCTAAGTGATATTTTATGTACAGAAGGTGTTAGCACTCAAATTAGTCGAGTGCTAATAACAAAAGAAGGAGTGATGGGGATGCAGTTGGATGAGAGAAAAACCAAGATATTGCAGGCCATTATCCGGAACTACCTGGAGACAGGGGAACCGGTAGGCAGCAGAACAATTTCCAAATATACTGATCTGAACTTGAGCTCCGCGACCATCCGCAATGAGATGGCCGACCTGGAGGAGTTGGGGTACATCCTTCAGCCCCACACCTCAGCCGGACGCATTCCTTCCGATAAAGGGTATCGCTTCTATGTGGATACCATGATGCAGCAGAAGGAAAAGGAAGTTGTGGAGATGAAGGAGATGCTGCTGGAGAGGCAGGACAAAATGGAAGTTCTGCTGAAGCAGGTAGCCAAGGTGCTGGCGCAGAATACCAACTACGCCACCATGATATCGGCACCCCAGACACATCACAACAAAGTGAAGTTCATACAGCTTTCCAGAGTGGATGCCAACCAGATCCTGGCGGTCATCGTGGTGGAAGGCAATGTGATCAAGAACAACATTTTGCCCATAACCCAGGAACTGTCCGATGAAACTTTGCTGAAGCTGAATATCCTGCTGAACACCCATCTGAACGGGCTGTCCATACAGGAGATCAATCTGGGAATGATTGCAGCCATGAAGCAGCAGGCAGGTATCCACAGTGATATCGTAAGCGAAGTTATTGATGCGGTGGCAGATGCGATCAAGGCTGATGAGGATCTGCGGATTTATACCAGCGGCACCAACAATATTTTCCGGTATCCCGAGCTTGCGGATCAGCAGAAGGCCAGCGAGCTGATCAGTACCTTTGAAGAGAAGCAGATGCTCAGCGGACTGGTACAGGAAAGGCTGGCAGATGAAAACAGTACCGGCATTCAGGTTTATATCGGCAACGAGACACCTGTCAGCAGCATGAAGGACTGCAGCGTGGTAACAGCCACATACGAGCTGGAGGAAGGAATGCGGGGAACCATCGGTATCATCGGTCCGAAGCGGATGGACTACGACAAGGTCATCGGAACCCTGAAAGCGTTGCAAAGTCAGCTGGATGATCTGTATAAGAGCAGATAGGATGCCGGGAGCAGAAGAACAGAAAGAATAAATGAAAGGGAAGAATCATGGCGGATAACGAGAAGCAGACGATAGAACAGGAGGCTGAAGAACTGCAGACAGATGCGGGTTCCGAGGCTGTGGAAGAAGCAGGTGAGGCTGCGGCAGGAACCGGGGAAGCCGCATCGGCAGAGGCTGAAGAGGTGGAAGAGGAAGGCGTTGAGAACAAGAGCCGTGCAGAGAAAAAGGCTGCGAAGAAGCAGGCAAAGCAGGATAAGAAAGCCGACGAATATAAGCAGAAGATAGAGGAGCTGGAGGACAGAGCGAAGCGTCAGCTGGCGGAGTTTGAGAATTTCCGGAGAAGAACGGAAAAAGAAAAACAGGCCATGTTTGAGACCGGAGCCAGAAGCGTGATTGAGAAGATCCTTCCGGTGATTGACAATTTTGAAAGAGGCTTTGCAACTGTACAGCCGGAAGATCAGGAAGATGCCTTTGTAAAAGGTATGAGTCAGGTTTATAAACAGATGATGACGGAGCTTGACAAGATTGGTGTGAAACCCATCGAGGCAGTAGGTCAGGAGTTTGATCCCAATTTCCATAACGCAGTGATGCAGGTACAGAGCGATGAATATGAGGCCGGCATCGTGGCGCAGGAATTACAGAAAGGTTACACCTACCGTGACAGTGTCGTAAGATACAGCATGGTAGCAGTCGTAAGTGAATGACACTTACCATAGATTTCACAATAATAACACAATATTTTATATCAGGAGGACATAAAAATGAGCAAGATCATCGGTATTGACTTAGGTACAACCAACAGCTGTGTAGCTGTTATGGAAGGTGGTAAACCCACCGTTATCGCTAACGCAGAAGGCGCAAGAACCACACCTTCCGTAGTTGCATTTACAAAGACAGGAGAGAGACTGGTAGGTGAGCCCGCAAAGCGTCAGGCAGTTACCAACTCCGAGAAGACCATTGCATCCATTAAGAGAGATATGGGTACTGACAATGGCCGCACTATCGACGATAAGAAATATTCTCCCCAGCAGATCTCAGCTATGATCCTGCAGAAGCTGAAAGCAGATGCAGAGAGCTATCTGGGCGAGAAGGTAACCGAGGCAGTTATCACTGTTCCCGCATACTACAATGACTCCCAGCGTCAGGCTACCAAGGATGCCGGCAAGATCGCAGGTCTGGAAGTAAAGAGAATCATCAACGAGCCTACCGCAGCAGCATTGGCTTACGGCCTTGACAATGAGAAAGAGCAGAAGATCATGGTATACGATCTGGGCGGCGGTACCTTCGACGTATCCATCATCGAGATTGGTGACGGCGTAATCGAAGTTCTTGCTACCAACGGTGATACCCGTCTGGGCGGCGATGACTTTGACAACAAAGTGATCGACTGGATGATTGCAGAGTTCAAGAAGGCAGAAGGTGTAGACCTGTCCGGTGACAAGATGGCTATGCAGAGACTGAAAGAAGCAGCTGAGAAAGCTAAGAAAGAGCTGTCCAGCGCCATGACCACCAACATCAATCTTCCTTTCATTACTGCAACTGCTGAGGGTCCCAAGCATTTTGATATGAACTTAAGTCGTGCAAAATTTGACGATCTGACCAGAGATCTGGTAGAGAGAACCGCTATCCCCGTACAGAACGCTATGAGAGATGCCGGTCTGACCAACGCTGATCTGGGCCAGGTACTGTTAGTAGGCGGTTCCACACGTATTCCTGCTGTGCAGGATAAGGTAAGACAGCTGACCGGCAAGGAGCCCAGCAAGTCCCTGAACCCTGACGAGTGTGTAGCAATCGGTGCATCCGTACAGGGAGGAAAGCTGGCAGGCGATGCCGGCGCAGGCGATATCCTGCTTTTGGATGTAACTCCCCTGTCCCTGTCTATCGAGACCATGGGCGGTGTGGCTACCAGACTGATTGAGAGAAATACCACAATCCCTACCAAGAAGAGTCAGATCTTCTCCACCGCAGCTGACAACCAGACTGCAGTAGATATCAACGTAGTACAGGGTGAGAGACAGTTTGCAAGAGACAATAAGTCTCTCGGACAGTTCCGTCTGGACGGTATCCCCCCTGCACGCCGCGGCGTTCCTCAGATCGAGGTTCCTATCGATATCGATGCCAACGGTATCGTAAATGTATCCGCTAAGGATCTGGGAACCGGCAAGGAGCAGCACATCACCATTACCGCAGGCTCCAACATGTCCGATGACGAGATCGAGAAGGCAGTGAAGGAAGCTGCTGAGTTCGAAGCTCAGGATAAGAAGAGAAAAGAAGCTGTAGAGGCAAGAAACGACGCTGACGCTTTCGTATTCCAGACCGAGAAGGCCCTGGAAGAAGTAGGCGACAAGATCCCTGAGGCAGATAAGACCCAGGTTCAGGCTGATATGGAAGCTGTAAAAGCTATCCTTGAGAGAACCAAGGATCAGGAGATGAACGACAGCGATCTGGATGAGCTGAAGGCAGCCAAGGAGAAGCTGATGACCAGTGCGCAGTCCCTGTTTACCAAGATGTATGAGAACATGCAGCAGGCACAGGGCGGTGCAGGCCCCGACATGGGCGGCGCAGCAGGACAGGGCGCAGCTCCCGAGGATGACGTGATCGACGCAGACTTCCGCGAGGTTTAATCAGATATAACAGCAATAAGAGAGCGCAGAGGGACCTTGGGTTCCTCTGTGTGTCTTGGCTTTAGACTCAATACTTGGGTGGGTTATTATGGAAACAAAAGATAAGTACCATTATATTGATACATTGCGTTTTTTGGCAATATGTTTTATTGTTTTTGCACACTTTGATGGAGAATGCTTTCAGTATTTTATGGGAAGTACTTTGTCGCAGAGTTACTTTTCCAGAGACAGCGTCACAGGGGGGCTTTTGTATGGTTGGACCGGAAAATATGCACTGGCGCTTTTGTGTGTGATCAGTGGATTTTTAAGTGCAATAAAATGCAGCAGGAGTAATTGTGATACAGCAGAGTTTATAATTAAACGATATCTGCGGTTGATGCTGCCAATAATGGGAACAAATCTGATTTTTGGTTGCTGGTTAGCAGTCCTTGGCGAAAGTATTAACATAGGAATGTATGTAAAGAGTAGTCTGATACCTGGCTTGGCAGGTACCAACAGGCATCTTTGGTGTATCGGTTCATTTCTGGTGGGTAATATCCTAATCTGCTTTTTGAACAAAATAAGAACAGGTAATGCACGGATATGGCTATATCTGCCGTTACTGGCGGTGTTGCTGATATTGCAGGATCCATGGTTATTTGCGGTGGTGTTGGGTGGATTTGCTTATGAGTTGGCACAGAAATTGAAGGAGAAGCAGATAATAAATAATTTGTGGCTTCTTGGAATAGTTCCTTTAGTGTGGTGGCTGCCTAGAGGGGAAGAAACTACATTAATGTATTACCGTGACATGCTGGCAGCGGCGGTCATTATGATTTCTTTTCACTGCTTGCCGGTTCTGCAGAAAATAATGGCTTGGAAATGGTTAAATAAGCTAAAGAAATATAGTTATTCTTTGTTTATTGTGCATGGTATGACATTGTTTTTGTTGGGACCTGTCTGGAAGGTTATACAACAGTTAGGGATTTATGATTTTCACGGAGTATTCGTTAGCTTTTTTGTGATGATATTTGCCATTGACTTGGTAATAGCTATTGTGATATATTATCTTTTTGAAGAAAATCTGTATAAAAAACTTGTGAAGCTGTTGTTGTCGAATGAGAACAAGAAGCAAAGGGAATCTTTCAAACATGTCGCATAATATTGAATAGTGGCTGTTCAGAGCAAAGAGAGCGGAAGGGTTTCAAATTTCCCGATTGGATTTATTGTAATTATTTATAATAACATAAAGGTTAATAAGAAATTAAGGAGATATTATGGCAGAACAAAAGCGAGACTACTACGAGGTTCTCGGTGTAGATAAAAGCGCAGATGAAGCTGCAATCAAAAAGGCCTACAGGGCGCTGGCAAAAAAATATCATCCGGACATGAATCCGGGAGATGCGGAGGCGGAGAAGAAGTTTAAGGAAGCTTCCGAGGCATATGCGGTCCTTAGCGATCCTGAGAAGAAGCGTCAGTATGATCAGTTTGGCCATGCCGCATTTGAAGGAGGAGCCGGAGGAGCCGGCGGATTTGATTTCGGCGGTGCAGATTTCAGTGATATTTTCGGCGACATTTTCGGAGATTTCTTTGGAGGCGGAAGAAGCCGCAGCCGAAATAACGGCCCCATGAAGGGCAATACATTATACACCAGTGTGCGCATCAGCTTTGAGGAAGCAGTCTTTGGCTGTGAAAAAACTATTGAGCTGAATGTAAAGGAGCCCTGCAAGACCTGCAGCGGCACAGGAGCAAAGGCAGGTACTTCACCGGAGACATGTTCTAAGTGCGGAGGAAAAGGCCAGGTGGTATTCACCCAGCAGTCCTTCTTTGGCACGGTCCGCAATGTACAGCCCTGTCCGGACTGTAACGGAACCGGCAAGATTATTAAAGAAAAATGTACAGACTGCCGGGGAACCGGCTATGTGACCCAGAGCAAACGCTATGCGGTAAAGATCAGAGCCGGCATCGACAACGGTCAGGTGATCCTGATGCCCGGTCTGGGTGATCCCGGCGTGAACGGAGGCCCCAGAGGTGATGTGAAGGTAGAAGTTGTGGTGGGACGCCATCCTATTTTCCAGCGCCAGGACATGAACATCTACTCTACAGTGCCCATGTCATTTGCGGTGGCAGCTCTTGGAGGAGAGATCAAGATTGACACGGTGGACGGTAAGGTGATCTATGAAGTAAAGCCCGGCACCCAGACCGATGCCAAAGTGCGTCTGAAAGGCAAGGGAGTTCCTTCCTGGAGAAATCCTGAGATCCGGGGAGACCACTATGTGACTCTGGTGGTTCAGGTTCCCGATAAACTGAGCCATGAGGCAAAGGAACTGCTGCGGCAGTTTGACGCCGAGACAGGAGATTCTCTCAATGCCACAAAAGACATTCCCGACGACAAAGGTGACGACGGAAAAGGAAAGAAAAAGAAGTTTTTCAAATAAAAGACTGTTGCCCGGGTGCCTGTTAAAAGGATCGCCCGGGCAACAATTCTATTCAAAGAAGAAATAGAAGGGTGAGTATAAAAAATAATAAGAAAAAAGAACTGTGGAGAATTGTTGTTGGGATGATTTCTGTGACATTATAAATTTCATATTATGATTCCCGGTACTTCAGAGGTGAGGTGCCGGTTTTATCAGGAGTAAATGTCTATTGCATTATTGACATTTGAGGGTGGGGGTGCTATTGTCAAACTGACAGGAGATTTTTTTAAGCAATCTTTATGGTAGTAATTCCGTGCAGATATTGAAAGAAAAATGGTTGGATATAAGGAGAAGGACCGATGAAGGTGCAAAGAATTTATCTGGAAGCTAATGAGAAGATTTATCTGGATGCCTATATAGCGAACCCCATTAAGTATCTGACCAGAAAGGCTATTTTGGTCATTCCCGGCGGCGGATACCTGGG
Organism: Acetatifactor sp.; assembly: GCA_045659805.1. Classification (GTDB taxonomy): domain Bacteria; phylum Bacillota; class Clostridia; order Lachnospirales; family Lachnospiraceae; genus Acetatifactor. The sequence continues at coordinate 6,661 of JAZRCR010000094.1, forward strand.
ATTGGCCGGAGAAAGAGAAGGAGAGCCCATTGCCTTGGCGTTTATCCCTTATGGGTACAATGCATTTGTGCTCAATTATTCTACGGCAGGTGACGGCGGCCAAAGAGTGTTTCCTACCCAACTGATACAGGCCTCTAAGGCCATGAAGCATATCAAAGATCACGCCGAAGAGTATCACATTGATCCGGAGCATGTGTTTGTTACGGGGTTTTCTGCCGGCGGTCATCTTGCCGGATGCCTGGGTACCATGTGGCACCTCAAGGAAATCTACGAACAGGTGGATATGCCCTTCGGATATAATAAGCCTGCGGGAATGATGCTGTGCTATCCCGTGGTTTCCGGTGTGGAGAAATGCTCACACCTGATCAGTCAGGGAAATCTTTGGAGAGAGGACGAGCTCTCCGATGACAAGCTTCTGATGAGCAGCGTGGAAAAGCATGTGGATGACAGATCCTGTCCCGCATATATCATGCATACCGCCAATGATGAGATTGTGGACGTGCGCAATTCCCTTGTCCTTGCAAAGGCTTATGCGGATGCAGGTATGCCCTTTGAACTCCACATTTATCCTGACGGACCGCATGGTATGGCGCTGGGCAACCACGTGACCAGATGCGGCAATGAAAAGTGGGAGAACGCCGGTATTGCCAAATGGATAGAGAATGCCTGCTTCTGGGCAGACAGCCTCGCCAAATAATACGACCGTGCTGTGCAGGAGAAAAGCTTATGAAAAATATTGCAAGTGTGTATTTCCGGAGGAGAGTTGCCGGTTTGCATCCTTTGTCTTGCGTTATCTCCATGAGTATCAAGGATTGGTGGAAAACGGACCGGTGGGTATATAAGGAGTTTTTTAAGAAACAGATCTTTCGAAAGGGGTCTGTTTCTTTTTTACTGAAAAAGTATGCTTAAAGAGATTGTATTCCAAGGGTGATTTGTAGTATACTGATAAATGAGAAAGTATGCGATCATGCAGGACGAGGTGAAAAATGATGCAGTTTGTATGTTATCCCAAGTGCACCACCTGTCAGAAGGCTCTGAAATGGCTGGAAGAAAAGGGTGTAGAGGTACAGGTAAGAAATATCAGGGAGGAAAATCCCTCCTACGAAGAGTTGAAAGAATGGCATGCAAAAAGCGGCTTGGAATTGAAGCGTTTTTTTAATACCAGCGGGCTTTTGTATAAAGAGATGAAGCTGAAGGACAGGCTTCCGGAAATGACGGAAGAGGAACAGTTCCGTCTGCTTTCCGGGGATGGGATGCTTGTGAAGCGCCCGATCCTGGTGGCGGAAGAAAAGGTACTGGTTGGTTTTCGTGAAAAAGAATGGCAGGAGATTTTGTAAGTTATGAAGTGGATGAAATTTAAGATTAAAACCGTAACGGAGGCGGAGGATATCATTATCAGTACGCTGTATGACATTGGTTTGGAGGGTGCCCAGATTGAGGATAAGATCCCTCTTACCGCTTTGGAGAAGGAGCAGATGTTTGTGGATATCCTGCCCGAGACTGTGGAGGACGACGGGATCGCGTACCTGAGCTTCTTTGTGGAGATGAAAGATGACGGCACTCTGGAGATTCAGGGAGAGCCTACGGACGTGCAGACGGTGATTCAAAATGTGGAAGAGCAGCTCAGCGAGCTGAGAGATTTTATGGACATCGGCGAAGGCGCCATCACGGTGGACGAGACTGAGGATATTGACTGGATCAACAACTGGAAGCAGTATTTTCACCAGTTTTATATTGATGACATTCTTGTGATCCCTTCCTGGGAGAATGTGGAGGAACAGGACAGTGACCGGATGGTGCTCCATATTGATCCCGGTACGGCTTTCGGAACCGGTATGCATGAGACTACCCAGCTTTGTATCAGACAGCTGCGAAAATTTATCACCCCGGAGACGGTGCTTCTGGATGTGGGAACCGGCAGCGGTATCCTGGCCATTCTGTCTCTGATGTTCGGTGCAAAGCATGCAGTGGGCACGGATCTTGATATCTGCGCGGTGGAGGCAGTGGCCCAGAACTGCGAGGCCAACGGCATCGATCCGGAGAAATTTGAAATGATGATCGGCAACATCATCACGGAAAAGGAGATTCAGGACAAGGTGGGATATGAGTGCTACGATATCGTGGTGGCCAATATCCTGGCAGATGTTCTGGTGCCTCTGACCCCCGTGATCTGCCACCAGCTGAAGAAGGGCGGCATCTACATCACCTCCGGAATCATTGACGATAAAGAGCAGACGGTTGTGGACGCGGTAAAGGCAGCAGGATTGGAAGTGCTCGAGGTGACCTACCAGGGTGAATGGGTCAGCGTAACCGCCAGGAAGAATTAATTTCAGGAGTAAAATAGAATGTATCAGTTTTTTGTGGAAGAGAGTCAGATCTGTGGCAAGACGGTCACGATTCTGGGCAGCGATGTGAATCATATCAAAAATGTGCTGCGGATGAAAGTGGGCGAGGAGCTTGCTGTCAGCAATGGAAGTGACGGTAAGGAGTATCGCTGCGGGATTGTTTCCATTGAGGAAGACCGCATTGTCTGCGAACTTCGGTTTGTGAAGGAGGACGGTGTGGAGCTGTCTTCCAGAGTTTACCTGTTTCAAGGTCTGCCGAAAGCAGATAAAATGGAACTGATCATTCAAAAGGCTGTGGAGCTGGGAGTGTATGAAGTGATCCCGGTGGCTGCCAGGAGATGTGTGGTGAAGCTGGAGGAAAAGAAAGCTGCCGCCAAGATTGCCCGCTGGCAGGGCATTGCGGAGGCTGCCGCAAAGCAGAGCAAACGTCGGATCGTGCCGAAGGTCAGCGATTGTATGAGCTTTAAGGAAGCGGTCAACCGTGCTTCGTCCATGGACGTAAAAATCATCCCTTATGAGCTTGCGGAGGGAATGGAGCGGACCAAAGAGATCATAGGCTCACTGAAGCCCGGTCAGGATATTGCCGTGTTCATCGGCCCCGAAGGCGGCTTTGAGGAGACTGAGATTATGCAGGCTCTTAGCTTGGGAATTGAGCCGGTCACTTTGGGAAAACGCATCCTGCGGACAGAGACCGCCGGATTCACCGTCCTTTCCTGGATCATGTACCAATTAGAGACATAATCGGCGCAGACCCGGGAATCCCCGCAAAAATTCGCGCACAATGCAGAAATCTGCATATCATAGTATATAAAAGATAAGTAAGAAAGAGGAGAAGTATTTCATGGAAGTATATCTCGATAATTCTGCGACGACCAGGGCCTATCCGGAGGTTGCGGAATTGATGACAAGGATCATGTGTGAAGATTACGGAAATCCTTCCAGTCTCCACATGAAAGGTGTAGCTGCCGAGAATTATGTGCGCTATGCAAAAGAGACCTTGGCAAAGCTTCTGAAAGTAAATGAGAAAGAGATTCTGTTTACCTCCGGTGGTACGGAATCGGATAATCTGGCACTGATCGGGTGTGCCCTTGCCAACAGCCGCAGAGGGAAGCATCTGATCACCACACAGATTGAGCATCCGGCCATTTTAAAAACCATGCAGCATCTGGAGACCATGGGTTACCAGGTGACTTATCTGCCGGTGGACAGGTGCGGAAGAGTATGCCTTGAGGATCTGCACAGAGCCATGACACCTCAGACCATTCTGGTATCTATCATGCATACCAACAACGAGGTGGGATCCAGGCAGCCGATTGAAGAGGCGGGTGCCATGATCAAGCGCATGAATCCGGGTACGCTGTTTCACGTGGATGCGGTGCAGGGTTTTGGAAAATGTAAGATTTACCCCAAAAAGATGAACATTGATCTGCTTTCTGTCAGCGGCCACAAGATTCACGGACCCAAGGGCGTGGGATTTCTGTATGTGAGTGATAAGGTGAAGATACAGCCGATCCTGTTCGGTGGCGGCCAGCAGCAGAATCTGCGGTCCGGCACGGAGAACGTGCCCGGTGTGGCAGGTCTGGCCAAGGCGGCAGAGATGATGTATGAGCACATGGACGAGGAAGTGAAGGAACTGTACCGGCTGAAAAACCTGTTTATCGAAGGGGTAAAGAAACTGGACGGTATCAAGGTAAACGGTCTTTTGAACGGTGAGACAGAAGGGACAGCACCCCATATCGTGAGCGTATCCTTTGCAGGGGTCAGAAGTGAGGTCCTGCTCCATGCGCTGGAGGATAAGGGCATTTATGTCTCGGCGGGAAGTGCCTGCTCCGCAAAGAAGCCGCAGCCCTCGGCGACGTTGAAGGCAATGGGTATTGATAAGGATCTGCTGTCGTCCACCATCCGCTTCAGTTTTTCCGTGTTTACCACGAAGGAAGAGATCCTTTATACGTTGGAGCAGATGTACGACATGATCCCCATGCTGCGCAGATATACCAGAAAATAACGGGAGCGGGTTCCCGATAAATAAAGAAGAGGAAAAATATGTTTACAGCTTTTTTGATTAAGTATGCCGAGATCGGCATAAAGGGAAGAAACAGGTATTTGTTTGAAGATGCACTGGTGCATCAGATCAAGTTTGCACTGAAAAAGTGCGAAGGGCAGTTTTTGATCCACAAGACCCAGGGACGTATCTATGTGGATGCCAAGAGTGAGTTTGATTTTGACGAGGTGGTGGAACAGCTGAAAACAGTGTTCGGCATCTCCGGCATTTGTCCCGTAGTCTATGTGGAGGATGAGGGATTTGAGAAGCTGTGTGACACGGTGATCGGCTATCTGGCCGACGTATACCCTGACCGCAATAAGACCTTTAAGGTGGCGGCCAGACGTGCCCGCAAAAATTATCCCAAGGATTCCATGACCATCAATATGGATCTGGGAGAGGCTATTCTCAAGGCTTATCCCGAGATGAAGGTAGATGTCCACAATCCGGATATCATGCTGAACGTGGAGATTCGGGAAAAAATATATATTTATTCTGAAATCATTCCGGGACCGGGAGGGATGCCGGTGGGAACCGGCGGCAAAGCCATGCTGCTTTTGTCCGGCGGTATTGACTCTCCCGTGGCCGGTTACATGATCGCCAAGCGAGGTGTAAAGATAGATGCTGTATATTTCCATGCGCCGCCCTATACCAGTGAGAGAGCCAAGCAGAAAGTGGTGGATCTGGCAAGGTTAGTGTCGCGCTATACCGGCCCCATCAATCTGCATGTGATCAACTTTACGGATATTCAGCTGTATATTTATGAAAAATGTCCCCATGAGGAGCTGACGATTATCATGAGAAGGTACATGATGCGGATCGCCGAGCATATTGCAAAGGAGTCGGATTGCTTGGGTCTGATCACGGGAGAAAGCATCGGCCAGGTGGCATCCCAGACCATGGCGTCTCTGGTGGCAACCAATGAAGTGTGTGAACTTCCGGTATACCGTCCGCTGATCGGATTTGACAAGCAGGAGATCGTGGAAGTGTCCGAAAGAATAGGCACCTACGAGACATCCATCCAGCCTTTCGAGGACTGCTGTACCATTTTTGTGGCCAAGCACCCTGTGACAAAGCCTAACCTCAATGTGATCCGCAGACACGAAAGAAATCTGGACGAGCAGATTGAACAGCTGGTGCAGACTGCCCTTGAGACCGAGGAAGTGATTGTTGTGGAGTAAGGTCACGACGGGGCGGAAACCGTAAGATCCGGGGGAGTGATTTTTCTCCGGATATTCAGGGCGCTGCGCCAAGCCCCCAAAGGGCGGTTCAAATCGCCCGTGAGCAGGGGCGATTCGAACCAGGGGTCTTGGCTCCGCAGGATATAAGGAGAAAAATCACGTCCCCCGAATCTTCCGGTTTCGCCGCATGGTGCCCTACTCTGCAAATGACGGAGAGAAATTCTTGTCAAAGGAAACAAAAAGGACGTCTCAGATTATCTGAGACGTCCGGTATGGTATCATTTGTATGATGGGTTCGGGTCAGATCATGTAAGGCTTGAGGATGTCGAGAACTTCGTCGGCATTGCCTTCTGCATGGATGTTCAGGTCGATGGGCTTGGAGAGATCCAGAGAGAAAATGCCCATGATGGACTTGGCATCGATCACGTATCTGCCGGATACCAGATCGAAATCGTAATCAAACTTGGTAATATCATTTACAAAAGATTTTACCTTGTCAATTGAGTTTAAAGAAATCTGAACTGTTTTCATTGTAGTTACCTCCTGTATGTTCTTCATGTCTTCTGTTATCATATTAAAGGCAAAAGGGGGAAAAGTCAATGAGAAAAGGGGATAAAAGTGTGGAGTTTTCTATGAAAAAGATCGCATTGCACAATTTGGGCTGCAAGGTGAATTCTTATGAGATCGAAGTAATGCAGCAGCTTTTGCAGGAAAAGGGCTATGAGATCGTTCCTTTTAATGCGGGAGCGGATGTTTATATTATCAATACCTGTACAGTCACCAATATGGCGGACAGGAAGAGCCGGCAGATGCTGCACCGGGCCAAAGCCATGAATCCGGATGCGGTGGTGGTGGCAGTTGGCTGTTATGTGCAGACCGGAGGAGAGAAGGCGCTTCTGGACGACAGCATCGACCTTGCCATCGGAAATAATAAGAAAAAGGACCTGATCCCTATCTTGGAGGAATATCTGCGGCAGAGAGAAATTTCCGCAGACGGAAAGATAAAGACTCTGCAGGACACTACCGTCATTGATGTAAACAATACCTGCGACTATGAAGAAATGACGCTGAAGCGCACGGCAGACCATACAAGGGCATGTATCAAGATTCAGGATGGCTGTAATCAGTTTTGTTCTTATTGCATCATTCCTTTTGCCAGGGGCAGAGTCCGCAGCAGGAAGGCGGAGGATATCGTTCAGGAAATCAGGGGGCTGGTGGCAGCGGGATATCAGGAGGTGGTTCTCACCGGTATCCATATCAGCTCTTACGGTATCGATTTTGAGGACGAGGCGTGGCAGCATGGTATCAGCCGGCAGGCCCGCAGGGAAGAAGGCAGAAATGATTATCGGGGAAAGAGCAAGCTGATGGATCTGATAGAGCAGATCCATGACATAGAAGGGTTACGCCGGATCCGGCTGGGATCCCTGGAGCCCAGGATCGTCACGGCAGAAGCCGCCGCAAGACTGGGACGCCTTCCAAAGATCTGTCCTCATTTTCACCTTTCGCTGCAGAGCGGGTGTGATGAAACCTTAAAGAGGATGAATAGGCACTATACAGCAGGGGAATACTATGACAGTGTAAAGAATCTGCGGCGTGCATTTGAAAGGCCGGCAATCACCACGGATGTGATCGTAGGATTTCCGGGAGAGACAGAAGAGGAATTTGAGGAGACCTGCGCTTTTCTTGAGAAGGTTGGTTTCTATGAAATGCATATTTTCAAATATTCCAAGAGACAGGGTACCCGGGCGGCCAAGATGTCCGGTCAGGTGCCGGAACAGCAAAAGACACAGCGAAGCAATCGCCTGCTTGTCCTGGAAAAGCAGCAGTCCAAGGAGTTTCGCAGCTGTTACATAGGAAAAGAGGCAGAAGTACTGTTCGAAGAAGAGAAAGAGTTGGGTGGAAAGAATTTCTGGATCGGGCACACAGAGGACTATGTGAAAGTGGCTCTTGAGAGCAGGGAAAACTTAAGCAACATCCTGAAAAAAGTCCGGGTTACGGATTTCCTGACAGATGAAATACTGAAATGCGATAGTTTGGATTGAATTTTTTTCCAAGATGGAGTAAGATAAAAGAAGTAAAGAGGAACGTGCAGAAGGACGAGAGGGAACAATGCAGAATTTACAGAATACACAATTCTTCAGGGTGGAGACAGAGACAGAGTCTGTAGTGAAAGTGATCTTAGCCACCGTATATGAGGCGTTGACAGAGAAGGGATACAATCCGGTAAATCAGATCGTGGGATATATCATGAGCGGAGATCCTACCTATATCACCAGTCATAAGGGCGCCAGAAGCCTAATCATGAAGGTGGAGCGCGATGAGCTGGTGGAAGAGCTTCTGACAGAGTACATTAAGAAGAATCGTTGGCAGGCATAAGGAGGATATCCATGCGAATCATGGGTTTGGATTTTGGGTCGAAGACAGTAGGGGTGGCGATCAGCGATGCCTTGCTTCTTACTGCCCAGGGAATAGAGATCATTCGCCGCAAGGAGGAGAATAAGCTGCGTCAGACCCTTGCAAGGATCGAAGAGCTGATTGTGGAATATGAAGTGGGAGAGATTGTGCTGGGACTTCCGAAGCATATGAATGCTACAGAGGGCGTTCGGGTGGAGCTGACCCATGAATTTAAGGACAAGCTGGAGAGAAGAACGGGACTTCCCGTAACTTTTTGGGATGAGAGACTGACAACGGTGGCTGCCGACAAGATCATGATGGAGGCGGGCATCCGCAGGGAACATCGCAAGGAACATGTGGACAGGATCGCTGCATCGCTGATATTACAGGGATATCTGGACAGACGCAGCATGAGAAAGGAAGATACGGTTGGAGAAGATAACATTTAGACCGGAGGGAGAAGATCCGGTAGAATTTTACGTGCTTGAGCAGACCAGGATAGGGGGATACAATTATATTCTGGTGACGGACTATGAGGAGGGAGACGGGGAAGCGCTGATCCTGAAGGATCTGTCGGCAGACGGTGAGGAAGAGAGCCTGTATGCCGTTGTCTCCGATGACAAAGAACTGGAAGCGGTAGCCGGCGTGTTTGAGAGCATGCTGGAGGATGTGGACTTGGTTTAGTTGGAGGTAATCTGATTGAAGAAAAAAGCGATCATTAGTGATTCCAAGCTGAAGATCATCCCTTTGGGAGGTCTTGAACAGATTGGAATGAATATAACTGCCTTCGAGTATGAAGACAGTATCATTGTGGTGGACTGCGGACTGTCTTTTCCGGCAGATGACATGTTGGGAATTGATCTTGTTATCCCGGATACCACTTATCTTGAGAATCATATTGACAAAGTTAAAGGCTTCGTGATCACTCACGGTCACGAGGATCATATCGGGGCACTGCCCTATGTACTTCGCAAAGTGAATATCCCTGTGTACGCCACAAGGCTGTCCATGGGTATCATTGAGAATAAACTGAGGGAGCACAGTCTGCTGGAGACCACCAAGCGAAAGGTGATGAAGTTTGGACAGACTGTGAACCTGGGACAATTCCGTGTGGAATTTATCAAGACCAACCACAGCATTGTGGATGCAGCAGCACTGGCCATCTATTCACCGGCGGGTGTTGTGGTGCATACCGGAGACTTTAAGGTGGATTATACCCCGGTATATGGGGATGCCATTGACCTTCAGCGTTTTGCGGAGCTGGGCAAAAAAGGTGTTCTGGCATTGATGTGTGACTCCACCAACGCGGAGAGACCCGGTTTTACCCAGTCGGAGAAGACGGTGGGTAAGACCTTTGACAGTCTGTTTTCGGAGCATAAAAACACGAGGATTTTCGTGGCCACCTTTGCCTCCAATGTGGACAGAGTACAGCAGATCATCAATACAGCTTATAAATTCGGCCGTAAAGTAGCGGTGGAAGGCCGCAGCATGGTAAATATACTGGAGACAGCCATGAATCTGGATTGTATCAGTGTGCCTGAAAATACACTGGTGGATCTGGACCAGATGAAAAATTTCCCGCCCGATCAGCAGGTGATCATCACCACCGGCAGCCAGGGCGAGAGTATGGCTGCGCTGAGCAGGATGGCCAACAATATGCACCGCAAGATCACCATCGGTGCAGGTGATACGGTTATTTTTTCCTCCAGCCCCATCCCGGGCAATGAGAAATCCGTGACCAAGATCATCAATGAGCTGCTCAGAAAGGGTGCCGACGTTATTTTTCAGGATGCCCATGTGTCAGGCCATGCCTGCCAGGAGGAGATCAAGCTGCTCTATACGCTGGTGCATCCCAAGTATGCCATTCCCGTTCATGGTGAGTACAAGCATCTGAAGGCACAGGCCAATATTGCGTCAAGCTTAGGCATGGACAAGGAAAACATTTTTATCCTGTCTTCCGGAGATGTGCTGGAGCTTAACCAGGAGAGCGCTGAGGTTACCGGCAGAGTGCCGGTGGGCTCTATTCTGGTAGACGGACTCGGTGTGGGAGATGTGGGAAATGTGGTACTTCGCGACAGACAGCATCTTGCCGAGGACGGTATTGTCATTGTTGTCATGAGCCTTGAGAGAGGAAGCGGCGAGCTTGTGGCGGGTCCTGATATTGTGTCCCGCGGCTTTGTATATGTAAGAGAGTCGGATGAACTGATGGAAGAAGCCAGGTATGTGGTGGATGTGGCTATCCAGAACTGTCTGGACCGTGGCATTACCGACTGGGGTAAGCTGAAGGGAACAACAAAGGATGCCCTCGGTGACTTTATCTGGAAGAAGACCAAGCGCCGTCCCATGATCCTGCCCATTATTATGGAGGTATAAGCCCATGGACGAAGCGGTGAAGATTTTCACCAGAGCTCTCAAGGAGTCTGCGGAATATCGGGCCTATCTTCAGGCGAAGGAGAAAGTAAAGGAATTCCCGGAGCTGAAGAGGGAAATCGATGAATACCGCAAGCGCAATTACGAGCTGCAGAGCAAAAGTGAGATTGAATTTGAGAGTATTGAAGAATTTGAGAAGGAATATGAATCCCTGTGGGAGAATCCGCTGGCAGCAGAATTTCTGGCGGCGGAGCTGGCATTTTGCAGGATGATGCAGGAGATCAGTTTTCAGATCACCGAAAGTTTTGATTTTGAGTGATATAAATGGGAAGGATGAAGTAAGATGGAATCCAGTAATATTATAACTGCCATATTCAGTACGATATTGAAGATCACTCTGTCAGTGGCAGTCATCATTCTCGTCTATCGCGGCGTTATTATAGGATATGAGTTTGGCTACAGTGTATTTAAACAGCAGCCTATGACTTTGGTGGGGGAAGGCCGCACGGTGACAGTTACGATCCCGGAGGATATGACGCCTTCGCAGATGGCAAAGTTATTTGAGAAGCACGGTCTGATCGACAACACCACGCTGTTTTTGGCCCAGTATTATCTGTCGGAGTTTAAAGAGGAAGTCAAGCCCGGCGTCTATGAGTTGAGCACAACCATGACAGTGGAAGAGATGATGGAGGTCATGGCGACGCCTGCCGAAGAGGAGGAAAATAAATCCTGATGATTATGGACGAAAGAATGGTTGCCTTTATCAATTCTTTTGATAAGGGCAATCCTCCTTATCTGAATGAACTTGAGAAGTTTGCCAGAGAGACAGATGTGCCCATTATCCGTACCCAGATGCAGGGCTTGCTGAAGTTCCTGCTGGCATTTTTGAAGCCTGCAAGGATTCTGGAGGTTGGGACAGCTATCGGTTTTTCTGCGCTTTTGATGAGCGAGTATGCACCCGAAGACTGTCACATCACCACCATTGAAAAATACGAAAAGCGCATCCCTTTGGCAAGGGAGAATTTTGAAAAAGCGAACAAAGCCCACAAGATCACTCTTTTGGAGGGGGATGCGGCAGATGTGCTGCGTGAGCTGGCGGGCAGCTACGACCTGATTTTTATGGATGCAGCCAAGGGGCAGTATCTGAGTTTTCTGCCGGATATCCTGCGCTTGCTCCGTCCCGGCGGCCTTCTGGTCAGCGACAATGTGCTGCAGGACGGCGATGTGATCGAGTCGCGTTTTGCGGTGACCAGGAGAAACAGGACCATCCATGCCAGGATGCGGGAGTATCTGTATGAGCTGACGCACCATCCCCTGTTGGAGACCTGTATCCTGCCGGTGGGTGACGGTGCCACTTTGAGTGTAAAGGTGGAGCCTGAGGCAGACACCGCAGGAGCTGAGAAAGGAGAACAGTCATGAATCATCCCGGAAAGCCGGAGCTTCTGATACCGGCCAGCAGTCTGGAAGTGTTGAAGACAGCGGTGATATTCGGAGCCGATGCCGTATATATCGGCGGGGAGGCCTTCGGCCTTCGCGCCAAAGCCAAAAATTTCAGCCCCGGGGAGATGGCGCAGGGAATTGCTTTTGCCCATGAGCACGGGGTAAAAGTCTATGTGACCGCCAATATTCTGGCGCACAATGAGGATCTTGACGGTGCGAAAGCCTATTTCCGGGAACTTAGGGATATGCAGCCCGATGCACCGGATGCGCTGATCATTTCCGATCCGGGAATGTTTATGATGGCAAAGGAAGTCTGGCCCGAGGTTGAGATTCATATTTCCACCCAGGCCAACAATACCAACTACCAGACCTATCTGTTCTGGTGGCAGCAGGGTGCTAAGAGAGTGGTTTCCGCCAGGGAACTGTCTCTGGCGGAGGTCAGGCAGATCCGTAACAGGATTCCGGAGGATATGGAGATTGAGAGTTTTGTGCACGGAGCCATGTGTATTTCTTATTCCGGGCGGTGCCTTCTGAGCAATTATTTTACGGGAAGAGATGCCAATCAGGGTGCATGTACCCATCCCTGCCGCTGGAAGTATGCGGTGGTGGAGGAGAAGCGCCCAGGGGAATACCTGCCGGTGTATGAGAACGAGCGGGGAACTTACATTTTCAACTCTAAGGATCTGTGCATGATAGAATATATTCCGGAGCTTGTGGCTGCGGGAGTGGACAGCCTGAAGATTGAGGGAAGGATGAAGACTGCTCTCTATGTGGCCACTGTGGCAAGGACCTATCGCAAGGCTATCGACGATTACTTTACTTCGGAAGAGACTTACCGCGCCAATATGGAGTGGTATCAGGCAGAGATCTCCAAGTGTACTTACCGACAGTTCACCACCGGTTTTTACTTTGGAAAGACTGACGAGAGAACGCAGATTTATGACAACAATACTTATGTAAATGAATATATTTATCTGGGCATTGTGGAAGAGACCAAGGAGAATCTGGTCCGCATTGAACAGCGCAATAAATTTTCCGTGGGGGACACCATTGAGATCATGAAGCCCGACGGCGCCAATCAGTCCGCAGAAGTACTTTCCATGTACAATGGGGACATGGAACCGGTGGAGAGCTGTCCCCACTCGAAGCAGACCATCTGGCTTAATCTGTCTCAGGTGCCTGAGAGATATGATCTTTTGAGAGTGGAAAATGCCGTACAGAAAGAGGAAAGGAAGTAACAGGATGGGTGAGATGTTAAAGGTAGAAGAGCTCTTTGGCAGCAAAGTATTTACTTTGGGCAAAATGAGAGAGAGGCTGCCCAAGGAAATTTACAGAGAAGTGGTAAAAGTCATGGAGCAGGGCGGCGAGCTGTCCCTTGCAGCTGCCGGTGTGGTAGCCAAGGTGATGAAGGATTGGGCTGTGGAGAACGGCGCCACCCATTACACTCACTGGTTCCAGCCTCTGACGGGAATTACTGCCGAGAAGCATGATGCATTTGTGACCCATCCCGATGAGGATGGCAATATGATCATGGAGTTTTCCGGAAAAGAGCTGATCAAAGGCGAACCGGATGCCTCCTCTTTCCCCTCCGGCGGATTGCGGGCAACCTTTGAGGCAAGAGGATATACCACCTGGGATATCACTTCCCCTGCCTTTATCAAGGAGACTGCTACAGGCCCGACGCTGTGTATCCCCACCGCATTCTGTTCCTATACCGGAGAGGCCCTGGATAAAAAGACTCCTCTTCTGCGTTCCATGGAGGCGCTGAGCAAGCAGGCACTGAGAATCGTGCATCTCTTTGGAAATACAGAAGCACAGAAAGTCATCCCCTGTGTGGGACCGGAGCAGGAGTATTTTCTGGTGGATGCAAAGAAGGCGCTGCAGAGAGAAGATATCATTTTTGCGGGAAGAACCCTGTACGGCGCACCTGCCCCCAAGGGTCAGGAGATGGACGACCACTATTTCGGCGTTATCAGAGAGCGTATCGGCGGATTTATGCACGATGTGAATATTGAACTGTGGAAGCTGGGTGTTACCAGTAAGACCCAGCACAACGAGGCTGCTCCTGCACAGCACGAAGTGGCTCCCATCTACGAGACGGCCAACGTGGCGGCGGATCACAACCAGCTGATCATGGAGACCTTAAAGCGTGTGGCAGGAAAGCATGGACTGCGCTGTATGCTGCACGAGAAGCCTTTCCAGGGAGTAAACGGTTCCGGTAAGCACAACAACTGGTCCATCACCACCGATCAGGGCGTGAACCTTCTGGAGCCCGGCCAGACTCCCAACGAAAATATCCAGTTCCTGCTGATTCTGGCATGTATCATGAAGGCAGTGGATACTCATGCGGACCTGCTGAGACAGAGTGCTTCCAACGTAGGAAATGACCACCGTCTCGGCGGCTATGAAGCGCCCCCCGCGATCATATCCATTTTCCTGGGCGAACAGCTGGAGGATGTGGTGGAACAGCTGGTGGAGACAGGAAGAGCAGATTCCCTGAAAGAGGGCGGTGTGCTGAGAACCGGAGTGTCAACGCTTCCCGACTTTGTGAAGGATGCCACAGACCGCAATCGTACTTCACCGTTTGCATTTACCGGTAATAAATTTGAATTCAGAATGGTGGGCAGTGAGGACTCCATCGGAAGTCCCAACACCACCTTGAACGCCATCGTGGCAGAAGCTTTCTGCGAGGCGGCAGATCGGCTGGAAGAGGCAGAAGACTTTGATATGGCAGTACATGATCTGATCAAGGAATACATGACAGAGCATCAGAGAATCATCTTTAACGGCAACGGCTATGCCAAAGAGTGGCAGGAAGAGGCGGCCAGAAGAGGCCTTCCCAACATTCCTTCCATGGTGGAGGCAGTGGAGACACTGATCACACCCAAGGCCGTGCGACTGTTCGAGAAATTCGGTATTTTCACGGAAGCAGAGCTCAGATCCCGCGCTGAGATCCTCTACGAAACCTATGCCAAGACCGTCAACATAGAAGCGTTGACCATGGTTGACATGGCAAATAAGCAGATCATTCCTGCGGTAATGCGCTTCTGCAAATCTCTGGCAGACACTGTTGTGACTGTCAAAGAGGCCGGCGGCGATGCAACTGTGCCCTGCGAACTGTTAAAAGAAGTAACATCCAAGCTCACCGAGATGAAGAGCGCGGCAGCACACCTTTTGAAGGTGGAGAGAGAGGCCTGCGCCATGAAGTGCGGTAAAGAGCAGGCATTCTGCTACAAAGACGTGGTTGTCACCGGTATGGAAGCACTGCGAAAGCCCGCGGATGAACTGGAGAAGCTGGTGGACAAAGAGTACTGGCCGTTCCCGACCTACGCAGACCTGTTATTTGAGGTGTAAGAGTTACATAAAAGAAAAATTCACGTGCCTCCCGCAGGCTTTCGTAGCCGCTGTCGGCGGGTGCAGGTGCGGTTTGCTTTGCAGGAGTAAGACCGTAAGAGTTACTAAGGCCTGCCGCAAAACCAAATAAAAACAAAGAGCAACACCCAAATCGGCAAAACTCGGTGCTTCGCACCTCAGACATGTTGCCGCTTTGGGTGTTAATGTTTCTATTTGGCTTTGCGGCAGACCTAAGAAACTCTAACAGTCATACAGATGTCAAAGCAAACCGCACCCGGCCCACCGGCAGTGGCTACGAAAGCCTGCGGGAGGCTTCGTCGAATGTTTTTGTTTTATGTAAGGATTGGGATTTATATTTATGTGTAAGCAAAACTGCAGAATCTCAGGATTTAGTGCTTGCAAATTAAAAATATTTATTGTATAATACATTTTGTGGCAATTATATAGGGCTATCGCCAAACGGTAAGGCAACGGACTCTGACTCCGTCATTTCAAGGTTCGAATCCTTGTAGCCCTGCGCAAAGAACCCGACAGGTTATGGTCGGGTTCTTTTTTGTGTAATAAGAAATTCGGAGAAATTTCTTATCTGTTTCGGTAGGAGGTTGGCGTCATGCCGAAATATTTTCTGAACACCCGGATAAAGTAGGTGACATCCTGGAAGCCGCATTCAGTTGCGATGTCCTGGATGAGTCTGTTGGGGTCGCGCAGCAATACCACAGAGCGTTCAATGCGCTGGCGGTTGACATATTCGGTCAGGGTACAGCCGCATTCCTTGTGAAAGAGTTTGGACAGGTAGCTGCCGTTTACGTTTAGTTGGGCGGCGATCGCACGCAGGGACAGGTCCGCTGTCAGATCGTAATGAACCAGAGTGATGGCCTTTCCCACATAGTAGGAATATTTGCTCAGGGAGTGATTTTTGACCAGCAGGCAGTAATCCCTGATCATATCTTTTTGAAGCTGCAGACTTTCTTTCATGGTTCGCACGGATTCAATGCTCTGTGCATAAAAGGCTGACAGGCGGTGAATGTGTACGGGGTGAACACCGCCGTATTCCGCAGCCTTCCGTAAAAGAGTCTTTAAAATAATCAGATAATTCTTGCGGTTACGGAGGGAGTCTGTCAACCGGGGTTCCGTTCCGTTGTTGAACACGGAGGAGGCAACCGCCGTCACAAGATGCAGCTTTCCTTTGCTGACGGCATCCATCAGCAGTTTTTCATTTTCGTAGTTGGATTCCAAAGTGGCGAGGCTGACCGTGGTGTCGTAAGGCTCAGTATCCACGTGGGTGATGGGGAAAGGGACGCTTCTGTCACGGATTTCGTATTCAATGTATTCCATGGAAAATTCCGAAGATGAGCCCCAGATACTGATGCCGAGAGTGTTGGCCAGGGTCAGAAGCCAGTTCTCATCCTCAATCACAGGAAGTTCGGTATAATAGGTCTGAAGTTGCACTTTTTTGTTGTCCGGAAGAGCCAGTAAAGAGGCTTTGTTATCAATATATTCCTGATCGGGGATGCTCAACAGATAGGGCCCCATATAAAAGTAGGTGCCGTCAGGCAGCTGCATAAAGATATATCGGCAGTCATATTCGTCGTAAAACCGATAGATGGTTTTGTCTTTGGCTGCCTGGAGAGAATTTTCCAGCACTGCATGGTAATTGTCTGTGCCAAAAAGCAATGACCGCAGCCCCAGATCTATTTCAGGAGGGATTTTTTTGTCCGGCTCTGTGATGATACAACTGGAAATATGCAGACCGCTAAGAAGATTTCTGACAAAATTAAGTTCTTGTAAGTATTCCATAAATGACTCCTTTTTCGTGCCGCAGAATCGGACCGCGGCGGAGCGAAATTCGTTCTTGCTTATTATTATAAGACTTATTTTTTTATATTGCAACAAATTAGAAAAAATTGTACGATAACAAGCCAATTTCATACTACTGCATCGGAGAGCCTTTTGGGTAAAATAGAATTGGATCCTTATCTAATTCATCAGCAAAGGAGTTTGAATCATGAAAAACACCGACACGAGTCTTCGTCCGTTCGGAGGAAGAGACAAAGTTGGCTATATGATCGGTAATGTGGCCAATGATTTTACCTTTATTTTTGCAAGTTTGTATCTTCAGGTTTTTTACACCGACGTACTGGGTATCCATGCGGGAATCGTAGGCACTATGTTTTTGATTGCACGTATTGTTGACGCATTTACCGATACCGCAATGGGAAGAATTGCCGATAAGGCAAAGGCTACCAAAAACGGTAAGTTCAAACCCTGGCTGCTCAGGGCTTGCGGACCTGTGGCGCTGGCATCCTTCCTGATGTACCAGACCTTTGCAACGGGCTTGCCTATGACACTGCGTATCGTTTATATGTTTGTTACATATCTTCTGTGGGGAAGTGTCTGCTATACCTGTATCAATATCCCATACGGCTCCATGGCATCCGTTATGAGCAATGAGCCGGATGACCGCGCTGCGCTGTCCACATTCCGAGGTGTAGGTTCCATGATCCCTCAGATCCTTGTAGGCGTAGTTGTTCCCATGTTCCTGTATACAACGCTGGAAGACGGCACCAAGATCGCCAATGCATCTGCATTTCCCATTGTTGCACTGGTAACTTCGGTTCTTGCAGCTGCCTGCTATATCATCTGCTACTTTATGTGTACGGAACGTATAAAGGTTTCGGAAGAGAGCAAGAGCATATCCTTTAAGGATACTGTTAAGGCTCTGGCCGGTAACCGCGCACTGATCGGTATTTCTCTGGTATTTATCTGTTATCTCGGTGCTCAGATGCTGAACCAGACCATCAACAATTATATTTTTAAGGATTATTTCGGAGACACCATGGGCCTTTCCGTGATGAATGCTGCCGGTTTTGCACCGGCGCTGATTCTGGCTCCCTGTGCAGTGCCCCTTGCCCGCAAATTTGGTAAAAAAGAGCTGGGTATCTTTGCAGCAGGTCTGGGAACCGTGGCATTCGCGGCTCTGTTCCTTATGAGAACCGGCAATATGTGGCTCTACACAATTATTAATATCGTGGGCCTTCTGGGCTTCGGACTGTTTAACCTGATCATCTGGGCCTTTGTTACCGATGTTATTGACGATCAGGAGGTTCGGACAGGAAACCGTGAGGACGGTACCATTTATGCTGTTTGTTCCTTTGCCCGTAAGCTGGGCCAGGCCATTGCCAGCGCACTGGGCGGTTGGGCGCTGGGCTGGATCGGTTATGTGGAAGGTTCTACCACCGGTCAGACCGAGGCTGTACGCAACGGAATTTACAACATTGCAACACTGGTGCCTATGATCCTGTACCTTGCTGTGGGCATATGCCTGATCGTGATTTATCCTCTGAGCAAGAAGAAAGTTACAGAAAATGCTGCAGCGTTAAAGGCCAGAAGAGGAGAATAATCCAAAAAGCACCCGGAAGGGTGCTTTTTGAAATAAGGAGAGAATGTATGAGAAATGTATGGAATATCAATAAAGACTGGTTGTTTGTAAAAGGTGTGGAGAGAGGAGACGGACAGGAGCCGGCAGGGGAACGCATCGACCTTCCCCATACCTGGAATGCAAAGGATGGGCAGGACGGCGGCAATGACTATTTTCGCGGAACCTGCAGCTATACAAAGGAGATCAGGAAGGAAGAACTGCCTGAGGGAGAAAAGTATTTTCTGGAGATCAACGGAGCAAACTCATCCGCTGATGTATATGTAAACGGTGAGTGTCTTGCCCATCACGACGGCGGATACTCCACCTGGCGTGTGGACATCACCGGGCAGATCAAAGAGGAGAATACACTGACCGTATTGGTTGACAATGCGCCCAATGAGAGTGTATATCCCCAGACAGCAGACTTTACTTTTTACGGAGGTCTGTATCGCGATGTGAATATTATCGGAGTGCCGGAGACGCATTTTGAGTTGGAGGCTTTTGGTTGTCCAGGCATCCATGTGACTCCGGTGATGAACGGAAAGGATGCAAATGTAACGGTGAAAAGCTTTGTCACAGGTCCGGTGAGCGGTGATACGGTAGTGTACCGGATTCTGGATGCAGAAGGGAGCGTTGTTTCAAAACAGGAGAACGACGGCACGTTTGTGATCGCCGACGCCAGACTGTGGGACGGTGTAAAAGATCCCTATCTCTATACTGCAGAAGCGGCAATTATGCGGGGCGGGGAAGAATTGGACAAGGTTACGGCCCGGTTTGGCTGCCGCAGCTTTGAGATCCATCCCGAAAAAGGCTTTCTCTTAAATGGCAGAGAATATCCCCTCAGAGGTGTTTCCCGCCATCAGGACCGAGCAGAAATCGGCAATGCACTGTTGCCGGAGCACCACAGGGAGGACATGGATCTGATCTGTGAGGTGGGTGCAAACACTATCCGTCTGGCACATTATCAGCATGACAGATATTTTTATGACTTGTGCGATGAGCGGGGTATGGTAGTGTGGGCAGAGATCCCCTATATTTCCCGTCATATGCCCGACGGCAATGAAAACACGGTTCAGCAGATGAAAGAACTGATCACCCAGTGTTACAATCATCCCAGTATCTGTGTCTGGGGTCTTTCCAATGAGATTACCATGGACGGTGCCAGAAATCCGGACCTGATCCAAAATCACAGAGTTTTGAATGATCTTGTACATGAGATGGACGCAACCCGCCCCACTACGGTTGCCTGCATCTCCATGTGCGGTATGGATGAGGAGTATGTACATATTTCCGATGTGGTCAGCTATAATCACTATTTTGGGTGGTATGGCGGCAGTCTGGAGGAGTACGGTCCCTGGTTTGATAAGTTCCATGAGAAATATCCGGATAAGCCCATCGGTATCAGTGAGTATGGCTGCGAGGCGTTGAACTGGCATAATTCTAACCCGGAAAGCGGAGATTATACCGAGGAATATCAGGCGATTTACCACGAGTCGCTGATCCGCCAACTCTTTACCAGAAAGTATATCTGGGCCACACATGTGTGGAATATGTTTGATTTCGGTGCCGATGCAAGAGCGGAAGGCGGCGAGAACGGACAGAATCACAAAGGTCTGATCACCATTGACCGTAAATACAAAAAAGATGCTTTTTATGCCTACAAGGCATGGCTTTCCGACGAGCCGTTCATTCATCTGTGCGGAAAACGGTATATTGACCGTGTGGAGGAGACCACAAGGGTTACAGTGTATTCCAATCTGCCGCAGGCAGAACTGTTTGCCAACGGTGTCAGCCTGGGAGTAAAGAGTGCGGAGGATCATTTCTTCTATTTTGAAGTGCCCAATGCAGGGGAGACAAAGCTGGAAGCTGTTGCGGGAGAATACAGGGACGAGGGCTTTATCCGCAAGGTGGATGCCATGAATCCCAATTATATCCTCCGTGAACAGGGAGCGGTGCTCAACTGGTTTGATATCACAGAGATCGAGGGACGGTTCTGCCTGAACGACAAGTTGGGTGAAATCATAAAAACATTCCGAGGCAAGCTGTGGTTTGGGGGACTGTTCCTGACGTTAGCCAGGAAGATGGGCGCAAATAAGCCTGCCTCAGGCAATAAGAAGAAAAAGGTCAAAAAGACCAGGACGAAGAATCCGGAGATGAACGGGGATCTTCTGAATATGATCGGCAACTTTACGGTGCTTCGCTTCACCGGTATGCTGGGCATGCGCAATGTATCCTTCACCAAGGAAGAATTGCTGAAAATGAATGCAAAGCTCAACAGGATCAAAAAGCCGAGATGATTTTCATCACAATTTGACTTTTATTTTTGTGGTTTTTGTTGCTTTTTTGTGGGATTCATTGTATAATACAATTAACTATATGCAAAAAAAGCAAGCATCCTTAAAGGAGTGGTGAAATATGAAAAGATCAAAGCGTATTGAAGTGCTGGATAAACGTCCGGTAAATATGGATGGCTTTATCAATGAATGGCCGGAGATGGGTTTTGCTGCCATGAGCAGTCCCTATGATCCCAAGCCCTCTATCAAAGTGCTGAATGGCAAGGTTGTGGAGCTGGACGGAAAGAAGAGAGAGGATTTCGACTTTATCGACCAGTTTATCGCCGATTATGCCATTAACTTAAAGAGAGCAGAGAAGTCAATGGCGGTTCCTTCCCTGGATATTGCCAGAATGATCGTTGACATCCATGTATCCCGCAAGGAGATCTTAGAGCTGATTACCGGCATCACTCCGGCCAAGATGGTGGAAGTGATGAATTATCTGAACGTAGTGGAACTGATGATGGGTATGCAGAAGATCCGCGCCAGAAAGACTCCCGGTAATCAGGCTCACATTACCAACCTGAAGGATGATCCTGTACAGATCGCAGCTGATGCGGCAGAAGGTGCGCTCCGCGGTTTTGCGGAAGAAGAGACCACCATGGGCGTGGCAAGATATGCGCCTTTGAGTGCCATGGCACTTCTGATCGGTTCCCAGGTGGGACGTCCCGGCGTTCTGACCCAGTGTTCCGCAGAGGAGGCAACCGAGCTGGAGCTTGGCATCCGCGGTCTGACTACATATGCAGAGACCCTTTCCGTATACGGTACGGAGAAGGTATTTATAGACGGTGACGATACCCCTTATTCCAAGGCATTCCTGAATTCCGCCTACGCTTCCAGAGGACTGAAGGTGAGATTTACCTCCGGTTCCGGTTCCGAGGTACTTATGGGCAACAGTGAGAAGAAGTCCATGCTCTATCTGGAGTGCAGATGTCTGTATGCCACCAAGGGCGCAGGAAGCCAGGGTATCCAGAACGGTTCCGTAAGCTGTATCGGCGTGCCGGGTTCCGTGCCCGGAGGTATCCGCGAGGTACTTGCCGAGAATCTTGTGGCAGCACTGCTTGGTCTGGAGTGCGCATCTTCCAATGACCAGAGCTTTTCCAATTCCGATATGCGCCGTACCGCAAGAACCATGTTGCAGTTCTTGCCCGGTACAGACTTTATCTTCTCCGGTTATGCTGCAGAGCCCAACTATGACAACATGTTTGCCGGCTCCAACTTTGATGCGGAGGATTTTGACGATTACAACGTACTGCAGAGAGATATGCAGGTTGACGGCGGCCTTCGCCCTGTGACGGAGGAAGAGGTCATCCGCGTGAGAAATAAGGCAGCCAAGGCAGTTCAGGCAGTGTTTAAGCAGCTGGGACTTTCTCCCATCACGGACGAGCAGGTGGAGGCAGTTACTTACGCACACGGCAGTAAGGACACTCTTCCCAGAGACGTTACCGCAGATCTGATGGCAGCTGAGGACGTGCTGAAGAGAGGCATCACCGGTGTAGATGTGGTACGGGCACTGGCTGAAGGCGGTTACAGTGATGTGGCTGAAAAGGTGCTGAACATGCTCAAGCAGCGCGTGGTGGGTGATTACATGCAGACATCTGCCATCCTGGATAAGGATTTCAAGGTGTTATCCGCAGTGAATACCCCCAACGATTACATGGGACCCGGCACGGGATACCGCGTGGAAGGCGAGCGTTGGGAAGAGATCAAGAAGATTCCTCATATTATTAATCCCAAGGATATTTAGGAGGACGGACCATGCAGATAAGTGAAGCTCTTGTAAAACAGATTATCGATGAGGTTATCAAGCAGGTAGGCCAGATGGACAGCGCCAGCGTGGCCAGAGCTGTCAGCAATATGGTAACTGAGAAGGACAGTGCGGCAAAGAACTCCGGCGAGGCTCCTTCCATGGCAGGCCGTGACCGCATCAACGAACATAAGACAGACTACAGCAGTTATCCCAAAGCCAAAAAGGGTACCGATCCCAAAGAGATCGTGATCGGTGTGGGCGCTGCTTTCCAGAAAGAGATCAAGAGGACCATCTGTGACATTCCCCTGGATGAGGTGCTGCGCAATGTGAAGGCCGGCATTGAGGAGGAAGGAATGAACGCCAGAGTGGTCAAGATACTGGACACCTCCGACGTGTGCTTTATGGCACTGGAGGCTGCAAAGCTTTCCGGTTCCGGTATCGGTGTGGGCATCCAGTCCAAGGGTACCACCGTTATCCACCAGAAGGATCTCTATCCCCTTTCCAATCTGGAGCTGTTTCCCCAGGCCCCTCTTATGAACCTGGAGACTTACCGTCAGATCGGTAAGAACGCAGCCAAGTATGTAAAGGGTGAGCAGGTAGTTCCTGTTCCATGTACCAACGATCCGATGTCCAGACCCAAGTATCAGGTGAAGGCAGCTCTGATGCACATTGCAGAGACGGAGCAGCTGGATCCCAAGGTGGGCGCTATTGAATGGGAGGGAAAATAAATGAGATACCCTTTGGGCGAATATGAAAAAGACCGGGTACAGTCCAAGACCGGCAAGAAACTGACAGACATCACCCTTGACGAAGTGATGAAGGGACACGTGTCTTCCGATGACATCAAGATTTCCAAGGAGATCCTGAAGGCTCAGGGTCAGGTTGCCCGTGAGAACGGCAATGATCCCATGGAGAAGAACTTCGAGAGAGCTGCCGAGCTGGTGGACGTTCCCGATGAAGTGATCCTGAAGATGTACGACAAACTGCGCCCCAACCGTTCCACCAAGCTGGAGCTGGTGATGATGGCTCAGGAACTGATTGAGAAATACAATGCCAAGAACTGTGCACGACTGGTGATGGAAGCAGTGGAAGTGTACGAGAAGAGAGGAATTTTGCTTTGAGACTGATCGCAGGAGTAGATATAGGCAATTCCACAACGGAAGTGTGTATCGGCCGGATAGACTCCACTCACAGAGTGGACTTTTTGGCGAGCACATCATGCCCTACAACCGGAACCAAAGGTACGGTTGCTAATATCCATGCGATCAAAGCAGCGCTGAAGGGCGCTATGAGCAAGATCGGGAGAGAGATCAGCGATCTTTCCCTGATCCGTTTGAATGAGGCGGCGCCGGTTATCGGAGATACCGCTATGGAAACACTGACAGAGACCATCATTACAGACTCCTCGATGATTGGTCACAATCCCTCGACGCCTGCTGGGGTAGGTCAGGCTGTGGGTGAGATTCTGAGGTTTGGAGAGGGGCGCAGGACCGTTCCCGGGAAACCGTACATTGTTGCGGTTCCCAAGGAATATCCTTATGAGGCTATTGCCGAGATCATTAACCGGCTTGCGCAGGAGATTGACATTGTGGGAATCATCCTGCAGGCCGATGAGGCAGTGCTGGTGGAGAACCGTCTGAACAAAAAGGTTCCCATTGTAGACGAAGTGGCAAGAATCGACAAACTGCCGGGAGGTGTGATGGCAGCCATTGAGGTGGCACCGCCGGGGCAGACCGTCCGGATGCTTTCCAATCCCTACGGCATTGCCACACTTTTGAAATTGAATGCAGAAGAAACCCGCATGATCACGCCCATCGCCAAGAGCCTGATCGGTAAGAGGAGTGCGGTTGTATTGAAGACTCCCGGGGGAAATGTGCAGGAGAATGTGCTCCCTGCAGGTGAGATCACTTTTAAAGCAGAGCGGGAAAGCCGGATCAACATTGATGAGGGTGCCGAGAAGATCATGCAGGCAGTCTCGGACGCAGGAAATATCTACGATGTGATCGGCCAGCCCGACACCAATATCGGCAACATGTTTGCCAAGATCAGAAGTACCATGAAGGAGCTGAACGGCACTTCCGAGGAAGTTCATATTACGGACATTTTAGCTGTGGATACCATGGCACCGGTGCTGATCTCCGGAGCCCTTGCCGGTGAGACCTGTCTGGAAAAGGCAGTGGGTGTTGCTGCAATGGTAAAGACCCAGCAGCTGCCCATGCAGAAAATCGCAGAGAAATTAAAAGCGGATCTGGGGATTGAAGTGGTGGTAGCCGGTGTGGAAGCTGTCATGGCAAGTCTCGGTGCACTCACCACTCCCGGTGTAAAACTGCCTTTGGCTATGCTTGATATGGGCGGCGGTTCCACGGATGCAGCTTTGGTAAATGAGAACGGTCAGGTTAAGATCACCCACCAGGCAGGTGCGGGAGAACTGGTATCCATGCTGATCCAGACGGAGCTTGGCCTGTCTGACAGACATGTGGCTGAACAGATCAAGAGATATCCACTGGCAAAGGTGGAGAGCCTCTTCCACATGCGTATGGAGAACGGACAGATTACTTTCGTGGAGGATTCCATCGATCCCAGATTTTACGGAAGAGTGGTGATGCTTTCCGAGAGCGGACTCATCCGTATAGAAGAAGATATTCCCATGGAGAAGATCGTTCAGGTGAGAAGGGAAGCAAAGCAGAAGGTATTTGTGACCAATGCCATCAGAGCCCTGAAGACGGTTGCAACGGATCACAATCTGAAGAAGATTCCCAATGTGGTACTGGTCGGCGGATCCGCAGAGGATTTTGAGATTCCTGAAATGCTCATGGAGGAATTTGCCAAATACATGATCGTATGCGGACGCGGTAATATCCGCGGTCAGGAGGGCCCGAGAAATGCGGTTGCCACCGGACTGGTTCTGTCCGCAATAGGAGAGTAAGAATGATCGTAAACAGACCTTCTATCTATATCTATGTGAACCGCCCCAATCAGACAGTGCTCCGGGAGATCTGCTCCGGGATTGAAGAGGAAGGCGTGTTCTATGAGATCACCGAGAGACAGGAGCAGGATCTGAATCAGCTGGCATGGAAAGCAGCCAACGATTCTATGCTGGGCTCCGGAATCGGTGTGAAGGAAGACAGCGCGGCATTTCTGATCCGCGGCCTGAAAGAAGGTAAAAATATAGAGTATTATGCCTATCCCTCCGATGAGGAGAGCAGAAGGATGGGCTCCAACAGTGCAAGAGCAATTAAGAAGCAGGCATTTAAGGGTGTCTGACAGTAAAGGGAGATTGCAATGAAGGTTTACACCAAAAAGGGAGACAACGGAATGACCTCTCTTCTGGACGGAACTTGGGTATCCAAGTCCGACGAGCGCATGGACCTGATCGGGACTGTAGATGAACTGAACAGTCACATCGGTCTGGCAAAAGTAGCAGCAGATGATGCTGTGAAAGAAAAGCTTGAGATCGTTCAGAGAGAATTAATGACAGTGATGTCAGGCGTTGCCGCCCACAGAGACAGAAGATATAAAATAACAGAAGAACAGGTTTCCCGGCTGGAGCAGGAGATCGATGCTATGGAAGATACTTTCCCCAGAGAGAAGGGATTTGTTCTGTACGGCGGCTGCGAACTCTCCGCGAGACTGGACGTGGCAAGAGCTGTAGCCCGCAGGGCTGAGAGAATGTTTCGCAAGGTGCAGCTTCGTTACGGCGCAGACCCGTTGGCAATGCGCTATGTGAACCGCCTGTCTGACTACCTTTATATCCTGGCGCGCTGTGCCGATCATCAGTCCAGACAGAACGATAAACAGGTGGAAGACATTATCAGGCAGGTAATGAAACATATGGATCTGTAATCTCATATGTGTTTTTGATTCCGGATTAACAAAACCGGATAAAGAATCCGACTTATAGTTGATTCGAATAATAGAATAAAGTGAATCAGTCGTTTGACAGATGCAAAGGAGCCCAAAGGCTTCCGGAAATCACGGTGAGATCCCGTGTACAGTTTTATCCCTACTGTAATAGACGACGAAAGCTGCATAACCATTGAGCGTAAGCTTGAGAAGGGCAGTGAGTAGGATTGAGTCTGAGTCAGGATACAGGTATCTGAAGACTGATATATAGTATATCTGGAGGCATAAAGCAGATACCTATTTTTGTTTGCTTAAGATAGTAAATTGAATAAATCGATCATATATTACTCATGTCCCTGCGTGCTGTGTGCACTGACGCAGGGATGAGGGAATCCGGTGTGAATCCGGAGCATAGCCAGAATACTGTATTTGTAAGAGGATGCTGCTCATGACGAGAGTCGGTCATTGGCAAAAGCTGAGAAGGCGGAGCAGCAAACGCGGGACGAATAATAAGTTCCACATTACATAAGCCAGGAGACCTATGATGTTAAAAGCAGAGACGGAAAGTGTTGGCGCTGAACGTATCACGAAATTTTGGCCGTGATAGGGATTTTATGCCTATTTGCGGCTTTTTTTAGCTAATTGATCGAAAAACATGGGGAAGTCCAACCCCGAAAACGTGCACTTTGGAATAGATATCGTTTTTTATAGGAACAGTCTGGTCCTATAAAAGGAAAAGGAGGACAAATGAAGAAGAAAATATTATTAAATTTCTGCATGGTGCTTACCATTATCCTGGTGGCAGTATGTGGAATCCTGGCAGTAGGAAGTGTAAAGGGCTGGTTTGATGACAGTACGGAAAGCAGTACTTTAACTGTTACGGAGAAGACCGGTATTGCCATGATTGAAAGAAACGGTATTGCCTATGAAGTCAGAGAAGGAACGGTAGTGCGGGAAGGTGATATCCTGTATACCAAGAATGCTTCCACCCTGCAGATTGGGGACGCAGAAAAGTCCAGGATCAGTCTGGACGGCAATGCTGAGATCTCCATACAGGCAGTGGGAGAAGCGATATCCGTAGAAGTGTTGAAGGGAGACGCCCTGTTGGATGCCAGGGGAATAACCGGTGTATCAGCAGTGTCCGGGGAAACCAATGTATGTGTAGACGGTGCTGTGGTATCTGTATCCACCCAGGCCGGCTCCGGTATGGTATATGTTTATTCCGGAAGTGTCTCTGCAACAAAAGCGGAAGAGACGGTCAATGCGGGTGTCGGTCAATCGGTTACGATGGTGGACAACTCTGACAAAATGGATGTAGCATCCTTTAGGGTGAACAGCTTAAGTGACACCCAGATGATCAAGCTTTCCAAATGCGGTATGGATGAGACTTTCTGCTTCACAGAGGCTGAGCTGGAAGATGTGCAGATAGCCAGGGCAGCTGAGAAACAAAAGGCTCAGCAGCAACTGATTGCACTGAAGGAAGAGCAGGCCCGTGAAAGAGCAGAAGCAGAGAAGAAGGCAGAGGCAGAAAAGCGGGCTGAGGAGGCAAGAAAGGCCGAAGAAGCCAGAAAAGCGGAAGAAGCCCGGAAAGCAGAGGAAGCGAAAAGAGCAGAAGAAGCCGAGAAGCAGGAAGCTGTCTCCGAAAGCAGTACAACTGCAGATCCTCAGCAGCCGTCTTCGGAAAAACTATCGGCACCTGAGCAGCCTCCGGCACCGGAAGATACATTCCTGTATTGTACCATTGAAATTCGCTGTGACAGCATACTGAACAACATGGGCAATCTGGCTGCCGGCAAAGAAGGTTATGTACCGGCTGACGGAACGATATTGGGAACTTCGGTAGTTTCCTTTACAGATGGAGAGACGGTATTTGATGTATTGACCAGAGTCTGCAGCAGTACAGGGATTCAGATTGAGTATTCCTGGACACCTATGTATGACAGCTACTACATTGAAGGTATCAATAATTTGTACGAGTTCGACTGCGGTAACCAATCCGGATGGATGTATAAAGTAAACGGATGGTTCCCCAATTACGGATGCTCCGGCTACATCTTACAGGACGGAGACACTATTGTGTGGTGCTATACCTGTAACGGACTGGGTGCCGATGTAGGCGGGGGGATGTAAAAATATCAGAGAAAAATAAGAGAATATCAGTAAATTGTGAAATGGAGGAAAGAACATGAGAAGGACAAAATTAAAAATAAGAATTTTGTCATGGGTATTAAGTATTTTGATGTTATTGACGGCTGTTCCTGCGTATGCGGCAGAAACGGTGTCAGGGAATGGCGAATATGAGCTGAAAGTGCTGACATTTGAGGACAGTGACTATAAAGGAAATGGAAACTTTGTTGGTGAAAATGATTGGACTTCGTTAATTGATACGGATAATCAGTATTCAGGACCTTTGCTTTATGGCGACGGTATGGGATACTATTCAGAGGAAGAGGCGTTTCAATGGTATGATGAGGGGAATACGGAACTTCAGCATATAATGCCCTATAATTACGGTGTCTATTGTTATTTTGGAGGAGGGCATGCGGTTTCCAATTATGTTTCCGGTGATTATGAAACATATGGTGATTATACGAATCAGTTGACGGTATACAAAAACGGTGTTTCCGAAATAGGTACAGGCGGGGGCGGATATAATGGATCAGATAACTTCGCAGTACATTATGGTTACATGGATGGATCGTCCTATAATGGTACCGAGGAACTGTCGTCTTTGTCTTTTGGAGACGGTAAGGCCCGTGTGATTGATCATATGTATGTGAACAATACGATCTATGCATTGAACTGTTTTTTGGGCGGCAATGATTTAACGCAGCCTTTGTCTGAGACAGATAATGTAAAAGTGATTGCCACAGGATATCATGAGGATGGCACAACGTCTCAGACGGAAATCTGTTTGGCTGACGGACCGGAAAATGTCATAACGGAGTGGACAAAATGGGAGTTATCCGGTTTAGGAAAAGTGACAAAAATAGAGTTTAATGTTTTAGGCACGAACGACAACGGATATGGTTTTTCGCAGCCGGGATATTTTGCCTATGACAATGTGGCAGTTCGGTTTGAGAAAGAAGCAGAAGATGACACCCAGCAGACAGAGCCTGTTACATTAAGTATTTTTGCCAATAATGAGGCGGTTACTCTGACAGATAA
This sequence comes from Acetatifactor sp., assembly GCA_045659805.1. Lineage (GTDB taxonomy): Bacteria > Bacillota > Clostridia > Lachnospirales > Lachnospiraceae > Acetatifactor. The sequence continues at coordinate 36,298 of JAZRCR010000094.1, forward strand.
TTTGTCAAGTTATGGCTACGTTTATGCCATTATACCTTCCGGCAGCGACCTGACCATGAAGTATTCGGATGTAAAAGAAACTATCACATTAATGAATTTTAATGTGCTGAATACAGTACCTTATACTTCAGATACTGCAGGGGAGTTTACGATTGCAGCAGCAGACCTTCAGGCAAACTACTCCACGATGTACAATGGTTATTTGAAAGACCGCTTTGGATTGACCTTGAGCAATGCAGACAGTAAGTATGTGATTCTGGATGTTGAGGATGGCAGTATCAATGGTGGTAATAACTATGCATTTATTATCGAAGTACTGCCTTGTACCCATGAATGGAAGGATGCGAATTGTTCCGCACCCAAGACCTGTGCCTTGTGCAGTGCAACTGAAGGAGAGAAGGTTGCGGATGCCCACAGTTATGTAGATGGTGCTTGTGAGTACTGCGGAAAACTGGAACTGGAGCCAACTCTTATCATCAATGCCGGTACAGGCTGGAGCAGTATTGACTGGCCCTATCAGGGATGTAATATCAATAAAGTCGCCGTAAATAACGTGAAAGTGGATAACTTCACAGTAAATGGAAGCACCTACTATATTACTCTTGACTCCGGTGTTGCTGCTGACGATATTGTGGAACTGGGCATCGGTACCAACCTTCAGTATTCTAATCTGTGGGTGCTGGTTGACGGAGTATGTATTACCGAAAGTCCTATATCTGCAAGCACTGATTTTATTCACGAAGTGCAACTGGTAAACGGAGCAGCAACTGTGGTGATCGGAGGCTGTCCCGGCTATAATGAAGGAAATTATATTCAGCAATACGCTGTGAACAAGACATTCCATTTTTCTACCAGCGGTCAGTTCCCGGTAGCTCCTATGCTGGCGGGTGGTTCCACCACAGCAGCATTGCGTGCACAGGATGACACCTGGTCTATTGACTTGGCAACATTGTTTAATAATGTCAGTGACAGCACGATGACCTATTATGTTGCCATTGACGGCGGCGAAGCGATCGAGTGTGATGCAGATTACATTTATACATGTGATACTTCCGGTACCCGCAAGCTGGTATTTACCGCAGTAAACAGCTACGGCAACAGCCCTGTTTATACTGCAACATTGACAGTGCTTCCGGAGGAAGCAATTCAGACCGTGAACTATGAAGTGGACGGCGGTATTATTACTTGGTTTGCATTTACGGATGATAAACTGAATCCACTGCCGGAGGGCACTACCTATAGCTGGGATGAGGAAAACGTAACGTTCTCCATCGTTCAGCCTGCAGATATTAATCTGACGGGCAAGGTAATGACCTTTTATAATCTGGTGAAGGATGATCCTTCTGCTAAGCTGCCTCTGTTGACCGGCTCTACACAGACTGCAGGAGCAGGTACTTATTGGGATGGCGGTGTACGGAATCAGCAGACTAATACTTTGTCCAACGGTACGGTAAATGCAGCTGTTTACTTGTATGAAACAGCCCCCAGCGGCGGCAATAATAAATACACTACCATTAAGTTTGCATACAGCCGTCTCCGTCCGGATACCTATTTTGAGTATACCGTGGATGGTAATGCAACTTTAACCATCGTGGGTGACAAGGGTGGTGTTAACAGTCATTACTGGACAGCAGCTCGCGAAGTTCATATTGCTCTGAACAAAGAAACTCCGGCAGATGGAATTATTTCCTGTCTGGAAAAGTCTAACAGTATTATTCTGGCAAATGGTGAGGGTAAGTTCACCTACAAGACCGGGCCATGGTACGATGAGGTTACGTGGACGATCAAATATAAGATTGACGACCTACCTGCTTTGACAGAAGGTGTTGAAGTATCTACAGATGAGACGATACCTTGTCTGGAAACATATACTCTGGATTTGGCACCTTTGTTTGCTGATGCTGACGAAGCAGATACTTTGACCTATCAGGTGAAGTTGAATGACGGCGAATGGGAAAATCTGGAAGGAAGTATCTTTACTTATGTGCCGGAGGCGGCTCAGGACTATGTATTTACCTTCCGTGTTTATGACGGGTTTATTTATTCCGAGGATACTTATACCGTAAATATGACTGCTGAAAATGCAGATGCTGTTTACACAGTTACTGTAAAGAATGTACCGGAAGGTATCGAATTCTACTGCAACGCAGGCTTTGATGAGAACGGCAACGACTTGCTTGGACTTGCTGTTGAAACAGTAGAGAACACCGACGGTATCGTTACTTTGAAAATACCTTCCAATGTAAGCCGCATCAGCTGGCGTGCAGAGGGTATCGGTATGAGTGCGGAAGTTTCCGAAGATGCGGAATTGACATTAATAGAAGCTGATTTTACCGTTATGGCCGGTGAGGAAGAAGATACCGGTGCAGTTGTGGCAGTCAAATACGGTGATTATACGGTAGTTGGTTCTGCCAACAAGTTCCTGTTGTTACAGGCGGAAGACTACACCTATTCAGTAACGGCAGGCAATACTGCATACCGAAATGGTACATTAGAAAATCAGACTCCTGTTACCGGTGAGAATGTGATTGATCTGGTGAACAAGCACTTTACTGTCACTGCACCTGCAGGTTCTGTGGTTTCTGCCGGCTCTTTATCCGGTTCTTACAGCTATTACTTTGAAGAACCGCTGAGTGTAGAAACTGTTGATGATACAGTTGTCTATAAGTTTGCTCCTGTATCGGTTGGTTACAATCCTTTTATTCGTGTTCAGCGTCCGGATGATCCGGATGCAGTGACTTATTGGAATTATAATGTGAGTCTTTCTGATGGTAAGGAATTTACCATTACCGAGGATATGCTCTTTATGAACGATGACGGTGAGTATGATGCAGATACGGTTTACCGGAATTTTGAAAAGTATTTCCTGGATCTGGCAGATATTTATATGAATATCAATGCCAAGGGTTATATTGACCTGGAAGTGGGCGGAACAAAGCAGTTGAATATGTTCCGTAACTGGCAGGCAATAGAAGGTATCAGCAATTCCAAGATTGCCCAACCTGATTTCAGTTATGAAATTATTACATTGGATGGATCTGATGTTATTTCTATCGAAGCAGATAGCAACAACTCCGGTGTAGCAACTTTGACTGCCAAGAACGAAGGTACTGCCATCGTTTTGGTGACTTACGATGCGATGTACAGCACTTTGACTTGCAGTGGTGCCTCAGGCGGTAACGGCGGTGCCAGACAGTTCTCCGCTATCTGGCCTGAACGAACCGGTGTGTTTGTGGTCAGTGTCGGCAAGGATGGTTCCGCCATCGAAACCAATATGCTTTGTAACGGCAAGGCTCTTGATGCAGAACATTCTCCTCAGTTCTATACCGGTACTGCAGGTGCTTTCGTAAGCTTTAAGCCGGAAAGTGGTTGCACCGTTACAGTAAATCGCAGCGTTGTAGGAGAGGAAACACTTAGCTTTGGTGAATTTACCGCCGAAGGTGTTACAGTTGCTGAGGATGGAACAGTTACCGTTTCCGGTCTGACCAGCGGACGACACATTATTCGTGTGGAAAAGGACGGCCTGTACACTTATCAAGTAGTAACCGCACAGCAGGTAACTGTTGATATTAAGGATGCGGAAGGCAATCCTGTTACTGAGGATACAGTGCTGGATGCCGGTGAGACAATCAAAATTACCGTTACCGGTTTGACCAGCCCCGCAGAAAAGCTGGCCACCGCATATAATTTCAACTGGCAGATTACTTATCTGGATCAGGAAGGAAATGCGTATAAAAACAGTGCAGGTACCAGTTATGGTCGCTACGATTTCAGCAGCACTCCTCAAGTGTTAACCGTGACAATACCTGCGGATTGGTCCGGTGATACGATGACATTGAATGGTTATATCGTTGCCGGAGGTTATGGCGGTAAGTCCATTGGCGGTCACAGAGAGATGACATATGTGGGATCCGGCATGGCAAATGGTGAGCCTCCTGCAGGTACTAATCTGGGTACATTGCCTGGGATTACTCTGAATGTTAAGCCTATGCCCATCCCTGCTACCGGAGTAACGCTGGATAAGGAGATTGCTGAACTGCGTGTAACTGAGAACATAACATTGACGGCAACAGTTACTCCTGAAAATACCACAGAGAAGGCTGTTTGGACTTCTTCCGATGAGACCGTTGCCATCGTGGAGAACGGTGTGATAACAGCAAAAGCTGCGGGTAGTACTACGGTTACCGTAACTGTCGGTACTTACAGTGCTTATTGTGTTGTGACTGTACTGGCTCCCATAGAGGTTACACAGGTGACCTTGAATCAGACCACGGCAAAACTGGAACCCGGAAAGCTGTTGTATCTTGCTGCCACGGTAACACCGGAGGATGCTACCGACAAGACTGTTACATGGACTTCTTCCGATACGGAAGTAGCAAGTGTGGATGCAAACGGTGTCGTTACCGCTAAGACAGAAGGTACGGCTGTTATTACCGCCAAGGCCGGTGATATCACTTCTGATTGTTCGGTAACTGTAGAGAAGAAGGAAGATATCGATGATACAGTTACGGTATATTTGTCCATCTCACACGATGCACAATTTGTAAAACCTGATGCATCCGGTATCGTGATGGCAATGCAAAAGGTAGATGTGCCTTATTTTGACCTGTCCCTGTACGGTCTGGAGGCTTATAAGATTCCGGAAGGTAATGATGATTACGGCAAGATTACAGCAATGCACCTGTATCTCTACGCAACAGAAGTGTTCTATTGTGGTATTGATGCAGCAGATGCAGGCAAGGGTTATTTGTATACACAAGGTATCCTTGGAACGGATGCACTGACAATAACCGGAAGTGCAGGTTCCTCCTACATGAACAAATTCTGGGGTTATGATGAGAATTTGAATTATTATCTCAATTACCAATATCCCACATATGCGGGTACTACCATTGGTGCCACCGCGGACCGCATTATTTTAAGTGATGGCGATATCGTAACAGTTGGTCATTTTGACAATTGGGCCTTCTACGAAGATCCTGCCAGCATCTTTAATTATATTACGGTAGTTGACGGCTCTGCGAACGTGGGTCTGAATGAAACAGTTACTTTGCAGGTTTACCGAGCAGGCGCAGATATGGGCAACGGTGGCAGTAATACTCCTGTTGAGGCTGAGTTGGATGTTTACTATGCCAAGGTCGGTACGTTGACCTCAGGCGATGTGACAGACTGGAATAAATTGGGTACTAAGGATGAAAATGGAAAATTGACTGTGAGCTTCTCTGATTTTGAGCTTGGTGAGTATATTGTAGCAGTTGCAGGACGTTACGGTGAAGTCAACACAAAGAAAATTTGCTCTGCTCCCGGCGGTATTCTTCTGACTGTTAACGAGACAGGAGACTCCGGTGAAGCCGGCGGCCCCGGTAATCCCGGTGGACCCGGTGAGCCCGGCAATCCCGGTGATCCCGATGATCCTGATAGTCCCGGTGAACCTGCTGATTACGAAAATATTTTCAAGACCACCGGTGATTATCTGGAAGCTTTGGCAAAGGAATACGGTTTAACGGTTAATTCTATTGGCGGTGAGTGGATTGTAATTGGCTTGGGACGGGCAGGAAGGGATATTCCTGATGTGACTGCCTATTATCAGGAGGTTGTAAAGTTCGTTAAAGAAAATATCAATGACAAAGAGCAGCTTCATAGAGACAAGTCAACGGAAAATTCCCGTTTGATTCTTGCTTTGACCGCACTGGGGTGTGATGTTTCCAATGTGGATGGCCATAATTTACTGGTTGGTCTGAACGATATGTCTTTCGTAAAAGCGCAGGGTATTAATGGCCCCATATGGGCACTGATTGCCATCGATTCCCATGATTATGAGATTCCTGCAGGAGGTGATGTCACCCGCGAAGCGCTGGTGGAAGCAATTCTCGACAAGCAGCTTGAGGATGGTGGCTGGGCATTGTCAGGTGTGAAGGCAGATGCGGATATGACAGGAATGGCATTGACTGCACTGGCTCCCTACTACAGTACAAATGCTGATGTGAAGATGGCGGTGGATAATGCGCTGGCATGTCTGTCTTTGATGCAGCATTCTGATGGTGGCTTTGGTTCTGTGGATGGTGCTTGTGCGGAATCCGCAGCACAGGTGATTGTTGCACTGACTGCATTGGGAATTAATCCTCACACAGATTCCCGTTTTGTTAAGAACAACAGAAGTGTTTTGGATGCACTTTGCGATTACTATGTGGAAGGCGGTGGATTCAAACATGTTGCTTCTCTGGAAGTGAATGGTATGGCAACGGAGCAGAGTTATTATGCGCTGACAGCTTATTTCAGATTCCTTGAGAACCGGACTGCTCTTTATGATATGAGTGATGTTGTTATAGCAAATAATAATACCCAGGACGGCACAGGTGACAATATGGGTGAGAATACCGGAAGCAATGCCGGAGCAAATGATGAAGGCACCCCTGAAGATAATACAGGTGCAAATGTTGCAGAAAATATCCAACCTGTAACACCGGTGAATCCGGCAGAACCCTCCAAGCCTCAGGTGCCTGTTGAAACCGAGGATGCAGATGACAAGGGATCAGAGGAGATTATTCTGACACCCAGTGCAGAAGCTGCCGGGGAGTTATTGGAGGCGCTTGATTCTGAGTCCGAACCGGAAGAAATCCTGGAAGCGATTCTGGCTTATGAAGAATTGTCAAAGGGAGAAAAAGAAGATCTGCAGATTGGTGAGCGGGTAGAAGAATTAAGAGAACAGTTGGCTAAAATGCTTCAGACCGACAGCAAGACAAATATTGCTGTGTCCGGTACAGAATGGAATATCCGAATTGTAGTAGATGATATCTCGGATGTGAAAGAGATTCAGGCTATGAAAGAAAAGTTGAACGGAAATACTGTGCTGGGACATTGGGACATCTATCTGGAAGACGCAAAGACCGGCAAAGAAGTACAGCCGGACGGAAGCGTTATGATAAAGATTCCGCTGGCATTGCTTGAAGATTTTTCAGCTTTTGATGGACTGGCGGTAGTACATTATGCAGATGATGGAACTGTTGAGTATTTGAGCAGCACCGTGGATGAGGAATATATCGCATTTAAAACAGTAGACTTTTCTTATTATGCAGTAGTGGGTTACATGGGTGCATCGCCTTTGGATAACCTGACAGATGATGTAATCAGCGTTGATGTGAATACACCCGGAACACCGGTATTACCTTGGGCGATCGGCGGCGGATGCGGACTGGCACTGCTGGCAGTGCTCCTGTTCTTAATCATGAAGAACAAAAAAGTTAAGAGTATGTAATGACCGGTCACAGGCAGGGGGATTTTTCTTCCTGCCTGGAGCGGCTTTCCAAAGAAAAAAAGAATGAAATGAGAAAAACCATATGAGAGATGCCTTTTCGGACTGTCATCCGCTCATCAATTTCATATTTTACATAGGAGCGCTGGTCATGGGGATGTGCTTTATCCACCCGGCATTTCTGGTGGGTTCTCTGATATTATCCTTCGCTTATTATTTGGCGCTGAAGAGAAGATGTCTGAAATACCTGGCGGTAATGAGCGGTATCTTTGCAGCGATTTCCCTGATCAATCCCATATTCAGCATATATGGGGAGCACACCCTGTTTACCTGGCCGGGAGGAAGACCGTATACGCTGGAGGCACTGTGTTACGGTATGGTTCTGGCGGCTATGTTTATGACTGTGCTCACCTGGTTTGCCACTTACAATGAAGTAATGACCGGTGATAAGCTTTTATATTGCTTTGGGAGACTTTCGCCTTCCGTATCGCTGATTCTGACCATGGTGCTGCGGTTGGTCCCCTCTTTTCAGAAAAAAGCGGAAGCGATCGGCGGAGCAAGGAAATGTATCGGGAAGTCCGTTGAAAGCGGGACCCAAAAAGAAAAAGTGGAAAACGGAATGACCATTGTATCCTCACTGACCTCCTGGGCGTTGGAGGGAGGTATCGTCATGGCGGACAGTATGAGAAGCCGTGGTTTTGGTACGGGAAAGCGCACCGGCTTTTCTGTTTACCATATGGGAAAGAGAGATAAAGTCCTGCTGGGACTGATGATTGTATTTTTAGGTGTGATTGTAATCTGTGCATTTCGTGGGGGAATGGATGTAACCTATCTTCCGCAGATACACATTTCAGGAACAGAGGATGGTTGGACGGTTTTGGGAACGGTTTGCTATCTGGCTTTCCTGTCTATACCAACAGTATTACATATTTGGGAGGAACTGACATGGCGCATTTTGAGATCAAAGATTTAAGCTTTTGCTATCCGGCATCCCCGGAACGTCCGGCACTGGATAATGTATCCCTGGCTATTGAGCAGGGAGAATATGTGACCGTATGCGGTCGCAGCGGCAGCGGCAAGACCACCTTGTTAAAACATCTGAAGAGTGTGTTGGCGCCCCACGGAAAGATCAAAGGGCAGATTTTATTTCAGGGAAGACCGTTAAAAGAAGTAAGCTTGCGGGAACAGTCCTCACAAATAGGGTTTGTGATGCAGAATCCGGACAACCAGATCGTGACCGATAAAGTCTGGCATGAGTTGGCATTTGGCCTGGAGAGTCTGGGGTGTGACCAGAAGACCATGCGTTTGCGTGTGGCGGAGATGGCAAGCTATTTTGGTATTCAGGATTGGTTCCATAAGAATGTATCGGAGTTATCCGGCGGACAGAAGCAGCTTTTGAACCTTGCGTCCATTATGGCTATGCAGCCCGGTGTATTGATTCTGGATGAGCCTACCAGCCAGCTGGATCCAATCGCAGCGTCGGATTTTTTAAATACTGTGCGTAAGATCAACAGGGAGCTTCGGACCACCATTATTATCACGGAGCACAGACTGGAAGATATTTTCTATGCTTCTGACCGGGTGATTGTGATGGAGGAAGGCAGGGTCATTGCCAATGACAAACCGGAAAACATCGGTAACTTTTTAAAGGGAGAAAACAACTGTATGTTTGCGGCTATGCCTGCACCGGTACAGATTTATCACGGTGTCCGGGAGAAAGTACCTTCCGCAAAAGAACGTCTGTCTGAGCCCGCCTGTCCCCTTACCGTCCGGGAAGGTGCAGAATGGCTGGACCGGTTGTTTGCAGGGGTCAGTATCACGGAGACCAAGGTGGATAAGGGAGAGAAGTATATTGAGCAAGATATCAGTAACCCGGCAGTTGATGTGCGGGAGCTGTGGTTCCGGTATGAGAAGGATTCTCCGGATATTATAAAGGGAGTTTCCCTGAAGGTGCCTAAGAACAATCTTTTTGCCATTGTGGGAGGCAACGGAACCGGTAAGTCTACCACCTTAAAAGCCATCTGCGGTATCTGCAGACCTTATCGTGGAAAAGTACTGATTGATGGCAAAAGAATAGAAAAGTATAAATCCGGAGAACTCTTCCAAGGGATGCTTGCCATGTTGCCCCAGGACCCTCAAAGTCTGTTTGTGCATAAGACGGTTAAGGAAGACCTGGAAGAGATGCTGTCCGGGAAATCATCAGAGAAAATGTCTGATGCAGCAAAGCTTGCGAAAGTTGCAAAGCTTTGTGAAATTACAGAGTTGCTGGAAAACCACCCGTATGATCTGTCCGGCGGAGAGCAGCAACGGGCTGCGCTTGCAAAGGTATTGCTGACAGAACCTAAGATTTTGCTTTTGGATGAGCCTACCAAAGGCATTGACAGTTTTTTTAAGATGAAATTTGCAGAGATTATGACAAAGCTGAAGAAGCAAGGTGTGACCATTATCATGGTGTCCCACGATGTGGAATTCTGTGCCCGGTATGCGGATACGGTAAGTTTGTTCTTTGACGGTGGGATCGTTACGACCAATACTCCAAATCGGTTCTTCTCCGGTAACAGCTTTTATACCACAGCGGCTAACCGCATGAGCCGCCACTTGTTTGAGAATACCATTACCAACGAGGAGGTCATTGCATTATGCCAAAAGAATTTATAAACGAAAACTATTATCTGATCAGTGTGGGGTTGATCCTGGTGGCATTTGCGGTATTTTTCTTCTCTTATGAAAAAAGGAGACCGCAGGCAAGGGAGCTGGTAACCTTATCCGTTATGAGTGCCATTGCCATTGCATCCAGAGCAGCTTTTGCAATGATTCCCTTCTTTAAGCCAATGAGTGGGATCGTTATGATTACGGGTATGGCTTTTGGACCGGGTGCAGGCTTTTTGACCGGTGTTGTCAGTGGATTTGTCAGCAATTTTATTTTCGGGCAGGGTGCCTGGACTCCGTGGCAGATGTTTGCCTATGGAATGGCCGGTGCACTGGCCGGCTGGTTTCATAAAAAAAGGCTTATGCATGAGGAGCGGCGGATGCAGACTGCATTATTGGGATATGCCATCATTCAGGTGATTGTAGGACCGATATTGGATGTGTGCGCCATCTTTACCATGGGACAGCCGGTGACCGGTGCTTATGCATTGACGATCCTTGGTTCGGGGCTGATTCCGAACATGATCCATGGTGTGGCGACAGCAGTGACATTACTTTTGCTGTCGAGACCCATGATGGAGAAACTGGACCGCATGAAGACAAAGTACGGCATGATGAGTAATGAGAGCAGCGAGTGGGAAGAGGTTTAAATGAGATTCGACAGTTACCATCCAATGATCAATTTCATCTATTTTGCAGCGGCCATTGCCTGTACCGTAAGTTTTAACCATCCGGTTTTTCTGGCAATTTCCTTTGTGTGTGCATTTTTGTACTCTGTAAAGTTGAACGGGTGGAAAAGCCTGGTGCTGAACCTGTGTCTGGTAATACTGGCGGTAGTGTATGCCAACTGGTATGCTTCTTATAACCACTTTGGGGTTACAAATATCAAGTCGAATCTTATAGGGAATCAGATCACCTTGGAGTCGGTGGTATACGGATTGGTACAGGGGATGACAGTGGTTACGGTTGTAATCTGGTTTTGCTGTATTTTTAAATTGATCACAGCAGATAAAGTGGTGTATCTGTTTGGAAGGATTTCTCCCAGGCTTTCGCTGTTTTTATCCATTCTGCTCCGTGCTGTCCCCAGAATCAAGGTAAGGGCAAAGCGCATTGAGGTTTCCGGGGAGGGCATCGGACGGGGCATACGCCAGGGAAGTCTCCGGCAGAGATTCCGAAATATGTTGGCATTGATTTCTATTCTGATCACCTGGACACTGGAGGACTTTGTAGAGAGCAGTAATTCCATGAAGAGCAGAGGTTATTCTTTGCGAGGACGGACGGCCTTTTCCATTTATCGTTTTGACAACAGGGACAGAGGACTGGTGATTGTCTTTTTCTGGTGTCTGACTGCAATGATGATGGCGGTACTGTTTAACCAAACCGGGATTTATTATGATCCCGTGATCATTATGAACAGGGTTACGGCTTTGTCGTATGTATTTTATGGAGTGTATGCCTTGTTTTTGTTGATGCCGCTGGGGTTGCAGATAGTGGGGGAATATTGTTTCAGAAAATCATGCAAGAAGATAAGTCGATAACGTAAGATGAAACTGAAAGAGGACTCTTTTTTCTTGACAGATACAGGTAAGGCGTGATATGGTGAGAAAAGTTCCGCAGGAATGTGGGACTCAGGTTTGTGATATACATGCTCAAAAATGGCAGATTTCAGGAGGTGTAAGATGTATCAGTCTATCAGGCCCGGTCAGATCTGGCTGGATACAAAAGGTGAACGGATTCAGGCACATGGCGGCTCTGTTATGTACCTGGACGGTTTGTATTATTGGTATGGTGAAAATAAAGAAAAGACAGATCCCGACAAAAAGATCTGGCACTGGGGCGTGAGATGTTATACCTCAAAAGATTTGTACAACTGGGAAGACAAGGGGCTTATCATACCGCCGGATACGGAAGATCCCAGCTCCTCGCTGCATCCCACCGCTTATATGGACAGGCCTCACATTATTTATAATAAAAGGACGAAAAAATTCGTATGCTGGCTCAAGGTCATGAATATAGACGGCACACAGTCAGAGACGGTTCTGACCGCCGATCACATATTGGGACCTTATACAAAAGTAAAAGAGGGGCTTCGCCCGTTAAATATGAGTGCCGGAGATTTTGATCTTGCAGTGGCAGATGACGGTAAGGCATATTATTATTTTGAAAGAGTTCACAGTGAAACAATTTGTGCAGATCTGACGGAAGATTATACAGATGTTACAGGATTTTACAGTACGCATTTTCCGCACAAATACCCTCCGTACGTCAGGGAAGCGACAGCACATTTTATCAGGGACGGAAAACATTATCTGATCACATCGGGGACAACGGGATACTATCCCAATCCTTCCGAGGTTGCAGTAGGAGACAGCTGGCACGGGCCTTATCGTGTGCTTGGCAATCCCCACGTGAATGATACCAGCCGTACTTCTTTCCACAGTCAGATTTCTTCTGTACTGAAAGTGGCGGGGAAGAAAGATTTATATATTGCCTGTGCGGACCGCTGGCTTCCGGAGGCAATGGATCTTCCGTACGAGGAATATGCAGAATTTTTCGAAGCGATGTTCCGGCCTGATATCGATCCGAAGGAGAAGAAGAGGATAGCAGATGCCTTTTCGGTGAAAAAGGCCCGGGAAAATACGAAAATAGCGGATTATGTCTGGCTTCCGCTGCGGTTTGAAGGGGAGATGCCGTATATTGATTGGCGGGATGAGTGGCGCATAGAAGATTATGAATAAAACGTAACTGCAGACGGTTCAATATTAAATGTGAAAAGTGCCTCAGACTCTGATTACATCAAAGCCTGAGGCACTTTTGTGTCCAAATATGCCGGATTCAGCTTGTCATTGACTTAGCTGTTCCAAAGTTTCGCCAGGTATTCCTTAGCAATCAGGATATCCTTGGTCTGCTGTTCGCCGGTGATCTCACGCTCAATGGTGATAAAGCGGTCGTACTCCAGAGCTTTCAGCTTCTTGATAACCTTCTCGAAGTCTACCCATCCCTGGCCTACAGGTGTCTCGACACCCAGCTCTCTGGGAGTGGTGGGAAGCTTGCCGTCTTTGCCGTGGAAGTTGCGGACATACTTGCCAATGATCTCCAGGGCATCTACAGGGTTTCCGTAGCCGTACATTACGATGTTGGCAGGATCGAAGTTAACGAACACATTGCCGGTGCCTACATCCTGGATCAGACGGAGCAGGGTAATGGGAGCCTCACCGCCGGTCTCAAGCAGCAGGTTCATGCCAAGCTTCTTTGCGTGGGAAGCGATGGAATAAACAGATGCACAAAGGCTTGCGTACTGAGGTGCAAAGGGATCGTTGGGAACAAAGCCTGCGTGGATGACAACATCGGTCACACCCATAGCATTACAGAAGGTGCAGGCGTTTTTCACATACTCGATACGGGTCTGGCGGAATGCTTCGATGTTCAGACCGGCATTCTGGAAGCCGTAATAGTTGTCCCATGTGGTTTCGTTATCGTAAAATCCGCAGAACTGTGCAGAGATCTCTACATCATATTTGGCAGCAGCGGCCTTGATGATCTCAGCGTCCTCTTTGGTGTAGACAGCGGGCTTGTAAACCAGCTGGCAGGAGGGGAAACCGGCATCATGTACTTCTTTGAACTTAGTTTCTGCCTCGGTGATATTTTCAACGCGTAATAAAATTCCGAATTTCATGGCGCCTCCTATAACATAAACTCAAACAGTTCTTTGGTCACTACCATCTCGGCGTTGGGATGACTCTGCAGGAAGCTTACGGGAGCGGTACGGGTCTCGGGCTCCAGGGTAGCCTTACGCATGATACCCCACTGCCAAGGGCAGTACAGATATACTTTAAAGGTCTTGGCTTTCAGAAGCTGTTTCATACCCAGAGTGATGCAGCGCTTAGGGAAAATGTCAAGAGCACCGCGCATCTTGTTGGAACCGTTGTTAGTGATGGTCTCTCTTGCAATGTTCATGCAACGGGTGCTGATGTTTCTGTAGCCCTCATCGGTAATGTCATCGCCTGCCTCGGGGGGCTCGTTGAATGCAACATGGCCGTTGATGCCCACACCTGTCAGCACGCAGTCAACCTTGCCAAGCTTCTCGAAGAGTGCATTGATTTCAGCTTCCTTGCCGGGTTCGGGGAAGAGTCTCTGTTCCTTGGGCATTACAAGATCTTCTCTGATCTGGCTGTAGAGCATTTTGTCCATGATTGCATGGAAACTTAAAGGATTCTCATAGGGGATGGTCTGATCGTCATCGGTCAGGTACTCGTCCATGTTGATGAACCAGCAGTTCTTCAGGCTCAAGTTAGCCTCATTTACCTTCTTGGCAAAAATAGGATAGTGTCCGATAGGACCAACGGGGCAGATGATAACGGTGGTATCGTCACCGTTTGCCTTGATGGTGTCAAACATGATCTGAGCGATCTCTTCGTACATTGCGGGCTCGGAATCCATCACACGGAGAGGGATCTTAGCGTTAGCCATCAGCTCTTCGGGAGAGCAGTAATAAGTATTGTTCATTTTGGAACCTCCTTTAAAGGTGTTTTTTTATTTGCGGGTGTTGCCGCCTACGAGGGTCTGAACTACGTTCAGATTCTCGTCCATCAGACAGAAGTCTGCATACTTGCCTACGGATACGCTTCCGAGAACCTTATCCATGCCGATGACCTTGGCAGGAGTCAGGGAAGCCATTCTGATGGCGTCAATGAGAGGGATATTGGCATCAAATACCAGGTTATGTACCATCTGGCTTAAGGGCTGGATGCTGCCTGCATAGCGGGTGCCGTCCGGCAGTCGTGCCACGCCGTCGGATACGATGAACTTCTGGGCATTGGCGTCCTTGTTGGTGCCGAGGGTGTAGAGAGTGCCGTCTGCGGGTTTGCCGCCGGCTCTCAGACAGTCGGATACAACACACATCTTGTCAGCGCCCTTGCAACGGTATACAAGACGGACCATGTCGGGAGTGATGTGGTGATTGTCTGCGATCAGCTCAACAGAGAGTCTGTCGTCGATCAGTCCCAGCTCGCACAGACCTACGCTGCGGACACCGTCTCTCATGGCTACTAGGGACATGGCGCACCATAAATGGGTACAATGGGAAAGACCTGCGTCGATAACGGGCATGATCTTGTCCTTTTCGCCGTCATCGTGGCCGCCGCATACTACGATGCCCTTGGCCTTCAGATCGGCAGTCATCTTGGCTGCGCCGTCCAGCTCGGGAGCGATGGTTACGGTTTTTACCACGTCGTTGTTGTCAGTGATGAAGGAATAATCATCTCTGGAAGGAACGCGCAGATAACTTTCGTGCTGAGCACCCTTATTCTTGTAGGAGATATAGGGTCCTTCGATATGTGCGCCGAGAATACGGCACACAGGGTCTTCCTTCTTCTGGTAAACACGGGCTACATCCAGCATATCGGTTACCTGATCCACAGGGGCGGTTACCGAGGTGGCAAGCACGGATGTGGTGCCGTAGGTTGCATGGAATTCGCATGCCAGATCGAAGGATTCCTCAGTGGCATCCATGAAATCCCCGCCGAAACCGCCGTGGGTGTGGATGTCTACAAAACCGGGACAGACGTATAAGCCGGTGGCATCGATCACAGTCTCATCCTCTGTGGGATTGTATTTTCCGATCCCGGCGATCTTCCCGTCTTCAATCTTTACGTCTGTTGCTCGGAGCAACTCGTAAGGTGTTACAACATTTCCGTTTTTAATAATCATGATAGGATACCTCCAGTTAACAAGAATATATCACACCGGATCGTGCGGGGTCAATATGACAGAGTGATAGAAAAATATTACTTTTCGAAACTGACTTTATTGACAGCGACAGAAGCCTATGCTAGTATGAAAAAAAGGAGAGAGCATATGTTGAAGAAGCGATCCATCGGAGAACTATATAGTGCGGATTATTCCGTAACAGTGATCAATGCGGCAAAGAGCTATTGGAGGACCCAGAATTCTTTTTCCTGTATCGGTTTGCCCAAGGACAGGAATATGCTTTTGTATCTGGACGGCTGCCGGGCGGAGTATACCATGAAGGACGGCAGTAAGCTGTATGCCGAGGCGGGTGACATCGTCTATACCCCCATCAACTGTGAATATTCGGTGTGCTTTTTGGATTTTGCGGATCAGAACAGCAACACCGTCGGTGTGAATTTTTACCTGTATGATAAGAATTCGAACCCTTTTGTCCTGACGGACCGGATCCGGATCTTTTCCACCAAAGATACCAATTATAAGGTGCTTTTTTCCAAGATAGACAGCTACAGCGAGGCGGCGGTGCCCTGCTATGCCAAGATGAAGGCGGCAATGTATGATATTCTGGGCAATCTCAGTGCCCACTACCGCAACAAGAAGATCCGTGAGAAAAAGTACAGTATCATCTCCAAAGGTATCGATTATCTGGAGAGTGATACGGAGCAGGAGCTTTCCATCAGCGAGATTGCTGCCATGTGCAATGTGAGTGAGGTATATTTCCGCAAGCTTTTCAAGCAGTACTCCGGGGTCTCCCCTGTGGAATACAAGATCAACATCAAGATCGAGCGGGCCAAGCAGTATCTGCAGTTTGAGGAGCTCTCCATCAAGGAGATCGCAGACAGACTGTCCTTTACCGACACCACCTATTTTGTAAAGCAATTTAAAAAGAACTGCGGCATGACGCCGCTGCAATATAAGAAGCACAGTAACATGTGACAAGAGAAAGGGATTAACGGTATGACTTTTAGAAACTTTGTAAGTGCATCCGGGCAATATTGTGAACTGGAAAAGTGGGAGCCGGCACCTTATATCCGCAAGAGCTTTCAGGTGACATTCCCGCCCCGCAAGGCGGAGCTTTCCGTATCTACGGCAGGCTTTTATGAGTTGTTTGTGAACGGTAAGAAGATTACAAAGGGAGAGATGGCTCCTTACATCAACAATCCTGATCAGATCTGTTACTATGACACCTATGATGTGTCAGAGTTTTTGACAGAAGGGGAAAATGTAGTGGGTGTTATCCTGGGTAACGGTTTTGCCAACCAGTGTATCGATGCCTGGGAATTCTCCAAAGCTGCTTTCCGTGCGCCTCTGTGCGTGGCAGTGAAGCTGACTGTTTCCGACGGAGAAAACAAACTTCTGGTGGAGACCGACGAGACTTTTAAGGGACATCCTTCACCGGTTCTCTTTGATATGTACCGTTACGGAATGCACTATGACGCAACAAAGGAGCAGGAGGGCTGGTGCAGTCCCGGTTTTGACGACAGCAGCTGGGAAAACGTACATATCGTGGAAGCTCCCAAGGGAGTGAAGCGTCTCTGTGAGACTCAGCCTGTGAAGGTACAGTATGAAGTGAAGCCTGTCTCCATAGAAAAGCAGGAAGATTTTTATTATCTCCACCGTTCCACCGCAGATGATTCCGAGCCTATGAAGGATACTTATGTGAAGAAAGGCTGGGTGTATGATTTCGGCGCCAGCCACTCCGGCGTATGCCGGCTGAAGATCAGGGGCGAGAGGGGGCAGAAGATCACACTGCGTCACTGTGAGGCACTGCGCTGCGGTAAGTTTAACTTTAATTCCATTTATACCTTTAAGGAAGATTATCACAAATATATGCACCTGTTCCAGACAGATTCCTACATCCTCAAAGGCGGCGGGGAGGAGATTTTCACACCGTTCTTTACCTACCACGGCTTCCGGTATGTGCTGGTGGAGGGGATTACTGAGGAGCAGGCTGCGGATGAACTGCTTACTTTTGTGGTATTCAATTCCGATATTGTCAAAAGAGGACAGTTTAGCTGTTCCGACGGGATACTGAATAAACTGTATGATATGGGAATCAATGCGGTCCGGTCCAACTTTATGTATTTCCCCACGGACTGCCCTCACAGAGAGAAGAACGGATGGACCGGAGACGTCTCCGTGTCCGCCCAGCATATTATGCAGAACTTTGACTGCAGCGAGAGTTTCCGGGTGTGGATGGAGAATATTCGCTATACACAGCTCCCGAGCGGAATGATTCCGGCTATCGTGCCCACCACAGGCTGGGGTTATCACTGGGGCAACGGTCCTACCTGGGACAGCGTGATCGTGAATCTGCCTTATTATGCCCTGAAATATGACGGCAGGATCGATCTGTTTGAAGAAAATGCAGATATGATCTACAAATATCTGATCTATATTGCGGGACGCAGGGATGAGAGAGGCCTTGTAAACTGCGGTCTGGGCGACTGGAGTCAGCCTAATCCTGAGAGCGTGAGACTGGAATCTCTGGATCTCACCGAGAGTTGTATGGTCCTTGACATGGCAGAAAAGAGCAGTCTGATGTTTGAGCGCATCGGCCGGATCAAAGAATCGAAATATACCAGTGAGCTGGCTGAGGAAATGAGGAACGCCATCCGGGAAAATCTGGTGAACTGGGAGACCATGGCGGTGAAGGGAAAATGTCAGACAGTGCAGGCTCTGGCTCTGGCCATGGGAATTTTTGATGAGGAAGAATACGCAGGGGCATATGCGAGACTGATCCAAATGATTGAGGAGAAAGACAGACACTCCTACTGCGGTATGCTGGGAGTCCGTTATATTTTCCATGTACTGTTTGCTAACGGAGACGGCAGCCTTGCCTATGAGATGATTACGAAAGAGACGGAGCCTTCTTACGCCAGCATGATAAAGAGAGGCGGCACCGCGCTGTTTGAAAGCCTGTGCGCCAACGGTGTGCAGGAGTCCCAGAATCACCACTTCCTGGGGGATATCCTGAATCTGTTCATCACCAGCATGGCCGGTCTGGTAATCAATCCTTACATGGATGACAAGGACGAGATCCTGGTGGCACCTTATCTGATCGACGAGCTGGACCACGCAGAAGCTTCCTTCGTCTCTGATAAGGGCGAGATCCGTGTGGCATGGAAGAAAGAAACTGACAAAGTGTGCATTGAGGTACTGGTTCCGGAGGGTGTACATGGCACCCTGGTATGGCAGGATGAGGAGTATCAGCTCGGTCGTGGTGTGAGCACATATAGGCTGAATCGAAAAGTACCATTTTAGGATTGGTAAGACCATTGCTTTTTCTGTGATATACTGGTATATGTTAAAGTGTAAGGAAAAGGATT
Organism: Acetatifactor sp.; assembly: GCA_045659805.1. GTDB lineage: Bacteria > Bacillota > Clostridia > Lachnospirales > Lachnospiraceae > Acetatifactor. The sequence goes on from JAZRCR010000094.1 coordinate 55,276, forward strand.
TGCCAAAGAGCGGATCTTTGGCAGATAACTATAAGAAAGGAACGGTAATCATAAAATGAGCGAGAAGAAAAGAATAGGTATTATCGGATGGGGTTGGGTTGCACAGAACAACCACTGGAAAGACGGATATGCACTGATCCCCGAAATGGCAGAGATCACTGCTGTATGCGATATCAGCGATGCAGCGCTGGCTAAGGCGAAAGAGATGCTGGGTCTGAAGGATGAGCAGCTGTTCAAGGACTACAGAGACGTGCTGGCAAGCGGAACAGTAGATGCCATCGACATCTGTACTCCCAACGATGTACACTGCGAGATCGCACATGCAGCAATCGATGCAGGTATCCCCTTTGCAATTGAGAAGCCCATCGGACTGAACTATGATGAGGCAGTAAAGCTGGCTGAGCATGTAAAAGAGAGCGGAATCAAGTCCTTCACATGCTTTACCTGGAGATACAGACCTTATACCAGATACGTGCGTGATCTGATCAAGAACGGCAATTTGGGTAAGATTTATCACATTTATATTTCCTGTATCAAGGACAGCGGTCTTTGGAAGGGCAGAAGACTTGAGTGGCGTTTTGACGCTGCCAAGGGAGGTACCGGTGTTCTGGGCGATCTGGGATCCCACATGATCGACATCACCCGTTTCTGGGGTGAGGAGTTTGATGGCGTATTCGCTGACTGGGGAACCTATATCACCGAGCGTCAGAAGGTTGACAGCGACGAGTGGGCAGAAGTTACCACCGATGACTGGACCAACATCATGGCAAGGACCAAGAGCGGCATCCCTGTGACCATTGCACTGACCCGCTGCGCTACCACCGTTGGTAACCTGATTGCCTTCGACGTATACGGCGAGAAGGGACATCTGAAATACACCTTCGACGATGACGGACAGAAGATCGATCTGTGCCTGGGCGACATTGACATGGAAGGAAAGGGTACACACACTGTTATTCCTCCCGCACGTTACGCTGCTAACCAGTCCAAGTCTTTCGTTGACCTGCTTAACGACCAGAAGGACGAGTACACATCTGAGCTGATCCAGGGTATGGAGTGCCAGAAAGTTCTGGAAGCTGCAGAGATTTCCGCAAGGGAAGGCCGCTATGTGAAGATCGATGAAATCGGCTAATTCATAAAGGAGCTACATAGTATGAAGAAGATTGGTATTATTGATTATTATCTTGATAATTTCCACGCCAATAACTATCCTGAAATGATCAGGAAAGAGACGAACGGCGAGATGGAGATCTGCTATGCCTGGGGTGAGATCGGCAAAGACGGCGGTCTGACCAACGAGGAGTGGGCAGAGAAGATGGGCATTGAACTGCTTCCCACTATCGAGGATGTGATCGAGAAGAGTGATTACCTCATGGTTCTGGTACCCAACAATCCGGAGCTTCATGAGAGACTGACCGATCTGGCGCTGAAGTCCGGCAAGCTTACCTACGTTGACAAGACCTTTGCGCCCTCCAAGGCGGCTGCAGAGAGAATGTTTGCCAACGCAGAAGCCCACAACACTCCTTTTTATTCCACCTCAGCTCTTCGTTTCAGCGACGAAGTGCAGAGTATTGACAAGGAGAAGATCCACACCATTTACAGCCGCGGCGGCGGTACTTACCATATGTATTCGATCCATCAGATCGAGCCGATCGTAGTATTGCTGGGTGCGGAACCCAAGAGAGTGATGTTTACCGGAGCTGACGAGGAACATCCTGCCATGATCGTCGAGTTCAAGAGCGGTAAGAGAGCTCATATGTATCAGGCTGACTGGCCGGCATTTGAGATCGTCACCGTGGATGAGAACAACAAGTATGAAGCGAAAGAAGTAACATCAGATTTCTTTGCAAACTTCATCAAAGAAGTTGTTCAGTTCTTCAACACCGGTGTGGTACCCGTGAAGAAGGAAGAGACTATTGCCGTAGCTGCTATCAGAGAGGCAGGATTCAAAGCAATGAAGACACCTTTCGAGTGGGTAGAAGTATAAGAATTCAATAAGCATACATAAGACAACCTGCTGTGCCAATAGGGTATGGCAGGTTGTTTTTGTTCTTTTTGTTATGGTATTGTTATTATTGGTTATTATTAGTTGTTTTTGGCGCCAAAATCGTAACAATACATTTACTTTTCGACCCAAATGTAGTAGTATAGTATCCAAAGCTCAGAGAGCTCTGCGGCGAATAGGAAAAGGCGGCAGGGAAGGGATGAGAGGATGGAGAAGGAATTAAGAGGCTTGTGTGAACGCCTTCAGATTAAGTTCAGGAAAGAGCTGATTCCTTATTATGAAGAGGGAGTAAAGCTTTTCGATCAGTTGGGATATTATATTGTGGATAAGGACAGACTGATCAGACTGAATAACGAATATAATATTTTCAGAAGATGGTTTGATGATGTGCAGGCAGCGGCGGACATGGTCAGGGAAGACAGAGATCTGATGTTACATACTTATACCCTGCTGTCCATCATAAAGGCCAATGCAGACATCTTTCTGCTGGAACTTCCGGACAGAGAGAGACTGGATACCGACTTCGCTCCTTTGTTTGCACTGCTCTATTTCCTGGAGGATATGATCGGAGATATGGAGAAGCGAGGTGTGCCCCATGATGTGATCTCCGATACACTGAACGGTTTTGACACAGAGATGACTGATTATTACGATAAACGGGGAAGAAGCGGTATGCGCAGCCATACCTGGTGGTTCCTGCTCTGGGTAAGAAATGAAATCCTGCGCGTTGGGCGATTACAGTTCCAGTTCAGGAAACTTCCGGATAAGGTCAGCGTTTACAGAAAAGGCGATGATGTGAAGATCCTGATCGATGGAGATGACATGCATGAAAAGGGTATGCGCTTCGGTACCATCGGACAGGATGACGAAGCAGGCAGATTTTATGCGGCCATCGAGGAAGAGGATGGCAAAGTCACCGGTTACGGCGTCAATGAGTTCGGTGAGTGCGTGAAGGAGAAGATCACACTCGTTGGATATGAGAAAGTTGTGGGATTCGGGGATAACGTTATCGCCGTTCATATTCCTTCTCATGAGCCCTTTTCACCGGAAATCTGTGAGGAATCCTATGAAAGGGCAATAGAGATCTTAAAAACCTGCTATCCGGATTATGAATACAAAGCAATAATCTGTATTTCCTGGATGATGGAAAAGCGCCTGAGACAGATCATGGGACGAGACACCAATATCACACGGTTTGCTGATAGGTACATGATATATCCCAGAGACTCTATGGGAGAAGGTGTCTACTCCTGCTTATACCAGCTGCCTGTACCTGTGCCGCCTCAGGAGCTTCGTGAGGACAACTCCATGCAGAGGGCTGTGAAAGAGTATTTGTGTAACGGCAATTATTTCTACGAAAAGGGCGGAATCTTTCTTGTGTGATGATCCATGTATTGGCTGGTTGTGAGCAAAAATAAACCTATATAGAGGTGAAGCGTGTTTAAAAGGAGAAAAAGTTATTTTTATAAATCTTTCATACGTTTTTTGAAGATGCTCAGTGTGCCGTTGCTTGTGATCCTTTTGATCTTCGGGTATGCGGACGGTGTGGTCCGCGACCAGATCCTGAGATCTGCATCCGAATCGCTGAATAACAGTGCAAAGCGGTTTGATGCGACAATTGAGGAGATGCGGGATGCCTGTTTTAACATCATGTCCAGGAAAGAATGCCGCAGATATGTAACATATGCGGTCAACATGCCTGAGGAGACTTATGAGGTGGCCGCAGATCTGACTAAGCTGCTGAGAGAGTATGCTCAGGAGAAGTACTATGATGTCTTCGTTTATTATTACGGAGATAACAAGATCATTTCCGGTAAAAATTCATCTCTGGAAGCAGAATATTACTATGATGCATATTATGCCAATGCAGCCGGAGCGGAGTTTAAAGATGAATTTTTGGATGTAATTAAATGTGGTTCTACGAAACCTCACTGGTACGTGATGGACGGCAGCGGGCAAACGCCTTATTTGTGTGTGGCCATGAGTGTTGAGGGTCGGGAGGAAAGCAGTGACAACCACACAATCTGTCTGGTGCTGCAGCCGGATCATCTGAAAAATCTGCTGACTGTGGACGGTATGGAGGCAAACGGTACGCTCATAGTGTACGATCAGGATAGAGAACTTTTGGTTGCCGGCGACAGACAGATCTCAGAGGAGGGTCATACTGTCTGTATACAGAAAGCACAGAGTATGGAAGGCTATTATGGCTATGCAGCGTTGGAAGGAGTCTTTTGGCGGGTGCTTGTGCGTCTGCGTATCTATTGTATCATTGGTATCATTCTCAGTATTCTGATCGGCATTGTGATGGCGTACCGCAGTACGGTGAAGTCGTACCGTCCTGTGAGTGATCTGGTTGATTTTTTGAAGGAAAAGTACGGTGTGGCGTTCGATCGGAAGAATGAGACGGAATTCGGCTATATCATGTCTTTTCTGCAGAGCAATGAACGAAAGCGTAAAGAGGATGAAAATCTCCGCAGGGAGTGGTTTCTTGTGAAGATTTTAGAGGGAAAATCCGATCTGGCCGGAAAAGACAGAGAGTATTTTGCCCGCAACGGTATGGATCTTGTGGGAGATAATTACTGTGTATGCATTGTAGATGCGCAGCTTTTCAGGGATGATGAGGATGAGTTGAACAGCTTTGTGATCCGCAATATTTTCCAGGAGCTTTTGGGTCGGGGAGGGACCGGTTATGCGGTTTCCGTGGATAAGAACCGCCATGTATTTGTGGCGGAGCTGACTGGTGACAGGGAGAGCTTTCAGGAGATCATCCGGGAAGGCGAACTTTTCCTGAAAGAGCATTATCAGGCTCAGGTTACTGTTGGTTACAGCGAAATTCATGACGATATCCTGGAGATACAGGAGGCTTATCAGGAGGCAAAAGAAGATATCAGCAGTGTGAATGCTGTGCTGCAGGAAGGGGAAAAGGCTGACATCAATGAGGACGTCGTGAGCAGGGCCAGAAGGTACATAGAAGACTATTACAACAATCCTCAGCTGTCTGTGAATATGCTGGGAGAAAAAATGAAGATACAGGGTGCGTATCTGTCCAGACTTTTCAGGGAGAGGTACGAGATATCCATTCTTGACTATGTGGCATCCGTCAGGATCAACCGTGCAAAGCAGATTATTGCCGGGGGAGAATTTTCTGTTCAGGAGATCGCAGAACAGGTTGGATTCCTAAGTAGTCATGTATTTATCAGGACCTTTAAGAAAAAAGAGGGAATTACACCGGGTAAATATAAAGAATTGTTAGGAGATCACAAAGAGGAACAAAATGGATTGGAAGCGATTGCTGGAGATCATCGACAGGAGATTTGATGAGAGCAGATGCCTTAAGAAGATCAGTGACATGTATGAAACAGACCGTTGGTTCTCGGATAAAGAGAGTCTGAAAACCGCAGATTATTGTGCGGATACTATGCGGAGCATGGGGTTGGAAGAGGTAGAGAAGCTCCCCTTGACTGCAGACGGTAAAGCAATGTACGGCGACTGGGGCATGCCAAAGGGTTGGCATTGCGATCATGCGGTACTTAGATCCCTTGACGGAGAAGTATTTGCCGATTACAGTCAGATGCCCTGTTCTCTGGTGGAGGCTTCCGGTTGCACGCCGGAAGGCGGCATTGAGGCAGCGGTAGTCTGTGTGGACGATTTCACTGTTGCTCCGGAGGATGAAAGTCTGCGCGGCAAGTTCCTGTTCATCGATGCGCCTGCCTGGAAAGCTGCAGAACTGGCATACAAGACAGGTGCGGCAGGTATCATATCCGAGTCTGTTCCCCTGATCCCCGGTATTCGCAATACGAAAGAAGATTTTTACGATGACTGTCCCTGGGAGGGCCTGGGTTCAGAGGCCCGCTACGGCGTTATTGCCTTTAAGCTCACTCCCCGAAAAGCAAAGAGACTGCATGAACTGATGGAGAAAGGTCCCGTGAGACTGTTTGCGGACGTGAAGACAGAGAGCTTTGACGGTGTGCTTTATACCGTGTCCGGTGCGCTTTCCGGAGAGGATCCTTCTCTTCCTGAGGTGTTCGGCTACGGTCACTTATATGAGCCGGGAGCCAATGACAATGCATCGGGAAGCGCAGCTTTGCTGGAACTGATGGAGTGCTTTAGTGAGGCTATTGCGGAGGGCGTTCTGAAACGGCCCAAGAGGACTATCCGCATTGCCATGGGCCGCGAGTGTACAGGTTCCATGGGATACATGTGCGCCCATTATCCGGAGAGAAAAATGCTCTGCGGAGCAGTTGCGGATATGATTGGCTGTGAGAAGCTGGATAACGCTACCAATTCCCTTCGCTACGATCCCTTTGCCAACTGGGCATTTACGGATGCGGCCATTGAGGAGATTGACCGCATGTATATGGAATATGCGGGTAAGGAGCACGATTGCAGGCATCAGGCCTTTAATATCGCAACAGACAATATCATTGCAGATCCTGTATATGATGTACCTACTTTTGCCATGGTGGCAGCACCCTGCCTGTCCTACCACTCCTCCATGGACCGGCCGGACAGGATTGATAAAGAGTTTTTGAAGAGAAATGCAGTGATCATCGGCACCTATCTGTACGGTCTTGCCGATGCGGATGAAGAGACCTGCGGCTTCCTGGAGGAATTGATCCGTAAGCAGACCGAGAGAAAGGTGGCTGAGGAATCCTTCGGCAGAAGAAAGAAAATACTCAAGGAAGCAGGAGACAGAGCGCTGTACTCCCTCAGAAAGATTTGCAGCGATGTGACTTTTGAGCGGCCTGCGGAAGAAGTGGAACCCATGCCGGAGTATGCACAGGCTAAGGGACAGCGTGTACCGGTCCGCAAGGTGCTTGGATGCCTGACTTTCACCGGAAATATGGATCTGTGGAAGACAGGGTATATTCCTGCCTGGAACGGTAAATTAAATGTACCGCTGTTCTGGGCTGACGGTAAGAGAAATGTGTGGGAGATTGCCTACCGCACTGCAGTGGAGCTGAGGGAGTGCTCCGACGAGCAGATCAAACATCAATACGAATATCTGACAGGTTATTTTGAACTTCTGGTGCAGAATGACTTCTGTGCCTGGAGATAAATACCTGCAAGGGAAAAGAGAGGTTTTATTATGGTTCTACACGGTTTCAAGAATGTAATCGGGCAGGTGCCGGAGATTGATTTCGGCACACTGCTCTATCAGGAGACACAGGGGCCGGACTGTACGGTGATCAGCCTGAAAGATGTGGCTGCTGCTGACGCGGAAAGCTACATGGCGGCCCTCGAAGCAATGGGATATGCTAAGGAATCAACCCACAGCTTCGGAACAGACAATGTCTTTGTCCTTTATACAATGGGCGAAGCAGCAATTTATCTGAGTTTTTATCCGGGTGCCGGGGAACTTCGTCTGGTAGGGGAAAGAAACAGCGCATATCTTACTTTTAAAGATCAGGCGGGGGATGAGAGGACTACCTCCCTGCTGACGCAGATCGATCTGGAGGATTTCGGCTGTTCCTATGTGATCAGACTGCGGGACGGCAGATTTATCATCTTTGACGGCGGCTGTGAGTTTGAGCCGGACGCCGATAAGCTGCTGGCTGTTCTGAAAGAACAGTCCCCGGATGAAAAACCGATGATCGCCGGATGGATCCTGACCCATGCCCATGTGGATCATTACAGATGTTTCCTGGTGTTCTGGGAGAAGTATCGCGAAGAGGTGGAGATTCAGTATTTCCTGTACAACTTCCCCGGTAATGAGGAAGTGGATTTTGCAAAGAATATCCCCGATCTGGCAGGTGAGATCCCCTATCTGGAGAGGATGGAGAGGTATATTGCAGAGAGCGGCGTGCCTGTGATCAGGCCTCATACCGGTCAGATCTATCAGTTTGGCAATGCAAGACTGGAGACCATCTGCTGTCTGGATGACACCTGCTGCTATCCCTGCGAGGGGAATAACCTGTCCGTAGTGTTCAAGATGTTCATTGAGGGACAGAGTATCCTTTGGTGTGCGGACAACTATATGGAAGACTCCCGTCTGGCACAGAGATACGGCAAATATCTGAAGTCAGATATGCTGCAGATTGCCCACCACGGTTTCTGCGGCGGAAGCATCAGATGCCATAAGATCATTGATCCTATGGTGTGTCTGGCGCCTGTCCATGAAGACGATTTTTACCGCATCTTTGACGTATATTTTGAGTTTAACAGAACTCTTATATACGATCTGAATGTGCAGGAGATCCTTACCGGAGGTCACGGGCACGTAATCATGGAATTGCCTTATAAGCCGGCCCCCAACGGTAAGTTCCTGCTTCTTGAAAGGGCGAGGGAGCTGTCCAGACAAATGGGAGCCAAATCCTGGTTCTTCGGAGATATGACCTGGGAGGACTGTAAATTTACTTTCCTGAATCCCTCCGTTGCCGAGCCCGAGGTTTATGCGACTCTGTATTTTGAAGACCGGGCAGATAAAATATCCAATATTAAGATCGACCTGCCTCAGTTTACCGTGAGGACAGTAGATTTTACCACGGGCGAATATATTGACGGAGATGCACTCTACTTTAACCGCAATTCGCTGGCCAGGAAGGGAGCTCCTGTGGGCAAGACGTTTGCTCTCCACATCTTAAGCGATACCCCGATCGTGATCTGGGGCAATAAGAAGCCGGTATATGCGTATTAATCAGTAACTTTTTTAAAAGTAACAAATTAAGCCAGAAAAAGAGAGGCAAAAAAATGATTGGCAGAAATGATATAAAGATCAACAATCCCGAGAGATTCAAAGGCGATCATTCAATAGCCCCCGAAAAACTGCAGAAGGCTATTGAGAAGGCAACTGGTAAGCTTGGCGCAAAACTGGAACTGTATGCGGACAACTTTCCTCAAAACATGCGTAAAAATTGTTATCATTTGTATGAGATGGGCGAGAATAACAACTGGCAGAGCGGTATGCTCACAGGCTGTCTGATCCTCGCTTATGACCTTACCGGCGAGCAGAAATTCTTAGATACTGCCCTCGGCCATATCCCTGCGTATCAGGAGCGGTTTAAGCGCAGAAGAGACATGAAATACGATATGAACAGTCACGATGTGGGATTTGCATTTTCTCCCTCCTGTGTAGCGCTCTATAAGCGGACAGGCAATGAAGAGGCCAAGGAACTTGCTCACAATGCTGCAAGGCATTTCTATAATGTGGCCTATACACAGAGAGGTAAGTTTATTTTGCGTTCTCCTATCAGCGCAACAGAAGAATGGGCATGCCGCACTATGATGGATACGCTCATGAATGTGCCTTTACTTTTCTGGGCAGGTGAGGAATTTGACAATGTGATGTTCACTGAGGCTGCTTACAATCAGAATAAGCTCACAAGAGACTACCTCATCCGTGAGGACGGTTCCTCTTATCATCATTATCAGTTCGATATTGATACCCACGCTCCTGTGAAAGGCGTAACCTTCCAGGGACACCGTGACGAATCCACCTGGTCAAGAGGACACGCATGGGGAATCTATGGTTTCCCTGTAGCATATGATTACACCGGCGACGATTCCTTCCTGAAAGTTCAGAAGGACCAGATAGCATTCATGCTCAATCATCTCCCTGAAGACAATGTTCCCTACTGGGATTATGATTTCATGGACGGTGATGAGCCCAGAGATACCTCTGCCGGCGCAATTTCTGCCTGTGGTATGCTGGAAGCTCTCAACTATATGGATGAGAACGATCCTGACAGAGAGATTTACTACAATGCAGCTTGTATGCTGGTTGAGGCAATCATAGACGGTTACACCGGCGAGACCAATAAAAACGGTCAGTATTATGACGGCCTTTTCTGGGGCTGCACAGGCGCAAGACCTTATAATCTTGGGTTGGAGGGCTGTGCTCTCTACGGTGATTATTTCTACCTGGAAGCGCTTCTTCGACTCAGCAATTCTGATTTCAAGAGATATTGGTAAGAGAGAACAATAAAAAAACCGGATGAGCAATCGTTCCAGAGAAACGGTTGCTCGTCCGGTTTTTTTAAAAGCTATTTTTTGTGAGGCATCAGGAAGTAAATAGTGCCGGAAACATTCTTCTTGTGCAGGTAGGTACCAACCTCGGGATCCTCCACTACTTCCCAACCATCCTGGGCAAAGGGGGTGAAGTGGCTCTGTTCCAGTATGGCCACGATAGAGGTCTTGGTGCAGTGAGCCTCAGGGAAGAGACAAACTTCAGCGTTTTCCAGGCCGGTAATGCACATTTTTCTGTGGTACCTGGTGTTGCCGGGAGACATATCCCGGGCTCTTACCACGCCGGAATCCTGTTTTACGAATACGCGGCACTCGCCGTGTACGCTGCGGGGGAACTGATAGGTGGCAAAACCGTCCTCGATGCAGGTGTTATAACCATTGATCACCGGCGCGCCCAGAGGGAAACGGAACTTACTCTGCACGGTGGTGTCGCGGTTGTAAACATTGAACATTATAGCGTTGTCAAAACGGTGCAGTGTCATGGTGGGAAGGGCAGAGTTCTCTGCCTTCTTTGCGAAGCTGATCTCGTATCTGTAACCGGCAAATGCATCAAACAGCTGAGAAGCCTGGCCGGCGATGTCTGCTTTACTGCAAGGGAAGTTTACTTTGGCCAGAGCGTCAGCGCTGCCGTATACGATCAGCTTTCCTCCCTTTGCTGCATATTCTGCCAGAGCTGCTTTTGCGTCATCATTGTCAAAGGCTGCCGGAACGACCAGCACTGATTTGCTGTAAATGGCACTCTTTCCCTCTGCACAGTGCTTCACAAAATTGTCTGTGGAGACCACGGAAGCCATGGGAAAACCCACATTCAAAGCATCACGCAGGAAGCGGTCGCCAAAATACATTTCTTCCAGCAGATCGGCATCGTGGGAAGTGGTGTACTCCCGCATGGGATATACTAACACCAATGGAGCCGCTTCGTCGGGAGCATCTTTTTCTGCCTTCAGGATGTGAGGCATGGGTTCCAGTACGCAGTTGTCCGGCATGCCGCCCCAGCTATTGTCGATGGAAAGGATGTTGAACAGGCCGGGATTCCGGGTGTTGCCCTCCTCATCAATGCGGGAAAGTGACATAGGGATATAAATGTCATGAGGATAGCCCTCGTATCTGTCGTACCAGGGGGAATTTACCCACCAGGGATCGTGCAGATAGTAGCGGAACATATAATCCTTGCCGGGCAGGGCTGCATTTCTGGTAAGATGTCCCAGGATTTCGATACCCATATCATCATTGATGGCTGCCCAGGGGGAGTTGGGCGGGGGAGTCATATTGAAATTGCCGTTATAAATGTCGTATAGGGGCACGCCGTCGCTGGCATAGTCCATACCCACGGAATAGTTGGTACCTCTGGTCTCGATGGGAAAATCAGGGCAGGCATCACGGAAAAGCTTCCAGAACAGGAAGATCTTGTGCTTGGTGTCCTTTAATTTCTCGGGATAGAACCTGGTGCCGTCGTAGATCTTGCCCTTTTCGCTCCAGGGCTCGTTGCAGAAGCCCATACCGTTGGAGAGCCACAGATAATCAAAATCCATATCTCTTAAGAATACATTGGCCTGAGCGCCCATCAGGGTACCCATGGGGGTCTTGTCGGGCAGACCGTTCGGATAAGCGGCGTAAGGGTAATCATCGCCGTTTAACAGGATAGTAGGGTCCACAAAACCGAATCCGCTGGCGCCGGAACCGGAGCAGCTCTCCGGGTGGCGGTGATATTTGAAGTCTGCAATGGCAAATTCGGGACCGATATCAAAGGTCTCGCCTACACGGATACGGGCGTTGGGATAACGTTTTCTTCCCTCCTCCTTGATGCAGGCAATGATCTTCTTTAAGGTGCCGTAGGTCATTTTCACCGGATTTTCGGTGTACAGCTGTGATCTCTCGTGGAGGCTGGTCTCCTGAGGGAGGTCGCCTACCAGAGGCAGATTGGCGGTACCCACAAAGTAAGCCCACTCAAATTCCCTGTCAAGGTCACCGGTATAGTCAATCATCTCGCAGCCGTCGCCGACCCAGAGCATTACGGAGATCACCTCGCGGTTCTTTACCAGATGATGCCACTGGTCAAAAATACGGGAACAGACCTCTCGGACGGAATCGTCATCTATCTTTTTAAAAGGTTTTAAACTCATTTCTAAGGTAACTGACCGAAACATAGAATGCTTCTCCTTTCCATGATTAAAATGATGTTTATCTTACGATCACGCGCTCAATTCCCAGAATATCGGCAATCTTTGCGATGGTGTCCGCATGGTGTCCGATACCCAGTGCGTAGTGATGGGTAGGGCCTTCCATAACCCACTTCTTGATAAATTCCTTGGTGGTGGGCTCGAAGAAGCCTCTGGTGTTGGTGTTGCCGGTGGGAGGGATGGGACCCTTCTTGGAGATCCCTTCGCCGATGACAAACTTAAACTTGCCGTCGCCGGTCTGGGTGATGCCAAGCATAGTGATGGGGCCTTCCTTGATCTTAAACTCTACGGAAGCGCCGCTGCCGGGCTTGCCGTGATATTTTTTCAGGCTTCGGAGAACGGGCTTGCCCTCTGCAATGGCCAGGTGGTGAGGCCCGTCATGGCCTACCAGGATAAAGTCTTCGCTGAAGTCAAAGGGATGGAACTCCGCAAAGCTTCCGCCGATGTTCAGTCTGTCCATGATCAGCATGGCAATACAGGTCTTGATGTCGAACTCGCCGCACATGGGGATACCCTGTGCATTCAGGATAGAGTTACCCACGATAAAGGTGGTGGCAACCTTTCTGTGAAGGCTCTCGGCGCCTCCTTCATAATAATAAGCAAGGCCGGTGAGCTCATACTTTTCTACAAATTTGTCAAGGGCTACTGCGGTCTTGGCAGCCTGGTGCTTGTCAGCGTCTGTGAGCTTCAGGGTAACAGGGTCGGACTTGGGCTCGGGCATATCAAACTCTTCGTCGATCACCTTGATCTTCTCGGCAATCTCTTCCTCGGTTACCGTCTCATACATTTTCAGCACATCGTCGATCTCCAGAAGGGGAACGTGAAGGCCGAAAGCAGCGGATACAGCGGTGGGATCTGCGTGCATGTCGTACATGGCTTCCAGGGAATGGCCCATGAGACCCATTCTTGCGCCCTTCAGAGTGTGGAGAACCTTGGCGATGTCGCACCACTTTGCAAGCTCTGCCTGCGCCTCCTTATCGCCGTAGAGAGTACCGATGATCACATCGTCTACCTTCTTGCCCAGACGGATTGCTACGCCGGTAAACTCCGGTACGGAACAAATATTGTCATTTTCCAGCTGCATGAAGGTGCTTGCCTTGGTGTAATCCAGTTTCTCAAGGGGCTGAAGTGCCACCAGAACTACCGGAACGGTTGCCTCTCTCATGATGGGTGCAAAAACGGAGGAAGTTGCATATGTACTCATGTTGCAGAGCAGCAGGTCGATGCCGCTTCCGGCAATCTCTTTTACTGCCGCATAAGCCTTCTGAGAGCTGTCGATCATGCCGAAGTCCACTACGTCAACCTCGTTTTCTTCTACCAGCTTCAGAAAATCTCTGTGATATCCCATAATGTTGTCATACAGTCCCTCGAACTGATCCCAGTAAGTAGCGTGTGCTACTGCAAACACACCGATTTTGGCTGTTCTTTTTGTTTTTCTTGTGATCATATGAATCGTCCTTTCTATAATGAATATAATTTGTACTTTCTATCTGTATTTTAGTATGATATAATCCGATTATAAATGAAAAAAATAAACAAAAATTTGTACAAAATAAAGATGGAGGGAGAAAATGTTCTTCAATGAGATCAAACCCTTTGTAAGATATGTGAGATATTATTCCATGGATGCGGCGGCACCGAGCTCTCCTGTGATTCCATATGATGCCAGACTTTTTTATACCTGTGAGGGTTACGGTGTGATAGAGAGCGGCGGCCGCCTGTATGAGATGCAGGAAGGAAGTGTTCTTATTATAAATGCGGGCGTGGAGTACTGCCTGCACACGCCGAGAGAGTCCGTCCGATATCTGGCGGTGAATTTCGACTATACGTATTCTAATGCCGGTTTGTCGATTCCTATCCGGCCTGTGGCAAGGGATTCCTTTGTGCGGGATGACATGGTGGAACATGTCACCTTTGACGATGTAAAGACGCTGAACAGGGTAACTTATGTGGGTGACATGCAAGTGATCTGCCGCAAGCTTGTGAAAATGGAATATCAATACTCCCACAGGTTTAAATTCTTTGAACTGGAGATCAGCAGCGTGCTTGCAGGTATCCTCATCACCTGCGTGCGGCACGGGGACGATGCCATCCGCCGCTCCCGGGGTGAATCCGCGGTGAAGATCATCGACTACATCCATGACAATTATATGGGACAGCTGACCAACAGGGAGATTGGTGAGGAGTTCGGCTTCCACCCCAATTATGTGAGCAGTATTGTGAAGGAATGTACCGGTATGCCGCTCCATCAGTATCTGATGCACTTGAGGATTCTCCACGCGGCAAGCCTTCTGGAGGAGAAAGGTATGAGCGTTACGGAGGTGGCGGGACAGTGCGGTTTCAGGGATATCTATTACTTCTCCCGTTATTTTAAGAAAAAGATGGGCGTGAGCCCTACGGAATATCAAAACAGCTGAACTTGACAATTAAAATGCCGAAATCGGAACGAATTAACAATATAAAACAGTAAATTCCGAAATCGGAAATAACAAGTTGACGACGTACATCATAATATAGTATAATGATTCTGTACAGAATAAGCTGTATGGGAGGATTGTATTATGGTACAGCGCAAAGAATACTTAGATCAGCTCAAACAATGGAAAGATGAAAAGGTAATAAAAGTGATTACCGGAATCCGTCGCTGCGGTAAGTCTACCCTTTTGGAGCTGTATCGGGAATATTTGAAAACACAAGGCATAGAAGATGAACAGATCATATCAATAAACTTTGAAGAGCTGGAATACGAAGAACTTTTGAACTATAAAGTTTTATATAATTATGTGAAGGAAAGGCTGCATAAAACAAAACTGACCTATGTTTTTCTGGATGAAATACAGCAAGTGCCGGATTTTCAGAAAGCAGTAGACAGTCTTTATGTTAAAGATAACGTGGATGTATATATCACCGGGTCCAATGCTTATCTGCTTTCGGGCGAGCTTGCAACGCTTCTTTCGGGAAGATATATTGAGATCAGCATGCTCCCGCTCTCTTTTGCTGAGTTCTGTCATCTGAAGCCGACCGGAGATAAAGAGGCTTTATTTGCCGAATATATGAAATATGGTGGCTTTCCGTACGTGACATCTCTTGGGGACCGGGCCGATATGATGGACACCTATTTGGAAGGTATCTATAACACCATAATTGTCAAGGATGTGGAGGAACGCCAAAAGCGCAAAGAAAAGGACCCTAACAAGCGTAAGATTACTGACATAGCACTTTTGAAAAATATATCAAAATTTCTTGCGAGTTCAATAGGGAGTCCTGTCTCGGTTAAGAGCATTGCCGATTACGTAACTTCAAGCGGCAGAAAAATTTCTCAGAACACGGTGGATGATTATGTTGAAGCTTTGGTTGAACCGTATCTATTTTATCCTGCAGAGCGCTATGATGTGCCTGGCAAACAGCTTCTTAAAAAGAATCAGAAAATGTATATCGTTGACCTCGGCCTTCGTCGGCATCTGCTCGCAAGGCAAAAATATGATTTGGGTTTTTCCCTCGAAAATATCATTTTCTTTGAACTTTTGCGACGTGGCTACAGTGTAAACGTGGCAAAGGTTGGTGTGACGGAAGTCGATTTTGTAGGAAGAAAGAATGACAAGGTTCTTTATTGTCAGGTGACGGCTTCTGTGGTAGAAGAATCTACCTTTGAAAGAGAAATGGCCCCGCTCAGAAGTATCAGAGATAATCATCCCAAAATGATACTGACCCTTGATCGCTTTACCCTTGGTAATTATGAGGGGATCGAGGTTGTGAATGCCATCGATTGGCTCTTAAACAAATAAACTTTACAGACATATTACATCAAAACATATGAATTATTCCAATGGACGATTTCGATTATCGAAATCGTCCATTGTTATTAAAATTATCCATTCATTATCCAAGTGTGATAAAAATGGTCCATTCCAAACAGAAATGAAATGTGATGTAATTAAAATGCAATGTTTTGCAATAAAAAAACAAGGAGGGATAAAGTGAAAGCAAAGAAGACAGTGAACATTGCCATCATTGCCCTGGCATTCCTGTTTGTACTCAGCTGTATGTTTACAGCAGGGAAAGCAGTGAATGTATATACGGACGTAAATCGGACAAGTGTAAGCCTGGCGCAGAATCTTGCATCCGGTCAGGGGCAGTCAGGCACCGTCAGTCTCTATCGCGGCAATGCCATGGACGGCGAGCGGTTCGCGGTGGATGGCATGCTTCCCGGGGACAGCTTCAGCTACACTTATGACGTGGATGTTTCATTCAGGAATTCCGTCATGATGAGCATGAAGATCAATGTCCGGGATGGCTATGAGAAGCTGGCCGAAGTGCTGAAGTTCAAGGTTGAGAACCTTACCGACGACGCAACACTCTATGACGGCACCGCCAAAGATCTTCCCGCTAAATGGGATAAGGTGTTGTCGACTGCAGCTGCAGAGGGTGAGACTGTCCGCACTACATACGCGATCACCGCTTATCTGGACAAGAGCGTTGGCAACGACTACCAGAACCTGTCCTTAGTGGCGGATTTTACCTGGGAAGTTGCAGACTATGAGCCCGGAAATCAAGGCGGAGACGAAGGCAGTAACGAGGGCGGCAATGAAGGCGGTAATGAGAACGACAACCTGATACCTTCATCACCGGCGACCGGTGAAAATGCACTGAAGATCCTGATCATTACCAGCACTGCTTTAGGATTGCTTCTTATTATAATGATAATGGTAAGAAAAATCCTTGTGAAGGATCAGGAAAGTAAGAGTCTTAAGCGTTTCAGACGCAGCGTGACGGGAATCGTGATTCTGTTCGGCGTGCTGTGTACCACCACCATCGCTTATGCCTACTATGTGGCAAAGACGGTGGAGAACAATGAGTTTACCACAGGCGTGGTAGCTATCAGCTTAAGCAATGAGAGCACTGCGGTAGGAGGGGGAGATATTTTACTCGAGCCCGGCGCTACGTCAGAGAAAGTGTTCAAACTCACCAATGACAGTACCTGTGAGGTGTATTACAAGCTTTATTTCTCAAACATAGAGGGAGAACTTGCTGACGTGCTTGAGATCACAGTACTTTCCGAGGATGAGGAAATTTTTGCAGGTATCATGTCAGAGATGACAAGAGAGTCTGCAGCGGCAGCCGATGAGGCTCTTGGCATCGGCGAAGAGAAGGAACTGAAGGTTCTGTTCCACATGCCGGAGGAATGCGGCAATGAGGCACAGGCACAGAGCATAACCTTTGACATGAATGTGGATGCGGTACAGAGTGTCAACAATCCTGACAAGGCATTTGAATAGGAGGTAACTGTATATGAAGAATAAGAAAAGACTGTTTTCCTCCTTACATATGATCGTGATGTGCGCGGTACTGCTCTTAGGTGTGACCTGGGCGTGGTTCAGCGAGAGGATCGAAGTGCCGGGAGGAACCATCAAAGCCGCAGAATACGGAGCCAAAGTGTATGTCAGCAGCGGTGACCAGGGCTTTGTAGAGCAGGACGGAACCAGCTTTATCGCAGAGAACGGTAAGGTGTATGACATTAAGATCACTGCAACCGGTACCGTAGATGAAATGGACGGTTACAGCGTGATCTCCGCCGGAGATATGATCTGGCATACCGCGCCCCTGAATCCGAAAAATGAGATCGTGATCACAGCCAAGTTCCCGGGAACAGGAAGCACGGAGGTATTTGTTCTTCCCAGCTGGGGAACTTACCGTGAAGAGCTGAACGCCGGTGTGGAAGTGACCAGCGGAGATATCGTGATCACAGGCGGTGATGCTCCCGCAGTGACAGTTACAGAGGATCCTGCAGAGGAAGAGGGAGCCGCAGGAAAAGAACCGGGAGAAGTGACCGGCAACAATTAATTTTTTCCCCAAGGTGTGAATGGCATGAGACCATTAACATAATAAAATAAGTAGGAGGAGAAAGATGAAATCAAGAAGAACTAAGAAAACATTGATTTCCAGTATGGTATCGTTAGTACTGTGCCTGGCAATGCTCGTGGGCTCAACCCTGGCATGGTTTACCGATACCATCAACGTTACGGCTGATCTGAAAGTCGGAACACTCAAAGTTGCTTTACAGAAGTATATCGACGATGAGTACAAGAACGTGGGAACCAAGGACAACGACGCTGACTATACCGAGTCAACCGAACCGGTATTTGGCGGAACCAACTGGACTCCCAACCAGACAGAGGTTTATTATCTGGCAGTAAGTAATGAAGGAAAACTTGCCTTTAATTACGATATGCAGATCAAACTGGAAGGTGACATGACAGGTGCTCTCCAGTATGCTATCATCGATGGCTTAAAGGCGGATGATCCTGAAGCAGAAGAAATGGATCTGGCTGTAGAGCAGAAGAAATGGGACCAGATCGTTGCAAAAGCAGGCGAGCAGACCGGTCTTGTAGAAGAGGGCGAGCTGCAGGCAGCTCCTTACGGACATCTGGAAGCCGAGGCAGTAGATTACTTTGCACTGGTATTACATATGGACGAGAACGCAGGCAACGAGTATCAGGGAACATACTTTGATGCTAAAATTGTTGTAAATGCCCGTCAGGTATCTTATGTACAGGCAGACGGTGAGGAAGATCCTTTTGCCGGCTATACAACCACAAAGGTTTATGATTTTGAAAACGACTTTGTCGTACACAAGGATAACGGTGTTCAGCCTGTTCAGGGAACCGGTGGAAAGGTTACCAAGGAAACCGAGGCTAACGGTAATAACTACCTGAGCATCAAGTGTCTGGATGATCCCAAGCAGGATGGCTTCCCCAAGAACTTCCGCGCAGGGTTCTTAAAGCTGGACGAAGGCGTGACCAATGAGCAGGTGCTGGCTTACTCCTTCGACATTAAGCTGATCAATGAAGAGACTTATCTGTATATTGGTGTACCCGGCGGCATCAAGCTGCAGGACGGTGCACTTTGGTTTGAGAAGAGCTTGGATGTTGACCGTGAAAATCCCGCTAACATGGTGAAGTTCCTTGATCTGGTACCCGGACAGTGGCACAACATCATTGTTGTGGTGAACTTTACAGCAGGTGAGGTTTCATACTGGGCAGACGGCGTGAAGAGTGCTGAAGTTGCAACCAGAACCGGTCTGACAGTTCCTAGTCAGATTAATTTTAACGTATCTCCTCATAACTACCCTGCAACACCGGATAAGACAGCAGATATCGAGGTTGGTGTCGATAACTTCACAGTTATGGTACCTCCTTATGTAGATCCTTTTGAGGATTATGAAGTTACCAAGAGTTATGATTTTGAAAACGACTTCGTGGTGCACAAGGATAACGGAGTTGGGCCTTTACAGGGAACCGGCGGAAAGGTTACCAAGGAAACCGAGGAAGACGGCAATAACTACCTGAGCATCAAGTGTCTGGATGATCCTAAGCAGGATACATTCCCTAAGAACTTCCGTGCAGAATTCTTAAAGCTGAACGAAGGCGTGACCAATGAGCAGGTGCTGGCTTACTCCTTCGACATTAAGCTGATCAATGAAGAGACTTATCTGTATATCGGTGTTCCCGGCGGCATCAAGCTGCAGGACGGTGCACTTTGGTTTGAGAAGAGCATGGACGTTGACCGTGAAGATACAGCCAACCAGGTGAAACTTTTGACCCTGAATGTTGGTGAGTGGCATCATATCGGTGTGGAAGTAAACTTTGTCACCGGCGAAGTATATTACTATGCTGACGGTGTAAAGAATCCTACCCCTGCAACCAGAACCGGCCTGACAGTTCCTAGCCAGATTAATTTTAACGTATCTCATTATAACTACCCTGCGACACCGGATAAGACAGCAGATATCGAGGTTGGTATCGATAACTTTGAAGTTAATGTACCCCCTTATGTAGATCCTTTTGAGGATTATAAATTGACCAAGAGTTATGACTTTGAAAACGACTTTGTGGTGCACAAGGATAACGGTGTTCAGCCTGTTCAGGGAACCGGCGGAAAGGTTACCAAGGAAACCGAGGAAGACGGTAATAACTACCTGAGCATCAAGTGTCTGGATGATCCCAAGCAGGATGGCTTCCCTAAGAACTTCCGTGCAGGCTTCTTAAATCTGAGCGAAGGCGTGACCGAGGAGCAGGTGCTGGCTTACTCCTTCGACATTAAGCTGATCAATGAAGAGACTTATCTGTACATTGGTGTTCCGGGCGGCATCAAGCTGCAGGACGGTGCACTTTGGTTTGAAAAGAAAGTGGTGGATGTTGACCGTGAAGATCCCGCCAACGTGGTGAAGCTTTTGACCCTGGATGTTGGTGAGTGGCATCATATCGGTGTGGAAGTAAACTTTACCACCGGTGAAGTATATTACTATGCTGACGGTGTGAAGAATCCTACCCCTGCAACCAGAACCGGTCTGACAGTTCCCGGCGAGATCAGATTTTCCGTAGCTGCTTCCAACTTCCCTGCAACACCGGATAAGACAGCAGATATCGAGGTTGGTATCGATAACTTTGAAGTTAAGATTCCGACTAAATAGTATAACAGATCAGAAGTAACAACATTTTAAATTTTTAAAATGGAGGAAAGTAAATGATGAATGGAAAACGCAGATGGCTTTACAGCCTGCTTTCCCTGGTTCTGTGCGTGGCCATGTTCCTGGGTACCACCCTGGCATGGTTCTCCGATACAATCAGCTTAAGCGGCAGAGTGGAAGCCGGAAAATTAAAGATCGATTTCCAGAAGTATGACGGCACAGAGTATGTCACCCTTCGCGGCAGCGATAAGAACATCTTTGATGACGGCGATACGGAAACTTACTGGGAGCCCGGTATGACCAAGATTCTTTACCTTGCAGTTAAGAATCAGGAAACGCTTCCCGTAAAATATCAGATCCTCATTGACGTTTCGGGCATTGAGGCAGAGGACGGCACCTTTGAATATGCTCTTTATGATGGCGTACAGGCTCCTTCTGAACAGCAGGCTGCACTGGATGCAACCGCTGACCTGAACGTGGTTGACAGATGGGCAGAGTTAAAGAAGTTTGACGGCGTACAGAAGGGTACCATCCTGTCTGAAACCTATACTGCAGCACCTCAGGGCAGACTGGACGCTCAGGGCGATGTAGACTACTTCGCACTGGCAGTTCATATGAGTGAGGAAGCCGGCAACGAGTATCAGGGCAAAGATATTGATGTAAATGTAACTCTTGAGGCAACTCAGATCGACGGCTATCTGGGCGAAGGCCCTTACCTTGGAAACTCTGTAATCCTGAATCAGGATTTTGAGAATAGTGAAGCTTTAATCAAGGCTGCAGGAACCGGTTATTTCAAGCAAAGGGTGACCGAGGGTGAAGGAGATAGCGCCAATACATATTTCCTCATTGAGAATACCGGTGCAGCCAACCTGGGCGAGGCTCATTTGACCATGAGCCAGCTGGATTCCATGTCTGATTTCGTGGTATATGAATTTGACTTTAAGGTAAAGACTTTAGGCAGCTGGTTTAACCTGTATATTAATCAGAATGAGTCCCAGGCTTATTCTCTTGGTGTTCTGAAGGTAGACAATACCTTTGTAACTCCTGTCGGAAACTTTGAGCTGGATCTGGATACCTGGTATACCATTGCAATCGCAGTGAACTACTATGCAGGAACCATGGATTATTACTGGAACGATGAACTTGTTGGTTCTACAGATCTGCCTTCTCAGTATAATTCTGAGAATAAGATCCCCAGCATCCGTTTCCACCGTACCAAGTTCGGTGATTTCGGTAATACAACAGAAAACGATTATTCAATGCCCTTCGCAGTAGGTTTTGATAACCTCAAAGTCTACGATGCAAAGGCACCCATGGATGACCTTGGTGAGATCGTTAAGGTGATCACCATGACTGATGAGAGCGTATTCCCGGATGAAACCGCTATCATCAACTCCCTGAGCGGCTATACCGCTGTTCACAAGGTAAACGGTCTGGTATTCGTAAACGGCGAGAAGGAATTCCTTCCTACAGTTCCCTGGACTGATGGCGACAAGACCATGATCAAGACTGCTGAGCTGGCTTCCATTCTGGGCGTAACCCTGCCGGACGGCACTGCAGCTGACATGGATGTGGAAGAGTTCTACACAACCGTACTGAATAAGACAGTTACCACAGATGATGATACTGTTTACAACAACGGTCTGGTGATTGCAGGTGATACTGCATATACACTTCCTACAGATGCAGATGAGTTGAAGGCTCTCACCGACTACCTGTTCTTCTTGAGACCTTCTGACGATGACCTGATGGAGATGTACAATGCTTCTTCCATGAAGGGTGTACACCCTCGTATCCAGGCAACTGCTGATGACTTTGCGAGAATTCGTCAGATCTACAATGACAAGTCCGATCCCGACATTTATGCATGGGCACAGGCTGTAATCTATACCGCAGATGCTACCATGGATAAGGATCCCGTATTCTATGAGCTGAGAGACGGTAGCAGACTTCTGGCAGTCAGCCGTGAGGTGCTGAGCAAGATGTATGCATACGGTATGGCATATCAGATCACACAGGATCAGAAGTATGCTGACCGCGGCTTCAAAGAGCTGAAAGCAGTATGTGAGTTTATGGACTGGCATCCTTCTCATGCTTTGGATACCGGTGAAATGGCAGCAGCTGTCGCTATCGGTTACGACTGGCTGTACGAAGCACTGACCCCTGCAGAGCGAAAGATTGTAGAGCAGGGTATGTACAACAATGCATTCTATGATGCCATGATCCTGTATCAGACTGCTGACGGTCACATGACCCCCGGATGCTTTGGTGAAAGTAACTGGAACAACGTTGTCAGTGGCGGCCTGATCGTGGGTGCGCTCTCCATGCTGGATGTATATCCCGATGAGGCTTCCAGAATCCTGCAGCACGCAGTGAGGTCTGCAGACATCTATCTGTTCCGCTATGCTCCTATCGGTGCATGGTATGAAGGTCCCAGCTATTGGGATTATGCAACCACCTATATGGTTAAGGCACATTCCGCTCTGGAGACCACCCTTGGCACTGACCTGAGGCTGGGTCTGGCAGAAGGTGTGAGAAACGCGGCTAACTATATCATTGATATGCAGAGTGACAACGGAACCTTCAACATCGGTGACGGTATCACTTCCAAGATTTATACACCGGAACTGTTCTATCTGGCAGATAAGTATGATAATCCTGCTGTCTCTGCCATTACCATGGAGAAATCTAACCGTAAGATGGGTACCGGGGAGCACCTGGCGCTGGGACTGCTTTGGTATGATCCCGCCACATCCGGAAGTATTGACGAATTTGAACTGGATGCAATTTATTATGACAGAGACAATGGTGTTGTAACCATGCATGACACCTTTGAGAGTGGCGAGACTACTTTCGCGGCGATCCACGCAGGTACCAACAATCTGAGCCATGCACATCTGGATGCCGGAAGCTTTACCTTTGTAAGTGACGGCGTTACATGGGTGGAAGAGCTTGGTCAGGACAACTATAACCAGGGCGGTTACTGGGATGAGACTGATAACGGAAAACGTTGGCAGATTTTCCGTATGAGAGCAGAGGCACACAGTGTACCTGTTATCAATCCCACTGCTGCACAGGATCAGGAATACATTTCCGTCAACCCGATCACTAAGTTTGAGCCCAAGGATAAGGGTACCATCGTACTGACTGATCTGACCGACGCTTACAGAGTGAACGCAACCAAGCTTCTGAGAGGCCTCCAGTTTACAGATAACAGACGAAGCCTTGTCATCCGTGATGAGATGACCATGAAGAATGCCAACTCTCAGGTTTACTGGTTCCTGCTGACACAGTGTGATCTGGAGATCCAGAATACTGAGGCATCAACAACCAATAAGGTAACCTTTACCAAGGATGGACGTTCCATGACCATGGACATCATTACCAGCGTACCCGGCGTGGTAAGCTATGATGTGGCGAAGCCTTTGAACTCCGAGACAGTTTACAACACAGTGGAAACTGTTAAGAGACTGCAGATCTACTTCGCAGATGTAACCGGTGACGTGAACATTACCGTGAAGATGACACCTAACTCCGTTGTAAATCCTACAGATGTAGCTGATTACAACGTTGATATGAGTACCTGGACCGTTCCTGACGGAAAGCGTCCTGCAAAACTCAAGCTGGACAGCTTGTTGATCGACGGCGTGGCTGACACTCTGGAAGGCTACACTGTTACCAGCTACTATGTAGAGGGACAGATCACAACCGTTCCTGAGATTGTTGCAACCGCAGGCGAGAACGTAGATGTAGTGGTTAACAAGGGCGCAAGCCTTGATGAAGTGACCACCATCACCCTGACTGATAAGACGGATGCTACCAACACAGCCGTTTACTCCATTACCTTTAAAGCGGTTCCCGCACCCGTGAACTTTGAGGGCAAGACTTCTATTCCTGCCGTTAACGCAGTGGGAAGCTGCACACCTCAGCCTGCTAACGTTGCTACAAATGTAATCGATGCAAACAGTGGCACAAAGTGGGCCGGCGATACCGCAGGTAACCACATCACCATCGACCTGAAGACTGTTCAGGCACTAGACGGTCTGGCAGTTCTGTTCCAGGGTGATGCAGGAAGAATTTATGACTATGTAGTTAGTGTATCTGAGGACGGTGATTCCTTCACGGATGTATGGGAAGGCAAGTCACTTCCGACAGTAGCAGTATCTGCCGGAGAAGTATATAGTATCAATGACTTCAGTAATTCACAGCAGGCAAGATATGTGAGAGTTACTGTAACCGGTAACAACCAGAGTTCCAAGTGGACCTCTATCGCTGAGGTTGTTGCTTACAGAAACAACTAATCACTCATAAAGAACTATAAGTAATACAGTAATACAAAGGAAGCGGGTTGTCCGAGGGCAACCCGCTTTTATAATAAATATCTTAACTTTTCCCAAATATCATCCTGAAATAGGTATCCTCAAACTTCCTGTGGCAGTTGCGTGAAATGGGGATCCGGTATCCGTTCCTGGTACGGATCTCTTTTTGTGTGTACATTTCAATCGCCTGCAGGTTCACCAGATAGCTTCGGTGACATTTGAAAAAACCGTCGGAAACGGGAAGTTTCTTCTCGAAGGCGTACAGCGGTTCTGAAGCTGTAAAGGAGGAGCCGTCCGAAAGGGAGAGAATCACCTGCTTGTTCTGGGCTTCTATGGATTCGATCTCTCTTACCGGTATGCGGCGCACAGCATGAAGCCCTTTCACCAAGAGAAATTTTTCCTGTGACCGGAGGTCTTCATACAGCTCATCCAGGCAGCGGTAAAGGGCGTCAGAATCAATGGGTTTGAGCAGGTAGTTATCCGCTTTCACCTTGTAGGATTCCACGCCGTATTCCGGCGACGTGGTGAGAAAAACGATCTTCACATTGCGGTCCAGCTTCCGGACTTCACCGGCAGCGTCAATACCGTTTAAGAAGGGCATCACAATATCCAACAGGATAATATCAAAAGGATCTGCTGTGTGGGCAGCGATCAGGGAATCGGCATCTTCAAACAATTCCACGGCCATATGGTCAGGTCCGGGAGTCCGGCTTAGCAGTATTTCTTTTGTCTCGGTCAAAACATCCCTCATATCATCACAGATTGCGATTCGCAGCATGGCATAAGCCTCCTTTTGTTTAAGATAAGTATAACAAATGGAATATTGGAGTGCAACAGCAGATTTTTTTGGAGGAAAATTTTTACTTCTTGAAACAAACTCCTTAAAATAATACACTATATGTATGAACACCAAAAAGTGCGCGCATGGCCGGGGAACCGGCAAGTAACTGTCGCTTGCAGGCGGCAGGGAGAGGTGAGAGTATGGACCAGTATCTGGAATTGGTAGAGGCGGCCCGGGCAGGAGATGCAGGGGCATTTGCCGGTTTATATGAGGCTGTCTACAAAGATATGTATCGATTTGCATTATATACCCTGCGCAACGAGACAGATGCGGAGGATGCGGTCAGCGAGGCTGTAGCGGATGCTTTTGCGTCCATACACAGGCTGCGCAGTGCCGATGCCTTTAAGGCGTGGATGTTTCGGATCCTGTCCAACAAATGCAAGAACAGGCTGAAGGAGTACAGCAAAAAGACGGTACCCCTTGAAGATGCCGGAGAGATCGCGGCGGCCGACTGTGATATGACGGACAGCATGTTTGTCCGCAACATTTTTGGGGAACTGCCGGATAAGGAACGTCTGATCGTCAGCCTGCATGTGTTCGGAGGATACACCACGAAGGAGATTGCAGGGATGCTTAAGATGAATCCCAATACGGTCCGGACCAAGGAGAGCAGAGCATTGAAGAAGATGGCTGAGAAGATAGACAGCCGGGAGGTGTGCATATGAGTGACAGACAGATCAGGGAATTGATCAGGGAATCTGCAAAAGACGTGGAGATTCCGGAGCGTCTGAAGCCCGGAAAAATACAGGAAATGCTCCTTAGCAAAGAGAAGAGCAGCAGAGGAGATAAGACACAGCAGAAAGGCCGCAGGAACTTCTATATGGGATTCGGCTATGCTGCAGCTGCAGCGGTGCTGATCATGTTGGTCAGCCTCCCGTTGTCAGGGATTATGTCAGGCAGGGATCATCTGGTCAGAGATCAAAAGGAAACGCTGCAAGAGGAAGAGATGGCGCCGGAAAGCATGGCCAAGGCAGCCGATGAGGACATTGCAGAGGTGGAAACTGCTGCGCCCAAGGTAAACGCGGGGGAGCTTTACCGGGTGGCTGAGAGCTATGATCAGGTATATGATGCTGTCGTGGGCGATGGGGAGTATTTTAACTATTACTATATTGTAGAAGATATGGGAGTTGCGGTGCCTACAGAGAGAGCCGAGACCGCAGACGGCGCCTTCTTTCCGGTGGAGGAAGAATCTACAGGCGGTGTGAAATCAGAACCCAATGTAGCCACGGGGACAGATTCGTTTGTGGATACGGCGCAGAAGCAGCATTCCACCACCAATCTGCAGATGCAGGGTGTGGATGAGAGTGACATCGTGAAGACGGACGGTTCCTTCCTTTATGTGGTGACTGACAACAAAGTCCACATTGTTGACATCCGGGAAGGGAAGCCTGAGAAGGCAGCTGTGGTAAAACTTCCGTCGAAAAATGCATCCACGCAGATCAGAGAGATCTATGTGGATGACGGGAAACTGCTGGTCATTGCAGGGGAGCGGGACTCTCAGCTGAAAAAGCTGGAAAACAGTAAGGAAAAATACCGTACCGTCACAGAGAATCAAACGGTTCTTTACACCTATTCCCTGGAACAGCCGGAGAAACCGAAGCTTCTGGGAAGCGTGGGACAGGACGGCAGCTATCACACCTCCCGCAAGATCCGGGATAAGGTGTACCTGTTCACCAATGAGGTGATCATTGAGAATTGTTACGACGGGGAAAGCCATGGACTTGAATGGGTGCCTGAAGCCGGCGGAGAGCGCATTGCCGCAGACTGCATTTATATTCCCGAAGCGGGCTACAGCAGTCTGATCATTTCTTCCGTTGATGTGGACAGTCCGGATCAGCTTCTGGACAATGTGATGATCGTCAACGATTATGTAAATGTCTATGTGAGCACCGAGGCGGTCTATCTTTACCACAATACCTGGAGTCCGTACCAGACCACCGAGATTGCCAAATTCAGCCTGCAGGACGGCGTGATCAACGCAGTGAACGCCGCCAGCATCAGCGGCAG
This sequence comes from Acetatifactor sp., assembly GCA_045659805.1. Taxonomy (GTDB): domain Bacteria; phylum Bacillota; class Clostridia; order Lachnospirales; family Lachnospiraceae; genus Acetatifactor. The sequence continues at coordinate 83,060 of JAZRCR010000094.1, forward strand.
AGTAATGGATACCTTTGCAGTCAATGAATATAACGGATTTCTGCGGATCCTGACCTGCAATGACGGGACCGGGGATGGAACTGATCTGTATGTCCTTGACAGTGATCTGACCCTTGTAGGCGAACTTACAGGCATTGCACCGGGAGAGACGGTTTATGCTGCCAGATATTTAGGTGATATGGCTTACTTTGTGACCTACCGCAATATCGATCCTCTTTTTGCAGCAGATCTGTCAGATCCTGAGAACCCTGTGATCCTGGGAGAACTGAAAATCACAGGATATTCCGATTATCTTCATATGTGGGGAGAGGACTCCCTGTTCGGTATCGGCTTTGAGACAGATCCCGATACCGGTCTGAGAGAAGGGATCAAACTTGCCATGTTTGATGTTTCCGATCCGGCAGATCTCAAGACAGAGGACTGTGTCTGCGTGGAGAATGCCGATTACAGCCCGGCACTGGATCAGTATAAGTCGGTGCTGGCAGATAAAAATGCCAATCTCATCGGATTTGTGGTAACGGATTATAACAAGGCAGAGAGCAACACTTATCTGCTGTTTGCATACCGGGAAGGAAAGTTTGTCAATCTGCTGACAGAACCGATTGCCAACAAATCTGACTATTACAGAGGCGTTTACGCCGGAGATTACTTCTATATTATTACCTCCGAAAGCATTACTGCTTTCCACATGACCGAAGATTATCGGGAAGTGGCAGACTTAACATTCTAAAATGAACAGGATAGCAGTATTACGGTCTGAGAAACTGTAATACTGCTGTTTGTCTGTTCTTCTTTTATTTACGTATTGACAAATGCACATACAAATAATTATAATATATCTAAATAATACAAGCCAAATCAAATGCATTGTTTATAAAAGATAAAAAATGGTGAAATTCTTAAACTGTCATCTGAGGGCGGAATCCGGGACAAATCGTCCGTGTTTTCACTGATCATACAACTGAATATTGAGTAAGAGAAGGTATCAGAGACAATAGGCGGGCTGAAGTTTCGTAAAAAGTAGTGGTATAGTCGTTGCAAAACGTAAAAGCGTATGATATAATGATAATATAATAACTGTTTTACAAACAATACACTGCAAATGTTATTTCTGATACATACAGGAGGTTTTGTGGAAGAAATTACAGAAGTGCGAGTAAAGGATGAACAGCTGGCGGACAGGGACAGGAGAGTTGCCCGGGCAAGGCGGACACGGTTCTATGGGGCAATGGTCGACAGTGAATTTTTACAAAAGGGAAGAGAATATCATGAGATGCCGGAGGTGAGAATCATATATATCAGTGAGACTGACATCTGGAGAAAAGGAAAGACTGTTTATAAAGTAAAGAAGGTGTTTGAAGGTATTGACAGTCTGTATGAAGATGGTATGCATGTAACATATGTAAATACGGCAGTGAATGACGGATCTGAAATCGCAGGATTAATGGAGTATTTTAAAACAGCAGATCCGGCAGATATGAGTCAGGGAGATCTGTCCAGGAGAGTGCACTTTCTAAAGTGCGAGGAGGGAGGATACAGAGCAATGTGTGAAATAACCGATGAGATTCGCAGGGAAGGAATCGAGGAAGGAATAAAAGAAGGGGTACAGCAGCAGGCACAAATGACGGTTGTGAACCTGGCAGAAATGGGGCTGTCCGTAGTACAGATTGCCAAGGCGGTGGCGATGGACATCGGGACTGTAAAGAAATGGATAAAAAATCCCGGATTGCATATTTAGCCGTTGTGGTATATACTGAATTCATATTACTGAAGGAAATATACCGTAGCAACAGAAGGAGGGCTTTCACATGAAATTGGTGATCACGATGAGCAGAAGATACGGAACCGGCGCGAGTATGATAGCGGAGGCGCTGTCAGACAAGCTGCAGATTCCGGTTTATGATAAAGCCTATATTGAGCACGAGCTGGAGGGCCACAATTTTGCCGGGGAGGTGGAAGTGATCAGGGAACTGGCGCAGAAGCCCTGCATTATTCTGGGAAGATGTGCATCAGAGATTCTCAAGGATCAGCCCAATGTTTTCAATATATATATCAGTGCAGCCAAGGAAGACCGGATACATAGGATCATGCAGAAAGAGTCTATCTCCTATGAAGAGGCCAAGGTTATGTTGGACAAGAATGACAAACACCGTGCTGACTATTATAATCAACACACGGGTAAAGTCTGGGGAGACGTGAACAACTACAATATGATCCTTGACACTACCGCCTTGGGCATAGAAAACTGTGCCGACATTTTGATGAAATATTTTGAGAGAATGGAATTGATTTAGATTGGTCATGTTTGTCTGGTTTTATGTTACGAAAATATGAGATTCTCGGTGCCGGACTATACAGGGCTTTTGACATTTTAATAAGAGCGGAAAGCTTATTTTAACGGCTTCCCGCTCAACCATTATCATAGAAGATCTGAATTTACAGACTTTTTTTCACGCCACTTGACTGTCCACATTGGCTGCATAAAAGCAAGGGTTGTGTTCACTCAATCAAATCCCTCATAAAAACATAGGAACTCTGGTATACGTCAACATATTGCATATATATACTGCATTCCCCACCGCCGCTGTGACAATTATCAGCGGAATGCCAACCCGGGCAAAAAAGGAATTCTTTTTTTGTACATAAAACATCCCATGAACTCCCAAGACAGCTGCTGCCATGGAAGCAATTCCGAAAAGGATTCCCGGTGTTTCCATCAATGCAACCAGGCGAAGGAAAGGAGCACCTAACCGTTGTACCGTATCCCAGAAAAAAGAATTCATAGAGAGAAAACTCATCAACCCCAAAAGGAAAACATAAAAGCCGTACTTTTTGCCTAGGGCACAATCTTTCTCTGTGAAGGAACCCCATATCAACAGGATTAAAGCCCCCATTATGCCAAGTCCCAAGCCCGGTCGCCCCGGGGTATATGTCCAACCGGAAAAGAATTGTCCCAACGAGTACCCCCTTGACACGATGGAGTCAAGAGGAAGCTCCCACGCTTCCATGCCGTCTTTCAGCAAATATCGTAGCCAATAGATTGCTCCCGGCAAAAACAGGTATTCTCCTACCAATATAGGAAGCAAGCCCATCCATTTTTTCTGCCACAGGCTATACAGTACAACAACTCCGGCAACCAAAAACATTAAAATTCCATCCGCATATCCGATTAGAGCATAAGCCGTCGCAATTCCAAGAACTCGCTGCCACGTAAGTTTTTTTTGATACAGAAGAATAATTTCCCCTAATACAAAGGGAATCAACGCCCATGCCGCCGCCATCCCTAGTGCCGCTTTATCATAATATAAATAGATTCTATAAGGACAAGTCATATACAACAGCACACCCACGGCTATCGCAGTCTTATCCCGAAACAAATTCCCGAACATTCTCCTTGCGGCAAAAAATCCCAAACCGTTCAAAAACAGCAGATATATTCGATATGCGGTGGTAACAGATATGCCTATCAGACGCATAATCGCTGGAAAGAACAGCCACAAATTAGAATTCAGCGCCGAAAACTGACCTCTATATGCCACTGTTACCTCTGCACTGGGAAACATTCGAACTTGTCCGGCCTTTAATCCTTCCGCAACCTCCTCGATTCGGGTCAGCCAAATTAAAATATCTCCGCCTTCCATCACATAACCGCAAGCAAGAGGCAGACCTGCTGTAATGAATGCAATTACATATATCATTTTTCGAGTCACTGCCCAGTTTTTGTCTTCCATTTTATCCTCCTACTTATCCACAATACTGCAATTCCCAGAACTGTCAGTGCAGAAACAAGTTCCGCTACATGAAAGATCTTCAATCCCCTGTAATTTACTTCAATGTATCCCGCGTAAGATGCTGGTACGGCAATCCGCAAATCACCGTGCTGCCCTCTTTCTTCCGTAATTCGAAGATCCGTCTCTCGCCCGTTGTCCCCCTCAACCACGTAGCCCATATAACCGATTAGGGGTAATTCCAAATATTTCTCTTCTTCCGTACTATTCTGAACGTACATGCGGACAGAGGTTCCTTCTTTCTCATAATCGGCCCATTCCAGTCCATCCTCTGCCACCGGATGATGATAAGAGTAGTCCGTAATCTCCGTTCCTTCCAGCAAATACTCGCCGTTAACAAAACTGATACTCCCCATATTCTCCCCGTTGTACAGCCAAATCGGTTTGCTCTGAAAAGAAATATCATTCACATGATATACTGCTGAAAAAAAGGCCAGTATAAGCAGCAGAAAAACAAAACCGTTTTTTCCATACTGCATTTTGGTTTTATCTTGGGTAAATCCCGTGAATTCTTCCGCAAACCACAGGAAGAAAAAGGCTCCGCCGATTGCACTGAATACCGTAACCAGAGTAAACAACTGGGTAGGGAACTGAATGGAGGTTGTCAGGATGCTTACCACCGGAATTTCTGCAACTAAATCCCAAGGGAAATATCTGGTGCTGAGAAGCCAGGTAAAAATAATCATTGTCGTCCAAAACAACATTGTTTTATCATAGGGGTTTACAACGACCGGCTTCTTTTTCCGCACATATCTGTGGAACAATATCCCCACTGAAACCACCAAAATAATCAAAGAGGCAATCCCCATGTGGAAGGGTTCTGCATGATACATTCCGTTCTGTGCCGTATCTTTATTCGAATACAATTGAAAAAGTTCCGCAAACCAGGTCCCCATGTATTGAATATTTTTACTGATAATGGAGCTTAATAGATATTGGTCCCCTGCCATCATCTGCAAAAGAGGCAGCCAGAATCCCATATTCAGCAAGAGACATAAAATTGCGGCCTGTGCAAGCTGTAGAAAGGTTTTCCTGCGGAATGTCCTTTTATAAAACAGAATGCAAACAAAAAGTATACACACGATAATCATTTCGCAGGATAATATGTGGGACTGCAGAATACAGCTCAATCCAATGATCAAGGGCCATTTGGCAGTCTTGTATTTGTCACTTTCCATGTCTTCCGTAAACAATCGATACATTCCGCAGATAATCAGCGGGAAAAAGGTCATTGCCAGATATTCTCCCATAGCACCGCGGTTGTAGAAATTGTAAATTCGGTAGGGTGCCAGCATATAAAGAACGCTTCCGAACAGTGCACTGTAGCTTTCCTTTGTACATTTCTTAAAGGAATAGTAGGAAATCAGTGCGGTCATTATGGTAATCACCAACACAAACAACTTATAGGCATTCATCAGAGAAAAACCGATCAACCGAAACAGCACCGGAATCCACAAAAGCAGATCTCCATTAAATGCTGAAACCGCATATCCGTGATCATAAAGCCAATAGCTTTGTACCCGCACCGGGAATTGATTCCCGTGCAACAAAGTCTCTTTCAATCCTTCTATACGAAGCCATTGAAATGCAATATCTGCCGCATCGCTAAAATAATCGGTCATATAAGGGAAATATGCAACCAAAACACTGCTCAGAAGTGCCCAGAACACCACTTGCCTGTCCTTAGAAACCCTGCCCGTCACAATCCCCTCTCTGAAAACCAAAAGCATGTCCAACAGCAGGCTTCCGACTGCAAGAAGGAAGGTTAGGATTCTGCTTCCCCAGTTGATCCGATACACTTCCAGGTCTTTTATACACGCTTGTGTACCGAAAGCGGAACAGGTTACATGCACATTATCCAAACTCTCCAACACATATATCTCGAAATCCAGAGATTCCTGCTGTGAAAAAACAGTCGCTCCGTTACATCGAAAGGTACGAAATCCATGTTTATCACTGGTGGCGGTTACATAAATATGCCCCTCTTCCAGAGACACACCGTTCACTCTCACCTGATATACCCCGGGGGTCACCGAAAAAGATAATCCTTCATACATGGATTCTTCTTCTGCATTTAATACTATCTGACTATCTGAATATACAAGGAGTTCTTTCTGAAAACAGCTTGGCAACAACAATAACAGAAGTGCTAGCTCTATTAAGATCCATATTCGGTATTTTTTAATTGCTTTCCGCATCATCCTACTCGCTTTCTGCTATTTATTTTGAACCCCTTTCCGCAGCTTTGGTGTTTCAGTACAAACAACACCGCCATGGAAAAATACCACAGATAAGTCACACCTTCTCCGATTCGCCAATGGATGGGGCTGACAAATTTTACTTCCACTTCTCCCTCAAAGCCGGCGGGCAGAAGGACTCTAACCACATTATTCGTACCGCACATAACTTCCAATTCCTCACCGGAAGAGGTATCGTACGCCCGATACCCGGTATAATGAAGCAGCGGCAGTTCCACACAGCCTTCCGTATTTCCACGATTTGTACAGGACAACCACATATGCAGGTATTCCTTGCGATACTCTGAAATCTCCACATCATTGCTTGTTACCGGAAATGCAAAGGCCAACCGTTCATAATCCGTTCCTTCGATAATATACTCCGCTCCTGATATATACCCGAATCCCATCCCTTCTTCGTTATATATATGCATATATGTCTTATCTCTGCAGATATAATCCGTCAGGTACAGCCCGGAAGTAACCAGTCCGGCCAAAATACAGACAATACTCAAATAGTAATGCCATTTCTTTTCATTCTTCTGAAAATACGAAAGAAGGCAGCCCCAGACAATTACCAGAAAAATAGTACCCCAGCCCAAAAAACGATAGGGGAATTGGATGCTGCTGACCAAGGTTTTTGCTATTTCATGGATATTCTGAATACGGTCCCAGGGAAAAAGATTTAAGCTCATCAGCATCAACAACCCACCCAGAATGCAGGATACTTTTCCCAATGCGGTGATCCGGCTCTTCTCCTTTTGCCACTTCCCGCTAAACCACAGGACACAAAATACCGCAAAACCAATGCCCAAAATCATTCCAATGCCCATGGCGTGAGATTCCGCCATGCCGGAATCACCCATCACGGCATTGTTGCCTAATTTCCACCAGTTGAAAAACAATACCGGAAGATAAAGCCCCCTGTCCTGAATGGTTCTGGCAGACACATAATGCATATGAATATCTTCGTTGATAAAGTAGTCCAAAAACGGTATCAGATACCAACAGCTCATGGTCACTGCCGCTAGAGCTCCCTTTGCCAGCACCAAAAAAGTTTCCTTCACAAAAATTTTCTTGATAAACACACCACATACAATAATGGTGAGAAAGGCAGAGATTTCACAGCTCAGCACATGGGTCTGCATCAGTCCTGCATACCCGATAGCAATGGGAATCCAGGCCTTCTGATAGTTTTTTCCTTTCACCTCTTCTGAGAACACCCGGTAAAGTCCATATAAAATCAAGGGCATAAAGGTAAAGGCACTTCCTTCTCCTAACGCTGCTTTAACTACAAAATTATATATTCGAAAAACAGACAACGTATGTAGAGCCGTACACAACAGGCCGATCATGCGATCACGGAATATTCGGCTGAAGCAAAAATATCCAATCCACACAGTAGCAACATTGATAAGGATACAATAGACTTTATAGGCAGTCTCTACGGTAAACCCTAAAAGCCGTAGAATCGCCGGAATATACAGCAGCGTGTTGCAATAGAAAATACTGTTGGCATAGCCATGGCCGAAAAGCCACTCCGGCTCTATTCGCAGGGGAAACTGGCCGCTCAAAATGCCGTCCTTTACGCCTTCAATTCGCATCAGATGATACACCAAATCTGCACCACCCATAATCCCGTCCTGTAAAAACGGCAGGGACGCTGTCAAGACGATGACTGCCAGCCCCACTATAACTGTTTTTTGGTCCGGCTCCACACCTACGGTTCTGTCATGCCTAACAAACAACAGTATGCATATCACACAAAAAGCCACGCTCCATATGATTGTCAGAAGTATGGTCCACAATGCGTCTGTCTCACGCAGCGTCAGGTTGCCAGTAAGCAAGCTACCTTCCCCTCCATATGCGATACAAAGTTTCAACTGCTCCGTCCCTTCCAGCAACCACAAACGATAATCCGTATGATTCAAATTCTGATACAGGTGTTCTCCGTTGGTAAGAAGTCCTCCGCTAAATACAGTTTCGTCTGCCACCGTACAAAGATTCTTCATGTTGGTATCTGTCTGATACTCTAACACAACATCATAAACTCCGGCGGGCAACGAAATATACTCATAAATAATCGCTTCTGTGCAGGCGGTACCCTCTTCGAAAACGGTCTGCCCTTCGTATTTATACTCCTGATTGGGCATACAAATTTTTACAACACAAAATAACGACAACAAAAAAGTACATGCCACCGTCAAAAATATAGTTTTGTTTTCAAATAGATTTCTCAGTTTCATCAAAATCCTTTTCCCCAATCTCATTAGTTAATGCACCAAATAAACAAATTTATTTGTCTTATAATGGCTATATTATATAATTCTGTTTGAAGCTTCGCAACTTATTTATCATAATTTTTTCCTGTATCTTAATCTTAAATTTGCTTATTTATAGCTGGCTATTTTCTCGGAAAAATAGTGAACTGAATAGTAACGAACACTTAAAGGATGAGAATACAATGCAAGTACTGTATGATTTGGCAGAAAATAAAACTCAGATTCATACCTTTTTCGCCAAAATCTTTGAGCCTGAGAGTCTGGTGGGAAACGGTGGCAGGCCTGGTTCTTACTCAGCAACCGTTTGTGCATTATCTTTGACTACTTTTTTGAATATGGAACATCCGGTTCTGAATTTGTAATTGCTGTATCTTGGTAATGGAGTGAGTATGATAGCGGAGGCGCTGTCAGAGAAGATGTAGATTCCGGTTTATGATAAAGCCTATATTGAGTAAGAGCTGGAGGGTCACAATTTTGCCGGGGAGGCGGAAGTGATCAGGGAACCGGCGCAGAAGCCCTGCATTCCGCCTATGAGCCCCGGTGAAATTATTCTGTCTTGGTCTTATCAGGTCTGGGGATCAGGAAGAAGCTGATAAGCATTGCTACGATGTATAAAGCCAGGGTTGCATACAGTACGTACTGATAACCTGTAGGATTTACAGTGATCATTTCAATGGTACCGTCCTCCAGAAGGTGCTCGATCTGTACCTCTTTACCGAAGGTCTTAACGATCCAGCTTGCCAGCTGGTTACCGCTAAGTCCTGCAAAGGCCCATGCAGAAAGGGTCAGGCCGTGGATGGCACTGATATTGCCCATGCCGTAGTGATCGGAGAGAAGTGTAGGTACGTTGGAGAAACCGCCGCCGTAACCTGCGTTTACCAGGAAGATCAGAGCCAGTACAAGGATGGTGAGACCAATGCTGTCGGCACCCTTCACGATGCCGTTTGTAGCAACAACCAGGCCGGTGAATGCAACGGATACAATAAAGATCAGTTTGTAAATAGTATTTCTGTCTTTCATCTTATCTGCCCATGCGGAAAGACCAAGACGTCCTCCGGCATTGAAGACAGCTGACAGGGTGGAAATGATACCAACGATACCGGCAAGACCGATACATTTTGCGATCATTTTTTCCTGGGAGATCAGTGCAAGACCACAGGTGATGTTCAGGTAGAACATCAGCCAGATACCAATGTAGGTACCGATGGGTTTGCTCTTGATCACAGCCAGCATACTCTGGCCTTTTTCTTTCTTCTGGGGCTCATGCCAGCCGGCAGGCTTTGCAAGAAGAAGGTGGCCTACGAACATCATTACGAAGTAAACTGCAGCCAGGATCCAGAACATCTTATAGATACCGCCGTTGCCAAGGTTATCCAGCAGAGACTGCATGATAGGGCTTGCAATAGCCTTTGCGGCACCGAAGCCGGCTACTGCCAGACCGGTAGCAAGACCTTTTCTGTCCTTGAACCACAGCATCAAGGTCTTGACAGGTGACAGGTAACCGGTACCAAGACCGATACCCATGATAAGACCGTAGCACACATAGATGCCGATCAGTGCAACCAGGCTCTTGGGATGCTGGCCGCCATAATAGATGAAGAATCCGGTTCCTGCCATACCTGCTGCGAAGCAGATGGTGGCGATCAGAGATGATTTGTGAATGTCCTTTTCCACTACGTTGCCCAGAAATGCGGCAGACATGCCCAGGAAAAAGATGGCAAAGCTGAATGCCCATTCGGTAGCGCCCTTGGAAAAGCCGATGTAGTCAGCAATTTCCTGGCTGAACATGGACCAGCAGTAAACCGTACCGATACTGCAATGGAGTAACAATGCGGGAATCGCTGCACGAATCCACTTGTTTTGACAGTTTTTCATGATAAACCCTCACTTTTTTTGAAAAATTAATAAATTTTTTAGTGTTTTTTGCAGCAGAAATATGTATAATATTTACAGCCCATACTATTCTACTCCTAAATTTGGCAGATTTCAAGCTTGTATTTGATTCGGTACATAAAAATTGTGTTACGATTTTTTTGTCGGTTTTTGCCGAGCATAAGGAGTGGAAAAGAAAGGGTGAGACGGGAGATATTGGACAGCCTGGAGGATAAGAAACATGAAAAGGATAGCGGGAATATTGGCATTGGCGGCATCAGGCATGTTTGCCATGACAGGATGTACCGATAGAGAAGAAAGAGAACCGGAGCCCATAGTAATAGATGTGTATGATTCCGGATCAGATTATCAGGGAATGCAGGGTGGCTGGTACGGGCAGCTGTTGAAGGAAAAGTTTAATATCGAGTTGAACTTTCTGGACAAATCTTCGGAGGACAGTCTGACCGGTGCGGATTTATATATTTGCAGCGCTGAACAGGTGAAGCCCCTGGAAATGTTGGAGAAAGGGCTGCTTTTAAATATGGAAGAGTATCTGGATGAACTGCCTGTCGGCGAGACGGAGCTTACCGGTTACCGCAGCAGCTATGAATATTGGAACGGGCAGCTGCAAGCAGATGGGATTTATGTGCTGCCCACGCAGGTGAGCCGCCTCTCAGAGTATACTCCGTCGGAGGAGCATACGCCCGGATATGGCATATACCTGAACTGGGAAGCCTACGAGAAGGCAGGAATGCCGGATATCAGAGATAAGGAGGAGCTGCTGGATGTTCTGCAGCGTATGCAGGATCAGTCCCGAAAAGAGGGAGAAGACAGTCAGGGGCTGGTATTATACAGAGACGGTGAGACGGATATTCTTGATCATGTATCTACTCTCATGGGTGTTTACGGAGGACAGAGAGAGGGTTTTCTGATCCGCAGACAGGGAAGATACGAAGAGTTGTTGGAGGAAGATTCCCTTTATACGGAAATGCTTGCGTGGCTGCGACAGGCATGGCAGAGAGGCTTGATAACGGAAGACACGATTGCTGCTGACAGAGACAGGATGATGGATTGTTATCAGAACAAAACTGCAATGATGTCTGTCTGGCCGAAGCTTGGGATTGCAGGGTATGAGCTGGCACCGGTGGAAGATATGAAGGTTGTTTCATACGGCTGTGTTCCGGAAGGAAGCCTGGATGTTTATGTGGGGATCGGTGCGGATGCGAGTGATCCCTTCAGGATATTGGAATTTGTAGATTGGCTGTATTCTGCCGAAGGCATTATGATCAGCGGTACCGGTACCGGTTTAAAGGCGGCCGGACCGGAGGGGCTTACCTGGGAAGTGGAGAGCGGCAATCCGGTGCTGACTGATTTTGGTAGGCAGGCCTTTGCATGGCAGCTGGAAAAGGATGTTCTGACAACGGCAGAACTGCAGATGCCGGAGGAATGGGGCAGAGGCGGCTGGTATCAGGGGAGCAGCCGGTTAAGTCTTCAGCCCGTGACAGAGGTGGAGGTTACGCCATCCGGATTTTCCTATAATTATAAGTTGTGGGATACTACCATGGAACAGTATACGGACGCCCCTGCATCCTGGCAGGAGCGGATGGAGGCCTTTGAGGACATGGAGTATCTGATAAGGAATGATATGCTTTCGATTCTGCCTGCGTATAGAGAAAAAGCGCAGGATGACCCGGAGGACATTGCGGCACAGCGCAAGGCTTGCAGAGAGGTGATCACAGATTACACCCTGCGGATCATCTGTGCGGAAAGTGAAGAAGAATATAAAAAGCTGTTTACACAAATGAGAGATGAAGCGTTCAGAGCAGGATATGCGGCCGTGGTGAAATATGACCGAACTGCAAAGTGAAGACATATTTTTTATGAAAATCTTGTGAAAAGACTATCATTTTAGATTAAAATAAGGTATAATATCCTTGTCTTGGGTTCAAATGGCCCTTGACGCCTGCTCAGAGACGGCGGTTTGTGGCTGGAGTGCAGACGGCATATCTGTCGGAGCAGGTTGAATGGAAGAAGGAAGGAGACATTTTATCATGTCTAATAAGAACAACATTACGGAAACCGAACTGCAGGAAAGAAAGGTTGTAACCAGATACGACCGCAGAATGCAGAAGAGGAAAGAACAGGAAGAGAAAGATAAGAGGGAGAAGAAGATTGCCACTATCGTCGGCATCATTGCGGCTGTGGTGATTGTCGCCGTTATCGCTTTTTTCCCGATCCGCAGTGCGATCGCACGGAATCAGACTTTCGTTGAAGTGGGCGGCGAAAAGGTTACCCGGGTAGAGTTTGATTATTATTACGGTACTGCTTTAAATAATTACTATTCCCAGTACGGCACTTATATGTCCATGATGGGAGTAGACTTGTCTGCAGACCTGTCAACACAGATGTATACGGACAACCTGAGCTGGAAGGACTTCTTTGAGGAGGCAGCCATTAACAACATCAAGCAGGATAAGGCTGTACAGAAGAAGATAAAAGAGGAAGGGTTTACTTATGATACCACTGAGAGCTGGAAGGCATACAAGGCTTCCATGGAGGAGCAGGCAGCGGCAAACGGTCTCACTCTGAATCAGATGGTACAGTACAGCTTTGGTTCTTTTGCAACTGTTGGCAGTGTGAAAGAACTGGTTGAGAACAGTATGACAGTCAGCGCTTTCCTGAACAAGGTTGGAGAGGACAACGCACCCGGAGAGGACAAGATCCTTGAAATCTATGAAAATAACAAGGCGAGCTACGATTCCGTAGATTACCGTATTGTTGAGGTGGCAGCAGAACTTCCCACTGAGCCTACAGAACTGGCTGATCCTGCAGAAGATGAAGCCGAAGACGAGGACTCGGAAGCAGAATATGAACCTTCCGAGGCAGAGATTGAGGCTGCCATGGCTGAGGCCAAGAAGGCTGCAGACGACGCTGTTAAGACGGTTGACAAGGATGGAGAGTTGGTTGAAGATGCTACTGCAAGTTATGTGAGCAGTCTTTACAGTGACTGGCTGTTTGACGATGCGAGAAAGGCCGGTGATACCACTGTTATTGAGGATGAGACCAATTACAAGTACTATGTACTTGCCTTTGAGAAGCGTTATCTGAAGGACAACCCCACAGCAAGTGTATATATTATCAATGTTACCAACGGATCAGGTCAGACCATTCTGAATCTCTGGAATCAAGATCCTACCTTAACGAACTTTATCAATCTGTTCAATGAATACGACGGATACGCATACGGTCCCGCTAACGGTTTCTATGAGGGACTTTCCTCAAGAGACATCTTGGGTGAGCCGGGGGAATGGATCTTTGCTGAGGAGCGTCAGGTTGGCGATGTCACATTGATTTCTGTTGAGGAAGATAGCGATTATGTAATGTACTTTGCCGGCAAGGGCGACATTGACTGGAAGGAAGCCATCCGAGGTGAATATAAAGAAACTTACATGATCAACTATATTTCTGAGCTGATCGTAGACGTAGAGGTGAAGGATCCCAAGGGCAATCTGAATTACCTCAAGGTAGCTGAGGCAGAAGCAGAGGCGACAGCCGGTACAGAGGAAACAGCTGAGACAGCTGAATAATAAGTAAGACGAAATGACCGCAAATGGTTCACATTTGCGGTTATTTTAACCTGGTGGAGGATGTTGCTATGAGGATAGAAATGCCTGAAAAGGTAAGGCAGATAATCAATTGTATAACTGATGCCGGCTATGAAGCGTATGCGGTAGGAGGCTGTATCCGTGATTCTATCCTGGGAAGGATCCCTGATGATTGGGATATTACCACATCGGCCACGCCTCAGCAGGTGAAGGCACTCTTCCGCAGGACTATTGATACCGGCATTCAGCACGGAACGGTTACAGTGATGCTGGACAGAGAGGGATTTGAGGTAACAACATACCGAATTGACGGAAAATATCAGGACGGCAGACATCCGCAGGAGGTAACTTTTACACCCAGCCTTGAGGAGGATCTGAAAAGGCGGGATTTTACCATCAATGCCATGGCTTATAATGAAAAGGACGGCTTGGTGGATCTGTTTGGCGGAATGGAGGATATCCGCCGGGGGGTGATACGGTGTGTGGGTGAGGCCGGGGAACGCTTTGGCGAGGATGCTCTGCGGATCATGCGTGCTGTACGTTTTGCGGCTCAGCTGGGTTATCGCATAGAAGAAAAGACGGCGGAGGCTATCAGCCTGCTGGCTCCCTCACTCTGCAGGATCAGCGCAGAGCGCATACAGGTTGAACTGACAAAACTGGTAACCTCCGATCACCCGGAAGCCATGAGGGTTTTGTACGATACGGGAGTGGCAGCGGTGATTCTTCCGGAATTTTTACAGATCATGGAGACAGAGCAGAACAATCCCCACCATTTCTGCAGTGTAGGGGAGCATACGATCTGCTCCATGCAGCAGATACCGCGCCGAAAGGACTTAAGGCTGGCAATGCTGTTTCACGACATGGGGAAGCCACAATGTATGACTGTGGATGAGTGCGGCATTGCGCATTTTTACGGTCATGAGCAGCTCGGTGCCGACATGGCGAAGAAGATCATGAGACGGCTGAAATACGACAATGATACCACCGATACGGTATATCGCCTGGTTTTTTTTCACGACTATGGTAATGATATTGATCCTGACGACAGGATCGTCAGAAGGGCAATGAATAAGATCGGAGAAGATCTGCTTCCACTGTTGTTTGAGGTAAAAAGAGCGGATATCATGGCTCAAAGCGAGACATTCAGGGAGGAGAAACTTCGGAGGTTGGGCAAATGGCAAGAGTTATACGACCGGATCCTTGAGAGGAAAGAATGTGTATCCCTGAAGACATTGGCGGTGACCGGCAGTGACCTGATCAGAATGGGTATGCGACCGGGAAAGGAATTGGGAAGTACTCTGCAGGAGCTGCTGGAGATGGTACTGGAGAAGCCTGAGTGCAATTCATCGGAATATTTATGCTGTTGGGTAAAAGAAAATAAATTATCCTAGATTAACATACTTTCATACGCTCTCTCATAAGATAAGTTAGGCTCGGTTTATGGGGCCGAAATAGAATGTGGGAGGGAATTGCAAGTGAATGACAGGGCAATCGGATTACTGGATCGGTATGACGTAGAGGTGCGAAAGACCAGAAAAGGGAGAGGCGCCATATTGTGTGATACTGACCGGGGCAGCATGATCTTTAAGGAATATGCGGGAAATGAACAGAAGATTGCTCTCCAGAACAGCATCCTTCAGAAAGTCGCTGAGGACGGCAGGGTTAATGTAGAACAATTGATAGCGGACAGGGAAGGCAATCTGTTTGTCAAAGATAACGACGGAACCGCATATGTGCTGAAAACCTGGACAGAAGGCCGTGAGTGCAATATTTACGAGAGGTCGGAATGTGTGGAGGCCGTCAGACTTTTGGCAAAGCTCCACTGCAGTATGGAGCGTGTGGTTTGCGAAGACTGCGTACCGGCATTCAGACCGGACAGGGAATATGAAAAGCACAACAGAGAGCTGAAAAAAGTCCGTAAGTTCCTGCGCGCCAAAGGTCAGAAGAGCTGGTTTGAAATCTGTTTGCAACAGACATTTGACCTCTTTCTGGAACAGGCCCTGATGATCACAGAGGATTGGAATCAGTACAGTCATTTGCAAAAGGATCAGCCTGAGTGCAGCTGTCTCTGCCATGGAGATTACCAATATCACAACATTATCAGAAGTGAAAAAGATTGGAATATAATCAATTTTGAGAAATACATACGTGACAATCCTATCAGGGATCTGTATCTTTTGCTGAGAAAGCTTTTGGAAAAAAGCAACTGGTCCATTCCTCTGGGAACGGAGCTGATTACTGCATATGAGGAAATACGGCCTATCTCAGCCTATTCCAGAATCGATCTGTACTATCGTCTGGCTTATCCCGAGAAGTTCTGGAAGATTGCAAATTTCTACTACAATTCGGGAAAGGCCTGGATCCCCGGACGTAACCTGGAAAAACTGGATAAGTTGCTGGAACAGGAGACGCAGAAACAATACTTCCTGGACAGTGTCTTTCGGAACTTCTGAGAGACAGTCGTTTTGACAGAATGGCCGCCTCTCAGAAGTATAAATCTTTGAAAAACCCCGAAAATACTTGACAAAGCCTGTAAAAAAAGATATATATATTTATAGACGTTTTATCGGATTGCCCCATTCAGATGCGGGTTTGACCGGAAGCATCTATTACTCGTTATAAAACAGATTACTCAATACAGGAGGAGTTCACTATGAACAAAACAGAATTGATCGCAGCTATGGCTGAGCAGGCTGGTATGTCTAAGAAAGACGCTGAGAAGGCATTAAAGGCTTTTACAGATGTTGTTGCTGAAGAGTTAAAGAAGGATGGAAAGGTTCAGCTGGTTGGCTTCGGTACATTTGAGGTTTCCACCAGAGCAGCAAGAGAGGGAAGAAATCCTCAGAGCGGCGAAACCATGAAGATCGCAGCTTCCAAGGCTCCTAAGTTCAAAGCCGGCAAAGCTTTTAAGGATATGCTCAACGCATAATTAAATCAGAACGATCATGTCAGAGAACCTGTACAGGTTCTCTGTTTTACATAAGAGGAAAAACTTTTAGTTTTTCCTCTTATGTAAAACAAAGCTCCGCAAGGATCGCACTGCGGCGGCAATTGCGCGGAGCGATTGGAAAGGAGAGTTTATGAGACTTGACAAATATTTGAAGGTATCCCGCCTGATCAAAAGAAGAACTGTTGCAAATGAGGCTTGCGACAGCGGCAGAGTCATGATCAATGACAAGCCGGCCAAAGCTTCTGCCAATGTAAAAGAAGGCGATATCATCACCATTTCCTTTGGCAATAAAGAGGTAAAGGTGGAGGTTCTGGACGTTCAGGAAACTGTCCGCAAGGAAGATGCCAAAGAACTCTTCCGTTATCTGTAGCAGGGCTGTCAAGACTCAGCAGGGGGATATGTTGTGTCAAAAGTCATATTTGATCTCCCCCCCTCATATATTGAAAAGAGAAAAAGCGGTATGAGGAGGGCTTATGGAGGATCTGAACAGTACAGGAACGCGTATGCATAAGATGACTATGCTGAATAGAAGGACATGTGCCATTAACGGAGTCAATGACGTACTTTCCTTTGATATACATGAGATTCTTCTGGAAACGGAACAGGGGATGCTGATGATCAAGGGAGATGACTTGCATGTGAACCGTCTGACGCTGGACAAAGGAGAGGTTGATATTGATGGCAAGATAGACAGCTTTACCTACTCCGATGTTGCAGCCGGCAGCAGTAAGGGAGAATCCCTGCTTTCCAGGTTATTCCGCTGAAGTGATCGGCCTTGGCAGCCGCTGGGGGTGACTGGATGGCAGAAGAAAGTCTTTTTATGCTTTATGCACTTTTGTTGGGTATTTGTATTACCTTTGTGTATGATCTGCTGAGGGTGTTCAGGAGGGTGGTTTTCCACAATCTCTTTTGGATATCGGTGGAGGATCTGGTATTCTGGATTTTTTGCGGAGCAGAAGTGTTCCTGTTGATGTATCATGTGAGCAACGGGACGCTCAGATGGTTTGCAGTGCTGGGGGCGCTGGCAGGGATGCTCCTGTATCATAAAACGCTGAGCAGATTTTTGGTAAAATATGTTTCGCTGTTTTTGGGAAAAATCTTCGGAGCGCTGGGAAGATGTTTGAAATTCTTGTTTCGTCCCGCTGCAGCGGCTGCAAGGGCTGCAGGGCGGGCGGCAGGCAGCGCGGCGGGAAAGGTTTCCGGCGGCAGGAAAAGATTTGCGGCTTTTCTGAAAAAGAGGTTGACGGTGCTGGTAAAAGTGCTTAAAATGATTATATGTAAGAAGTAGTCAGGTCGTTTTCGGAAGGGGACTTGCAATGGCAAGAAAGAAGATTGCGTACCGCAAGAGGCGGCAGAACAGATTCAGTATGTTTCTGGTGTCTATTGTAGTTGTGATGATTCTGGTGGCCGTATGGGTGAGAAGCATGGAGATGCAGCGGAAGCTGGACTCCTACGAAGCCAAGGAAGCACAGCTGCAGGAGCAGATTGCGGACGAAGAAGACAGAAGTCAGGAGATCGAAGAATACCGCAAATACACACAGACCAAGAAGTACGCCGAGGAGGTAGCCAAGGAGAAGCTTGGGCTGGTATATGAGGATGAGATCCTGTTTAAGCAGGAAGAATAGACGTAAGGCAGATATGAGTTTCATATCTGCTTTTTTTGTCGTATGATTCTGAGAGATACCTTCCCCGTTTTGACAAAAAAAGCATCCGCATATGGTCTATACTGACTGCAAAACAGATTCAATACCGGAGGTGGCAGATGAGGACAAGATCGGCAACAGGAGATTGCGGGCTGACGGGGGTGTCAGACTATGGGAGAATGAGACTTCTGTCTTATGCGGATTCTTTCAGGGAACTTGCCAAGAGCATGGAGGGGAGCTTTGGAGAGTCGGAACCGGAAGGCGATCGGGAGGCAATTCTGGAGGCCAGACAATTTTGGGAAAATCAACAGCTGTTGTGCGGAAATCTGAATGAAATGGCACAAATTATGGATAAGGTGGCTTCGGAGGTTTTCAGACTGCGCCCCGTGGAGGAAAAAAAGCGCAGGGCGATCATTCACGGTTTTAAGCTGGAAGGGATCATGGCGGAAGACATTCATTACATAGACCGGCCGGGAGCACCTCTTTCATTGGGGATCACTTTGCACACACAAAGAGATGAGGGGTGCAGCTGCGAGCAGGCTGCGGACATGCTGTCCGTATTGATGAACCGGAGGATGGAGGCCTCGGTGGCCAGCCCCTACCGGATCGACCGGGAAAAAAGAGGTTATGTGTTTCTGGAGGAAGCTTCCTTTGTGGTTCTTTCCGGTGTGGCGAGAGCAGTGAGAGAAAATGAAAGTGTCTCAGGGGACAATTATGCCCTGATTCAAGCGGAAAAGGGCAGGCTGACCACTCTTTTATCCGATGGGATGGGTTCCGGCGAAAAGGCGTCCCGGGATAGCGAGTGGATACTGGATCTGATGGAAAAAATGATGGAGACAGGGTATTCTTTGGAAGGGGCGCTCAGACTGATCAACAATGCCCTGCTGTCAAGGCCGGATAAGCAGAATATGTCAACGCTGGACGTCTGCGACCTGGATCTGCATCAGGGCAGCTGTTCCTTTTACAAAATCGGAGCGGCAGCCTCTTTTTTAAAGCGGGGGAGCAATGTAGACAAGATCGAAAATCCAAGCCTGCCCATGGGGATTTTTCCCATAGAGGCGGCTGTTTCGGCACGCAGGACTCTTTCACACGGGGATTATATCATCATGATGACGGATGGTGTGCTGGATGCTCTGGGACAAAACAGATATGAGGATACCATGAGCAGGATCATCCAGTCGGTGCAGGAGCAGAATCCCAAGGAGATCGCCAGAAAAATCCTGCAGTTTGTGTTACATCTGAGTGGCGGCCATGTTTTGGATGACATGACGGTACTTGTGCTGGGAATCTGGGAAAGCACTTGATTTTCCGCGGACAACCGGCTATAGTAAATAGTATGAGACATGCAGATACCATAGAACGTAAGGTGAAGACATTTATGGCCAGATACCGTATGCTTTCCCCCGGTGACCGGGTGGTGGCAGGTGTCTCCGGAGGGGCAGACTCGGTTTGCCTCTTATTTGTGTTGCTGAAGTGCAGAGAAGAGATTCCCTTTTATCTGCATGTGGTGCATGTAAACCACGGCATCCGGGCAGAAGCGGTGCAGGACGCGGCTTATGTGGAGGCGTTGTGCAAGGCTCATGGGTTGCCGTTTACCCTTGTGGAAGCAGATGTGAGACAAAGGGCAGCAGAGGAAAAGCGCTCTGAGGAAGAGATGGGCAGGATCCTGCGATATGAGGCGTTTGAGAAGGTATGCATTCAGGTAAATGCCGGGAAGATTGCAGTGGCCCACAACAGTAATGACCGGGCAGAGACCATGTTGTTTCATTTATTCCGGGGAAGCGGTCTCACAGGGCTCTGTGGTATACGTCCCGTGAGAGACCGTATTATCCGGCCTATACTATGCCTGGAACGCGGAGAGATTGAGAATTATCTGCAGGAAAAAGGGATTTCCTATTGCCGGGATGTAACCAACGAGGAAGACGACTATACCAGAAACAGAATCCGTCACCATATCATTCCTTACGCGGAAAAGGAAATTGCCCGGGGCTGTGTGGAACATATGGCACGGGCTGCGGATATCCTTTTGGAGGCGGAGGAGCTGTTGGAACGGTTGACTGCGCAGGCCTGGAAGGAGACTGTGCGGGCAGAAGGAGAGAAGGAGAATGTCTTTTGGATTAGCTGCAGCGGTTATGCCGGACTTGATCCTCTGATCGGCAGACGTCTGATTCGCCGTTTACTGGGACGGCTCAGCCCCGGGGGAAGAGACATTGCCCATGTGCATATCAAGGATGCGGAAGAACTGTTTCTGCGGCAGGGCAACCGGGAAATCTGCCTGCCTTATGGAATCAGGGCAGAGAGGCAGTATGATTCGGTGAGGTTTGGGTTGCAGAGTGAGGACGGTCCTTCTGTCACGGGTGAGGAAGCTTTCGATTTTCAGGTGTTTTCCTGTGAAAATTGTAAAGATATTCCACAAAACAGGTATACGAAATGGTTTGATTATGATAAAATAAAAGGACGGCTGACAGTGAGAACACGGCAGAAGGGAGATGTCCTCAGCATCCGATCTGCAGACGGAGGACTGATTCATAAATTCCTGAAGGATTACATGGTGACGGAGAAGATCCCGCGGCAGGACAGGGACTGTATCCCGCTGCTTGCTGACGGTGAACACATTCTTTGGGTGGTGGGATACCGGATCAGTGAATATTATAAAGTCAGCGAGAATACAAAACGAATTTTGCAGGTACAATTAAGAAGAGACTGCGAGAGCAGAGAGACGGAGGAAGACAATGGCTGAGAGTATCAAAGTACTTTTGACGGAAGAAGAAGTAGACAGCAGGATCAAGGAAATGGGTGAGCAGATCAGTAAGGATTATGAGGGCAGACAGGTACATCTGATCTGTGTGCTGAAGGGAGGCAGCTTCTTTATGTGCGAGCTTGCCAAGAGGATCGGCGTGCCGGTTTCTTTGGATTTCATGTCTGTGTCCAGCTATGGCGGAGATACCAAATCCAGCGGAGTGGTTAAGATCGTGAAGGATCTTGATGAGTCCATTCGGGATAAAGATGTGCTTGTGGTGGAGGATATTGTGGATTCCGGAAGGACCTTGAGTTACCTCATGGATATGCTACGCGACAGAGGCCCCCGTTCCCTTCGTCTGTGTACTTTGCTGGATAAGCCGGACAGACGCGTGGTCCATGTGGATGTGGATTATACCGGATTTTCCATACCGGATGAGTTTGTAGTGGGCTACGGTCTGGATTATGATCAGAAGTACCGTAATCTTCCCTATATCGGAATTGTGGAGTTTGACTGACAGGAGGCTTTAGTTTGAAACAGAGTACAAGAGGAGTAAGCCCTTTTTTTCTGATCGGGCTGTTGCTGCTGGGTGTTATCATGATACTGAACTTTATGAAAGACCCTGCAGAGGATTATACGAGACAAGAGTTTATTGCGGACGTGGAGAGCGGCATCGTGCTGGATGTGACGATCCAACCTAATGCTGAGACACCTACCGGATATCTTGAGATCAGCCGCAAGACAGGCGATAAGAAGCTGTATGTCACCGATGTGGCAGCGGCCGAGGAGCTTGTGCGTGAGTACGGGTTTGATCCCATGGTAAAAGATGTGCCCCGTGATACATGGGGGCTCAGCACCCTGTTCCCCATGATCGTGGTTCTGGCAGTAGGTTTCTTCCTGTTTATGATGATGAGTGCCCGACATGCCTCCGGTGGCGGGAACAATAAGATGATGAATTTCGGCAAAAGCCGTGCCCGGATGTCCACGGGTGACAATAAAGTCAATTTTGCCTCCGTAGCAGGACTTAAGGAGGAAAAGGAAGAGCTTCAGGAGATCGTGGAGTTCTTAAAAGATCCCGGCAAGTTTACCAAGGTGGGAGCCCGTATTCCCAAAGGCGTACTGCTGGACGGCCCTCCGGGAACCGGTAAGACACTGTTGGCCAAAGCAGTGGCAGGAGAAGCAGGCGTGCCTTTCTTCAGCATTTCCGGTTCGGATTTTGTGGAAATGTTCGTAGGTGTTGGTGCTTCCCGTGTCAGAGATATGTTTGAGGAAGCCAAGAAGCATGCACCTTGTATTGTATTTATCGATGAGATTGATGCAGTGGCAAGGCGCCGTGGCACCGGCATGGGCGGCGGTCACGATGAGAGAGAGCAGACCCTCAACCAGCTGCTTGTGGAAATGGACGGCTTCGGTATCAACGAGGGTATTATCGTGATGGCAGCTACCAACAGAGTGGATATTCTGGATCCTGCAATCCTGCGTCCCGGCCGTTTTGACCGCAAGGTGGCAGTGGGAGCCCCCGATGTGGGAGGACGAGAGGAGATTCTCCGGGTACACGCCAGGAATAAACCTCTGCGGGACGATGTGGACTTAAAACAGATTGCCCAGACTACCGCAGGCTTTACGGGAGCAGATCTTGAGAACCTGATGAATGAGTCGGCCATCCTTGCGGCTAAGGCAGGCAGACCTTGTATCGCCCCGGAGGATGTGAAAACCGCATTTTTAAAAGTAGGTATCGGTACCGAGAAGAAGAGCCGTATTATCACTGATAAAGAGAAAAAGATCACTGCTTATCACGAGGCAGGTCATGCCATTCTCTTCCATGTGCTGCCCGAGGAGGGGCCTGTCTATACGGTGTCCATTATCCCTACCGGCAACGGTGCGGCGGGTTATACCATGCCTCTTCCCGAAAAGGATGAAATGTTCCTGACCAAGACCAGAATGCTGCAGCGGATCATGGTATCTCTGGGCGGAAGGATCGCAGAGGAGATCATTTTCGGCGATATTACCACAGGTGCTTCCAGTGATATCAAGAAAGCTACCAATGTGGCCCGCAGAATGGTGACACGCTACGGTATGAGCGAGAATGTGGGAACGATCTGCTATGATGAAGAGGACGAAGTGTTCATCGGACGTGACCTGGCTCACACCAAGTCCCACAGTGAGGCTGTGGCTGCTCAGATCGATAAAGAGGTGAAAGATATCATCGATGACTGCTATGCCAAGGCAAAGGCCGTTATTTTGCAGAATGAAAACGTGCTTCACAGCTGTGCACAGCTGTTGCTTGAGAAAGAGAAGATCGGAAGAGAAGAGTTTGAGGCACTGTTTCAGGAGCCTGTAGAAGAACACACAGTATAATTGGTTAAAAGTCACAACAGATATTTGTATAAAATTGCCAAAAACACTAATGCTAAATTGTCAATTTTGTGAAATATGAAACTGGAAAAGTGAGGGGATGCGTGGTATGATAATACACGTAACCCCCCCAATACATTATTTTTTTGCTATACCCATAAGAAAGAAATACCTTCTCTAAAAAAGACAGCCGCAAGGCTGTCTTTTTTGTCTGTCTGCTGTGCAGAGCCACTGCAGGCGGAGAATTTGGCGGAGCAAAATTCGTATTTTATTAGTACCTGATATATTTGAAGTTACCGTAGGTTTCGTTGGCTACCTCATAAAAGGAGAAGGTGTTGTCGTATTTGTCGATGATCTTCTTAAAGGCTGTGATCTGGTGTTTATTTACCACGCACAAAAGGACCGTCTTGGAATCGTTGGTGTACGCGCCCTCCGCAGCTATTTTGGTGGCACCGTGCCTCAAAATATGTACGATCTCGTCTGCAATCTCATCCGGATGGGTGGTGATCACGGTAAACTTGTATGCGGTCTTGGTTCCCTTGATGATATAGTTGCCCACAAAATTGGTGACAAAACAATAAGTGATGCAGAGCGCCGCCGGCATTATATTTCAGCAAGTCGAGTCCCGTCGTCTGCAGATACAGGTAGGAAAAGGAATAGACCAGTGTGAACACAAGGGATCTTACGGCATACCTTTTCTCTACCAGAAAATAGGCAAGGGCGCAAAGAGGAATATTGACGATGAGCGACACATAACTTATACTCCATCTTAATCATAATGTAAATGGTGCTTTCTGCTATGTATTTACAGAAACAGTATAGTGTGCTAGAATCAATTGGTACAACGAATGATTTTGATAGGATGGTTCAAAAAAACTGATAAGAGGACAGAGGAATGGATATCCGGAATATACAGGCGTTTATACGGACTGCAGAGCTTTCCAGCTTTACAAAGGCGGCAAGTGAGATGAATTATGCTCAATCCACAGTGACCATGCAGATCCGGCAGTTGGAGAAGGAGCTTGGATTCCCGCTTTTTGACAGGATTGGCAAAAAAGTGTCTCTGACAGCGCCCGGGCAGGAATTTTTGAGCTACGCCAACGAAATCGTACATATTATGCAGAAGGCAGAGGCACTGGGCAAGGATCCGGGAAGCATGAAGGGACTTTTGCGTATCGGTGTTCTGGAGTCGTTGATGTTCGGAACCATGTTGGAGGTGCTTCCCCGCTTCAAAGAGGAATATCCTCATGTAAACATAGAGATCAAAATAGGACAGTCGGCAGATCTTTTGGTCCAGCTGAAGCAGAATCAGTTGGATATGGTATATCTGTCGGCAGAGGCAGAAGGAGACAGTGAGCTTCAGTGCCTGTATAAAAGAAAGGAGAAGCTGCTTTTTCTGGCGTCCCCGGACCATGTTTTGGCAGGCCGGAATAAGATCTCGCTTCCCGAGCTGCTGGAATACAGTTTTTTGTCCACAGAGCATTCCGGCAGTTATTACGGAAGGCTGCAGGAGCTGGCGGCAAGGTGCAGCCGGACCGTTACCCACTCTCTGGCGGTGGACAGTACGGTGGTGGTTTCCAAATTGGCCCAGAAAGGCATGGGCCTTGCGTTTCTGTCAGAGTACTCCGTGGCAGATTCCCTGCGCCGGGGCAAACTGGTGAAGCTGGATGTGGATATCGAGGAACAGATTTTTCACAGCCGTGTATTTTGTCACAAAAACAGATGGATCGCGCCGTTCATGAACCGGATGATTCAATTGATCGGGGAGGCGCGCAAAACAGATATTGCAGAGGAAAATGACATTATTCCGGTCACTTTTGGGTACAATAAGAAAGAAGAAAGGTAATTTGAAAAATGGAATTTGAGCATTTAAGGCGTACAATGTTTAATCAACAGTATATTTCTACCATGCGGCCCATTTTTAACCGGAAAGGGTTATTTACAGATACCACAGAGAATTACGTGACGCCGGCACAGCCTGCGCCCTATGATACTGTCACCATACGTTTCCGCACGGCGGTGAACAACGTGGACAGCATTTTTTTTGTGAAAAGGGGGCAGAGGTACCTGATGCACAAGGCGGAGTCCGATGAAGTTTTTGACTATTATGAATACCGGTGTCAGGTGAATGAGGAGAAGCTTTGCTATCATTTTGAGGTGAATACCGGCAAAATCTCGGCAATCTACGACACCCGCGGTGTGGTGAATGAAGCCAGCGAATACTATGATTTTGTGATCATCCCGGGCTTCCGGACTCCTGACTGGGCAAAGGGCGCCGTGATGTACCAGATTTATGTGGACCGCTTTTGCAATGGAGACCTCTCCAACGATGTGGTGACTGATGAATACTGCTATATCGGGGAGCCTGTAGTCAAGGCGCAGGACTGGAACCAATATCCCGCCGCCATGGATGTCAGGACTTTTTACGGAGGAGATCTCCGGGGAGTTTTGGACAAAATGGATTATTTGCAGGATCTGGGAGTAGAGGTTATTTATTTTAATCCGCTGTTTGTGTCGCCCTCCAATCACAAATACGACAGCCAGGACTATGACTATATCGATCCCCATCTGGGAAAAATCATAGATGACTGGGGCGAGGTCCTTCCCGAAGGGCAGAAGGAAAACCGTTTTGCTACAAGATACTGCAACAGGGTGACCAACATGTCCAATCTGGAAGCCAGCAATGAGCTGTTTGTCAAAGTTGTGGAGGAGGCTCACCGCAGAGGAATGCGTGTGATCCTGGACGGTGTGTTCAATCACTGCGGTTCCTTCAACAAGTGGATGGACCGGGAGAGGATCTATGAAAATGCCGCTGGCTACGAGAAGGGCGCCCATGTGTCGGCAGACAGCCCCTACCGGGATTACTTTTCCTTCCACACGGAAGACTGGCCCTACAATAAAAGCTATGACGGCTGGTGGGGACATGACACCCTGCCAAAGCTGAATTATGAGGGATCCAAGGAACTTTTTGACTATGTGATGCACATTGGTAAAAAGTGGGTTTCCCCGCCCTACAATGCGGACGGTTGGAGACTTGATGTGGCAGCAGACCTGGGTCACAGCCCCCAGTTCAATCATTATTTCTGGAAAGAATTCCGCAAGGCGGTGAAAGAGGCCAATCCGGAAGCTATCATCCTGGCAGAGCACTACGGTAATACCAAAGACTGGCTGCAGGGCGATGAGTGGGATACGGTCATGAACTATGACGCCTTTATGGAGCCTGTCACATGGTTCCTCACCGGTATGGAAAAACACAGCGACGATTACCGCGGCGATCTTCTGGGCAACACAGAGAGCTTCTGGGGAGCCATGAAGCATCATACCGCCAGCTTTGCCATGCCCAGCTGGCAGGTGGCCATGAACCAGCTGTCCAACCACGACCATTCCCGTTTCCTCACACGGACCAACCATAAGGTGGGCCGTACCGGCACTTTAGGTCCTGAGGCAGCCAACGAGGGCGTAAACAAGGGCGTTTTCCGTGAGGCCGTAGTTATGCAGATGACATGGATGGGCGCCCCTACCATCTACTATGGTGACGAGGCCGGTCTGTGCGGTTTTACCGATCCGGACAACCGAAGAACCTATCCCTGGGGCAGAGAGGACCATGAACTCATAGCCTTCCACAGAGATATCATCCGCCTCCGCAGGGAAAACGATGAACTTCGAAGCGGCTCCCTCAAATATATGGATGCCGACTACAATTACCTTGCCTATGCAAGATTTCACAGAAAAGGCCAGAGCGTCATCCTGATCAACAACAACGATCACGAAATCACTAAGGATGTGACTGTCTGGGAAGCAGGTATCCCTAAGGAGGGCAATATGGTCCGCCTGATGCAGACCACCCGGGAGGGTTACACGTTGGATGCGGCAGAGTATTCCATTTGCGCCGGTAAGATCAGGATTACACTGCCGCCGTTCAGTGCGACCATCCTGAAGGCGGTCAGAGAATAACGAAAAAAGAGATTTTTAACGGAATTACTTGCAATTTGTGTGAATGTGTGCTACAATCTCAAATGGTCGGGATTTCATGTGAGATCCGATATGGGCAGATTCCCGAGTGGCCAAAGGGGACAGACTGTAAATCTGCTGGCAACGCCTTCGGTGGTTCGAATCCACCTCTGCCCATGCAAACGAGGAAATGTAATTTCCGAGTTTATCCGCGTGTATGCGCGGGCAAGTATCATAATGCGTCAGCTGGTGTGGCGGAATAGGCAGACGCAAGGGACTTAAAATCCCTCGGTGGCAACACCGTGCCGGTTCAAGTCCGGCCACCAGCAGTAAAAATCCAGCAGAAATGCTGGATTTTTTGCTTGGCTAATACAACAAAAGCAGCCGCCTAGAAATGTTGTCAAAAAATTATGCGGTTTACGGTGTTGGAGAAGCTTTAAATAAAGAGTAAAAAATACAAGATAATACATATTTGTGTACAAGAATACTATAGCCACTTCAGGTTGCCCTAAGTAGAGATGATTTCGACTGGAGGACGCAAAATGAAGAAAAAATCAAGTGTCGGTGATAAGATATTTGTTGTATTCAACTATATCGTTATGGCCCTGTTAATGTTTATCTGTCTGTACCCTTTTTACTATATTTTTATCTATTCCATCAGTGATCCTGATCTGGCGAAGCACGGTCTGACCTTTATTCCGAAAGGTCTTACCCTTATGAACTATGAGAAGGCATTCCGGATAGATGGTATCCTTCCTGCAGCAGGTGTATCCGTAGCCAGAACTGTTCTGGGTACTGCGCTTGCTACCAGCTGCTCCGTATTCCTGGGCTACCTGTTTACCAAGCCCATGTACTGCAGAAAGTTCTTCTACCGTATGCTGGTGGCTACCATGTACATCAGTGGTGGTATCATTCCCACCTTCTTTATCTGGAGAGCTTACGGACTGCTTGACAACTTCCTGGTATATATCATCCCCGGCTGTATCAGCGCTTACAACATTATCCTGTGTAAGACTTTCGTTGAAAACCTGCCTGTGGGTCTGGAAGAGAGTGCGAAGCTGGACGGTGCCGGCACGTTTACCATCTTTGCCAGGATCGTGGCACCCCTGTCCAAGCCCATCGTGGCATCCATGGTAGTATTTGACTCCGTGGCACAGTGGAACTCTTGGGTAGATAACAAGATGTATGCATCTGACGGCAACAAAACCATGGATACCCTGCAGTTGGTACTGTACAACTACCTGAACCAGACCAACAGACTGCAGCAGATCCTGCAGCAGCTGGCATCGGAAGGTGCAGATATCTCGGATATGGCGGCACAGATCACGGTTACCCCCATGTCCATTCGTATGACCATCACCATGATCGTAATGTTCCCGATCCTGTGCGTATACCCTTACATGCAGAAGTTCTTTGTTAAGGGACTTATGGTTGGTGCAATCAAGGGTTAATGAATTTGTATTGCATATGAGACGTAAAGACAGCCTGCCGGTATCCGACGGGCTGTCTTTTGTATGTAATAAGAAGTATACAGACAAAGCTCCGATTAAGGATATTTGTATTGTCATCATGGCAATCATCCCTCTCTTGTACAAATTTCCAATGCAATAAAACTACACAGGATTTCTATATTAACAGAGGGTCACAGTCCCTCTGATTAAGGGGCTAACCGCCTGCCGTGAATGGTAGTACCCATAATATTAGTATAACAGAAGGCCGGACAGAAAATAATAAATAAAACAGACAAAAGAAAACGGAATGGCGATAATATATAAAATAGAGTATAAGGATTTGAGGAAATTTACAAACATATGGCGCTGATCTTTTTGACAGTGGACATTGTTTATCCCAATCTCTTTTTCAAACTCAAATATGGGTATATGGTGGACTGAGGTGAGCTCGGCGACCTGTACCGTATGGGTCAGATCTTTGGGCGCGGCCTGCCCGTGGTGGACGGCTACCGATCTCTGGAGGATACACAGATCCTTGAGATCACCGATCATCAGGTTACCTATGAGCACAACAGCTTTGCTTACGCTCTGACAACCACAGGAACCATCGTTCCCGAGGATAAGGGTTATCGCATCCTGCCGGATGACGGCCGGATTGTGCTAAAGTACAAAGCAATCTGATCCTACCATGTGCGCACACCGTCGATGTGCAGAAATCTTGCGGTCTCGTACACATAGGAGGACAGCGGTCTGTCCAGTGCGTCATCTGTGTGAGCTGCCACAAGGATGGCAGGTGACACTTCGGTGATGACCGGTGAGTGATAAAAATGCCCTGAGCCTGTTCCAAGCTGAACAATGTCTCCGGGCACTGCTTCGCTTTGGGGCACTACATGGGCGTGAGGCCCCACGGATCGGTTGTTTACAAGGAAATTATATAGGAATTGCACTCCGGTCCAGGATGCGGCGCGGTCGTAGGATGACCGGTAGTACCATCCTGTCACCGGCGTGTAGTTCATGATTTTTGATCCGGCATAAATGCTTTGAGATGCAAAGTTGGTGCAATCTCCGCCAATCTTGTCAAAGTTGTAATATGCAGGGTTTCTGTGAAGTGCCCAACGGCGCGCGTAGGTTACGGCGGCGTTTCTGTCATAAGGAATGTCGCGCATGAAAACGCTCCGGAATAATCTTTTTATATATGATATGTGCAGGTGAATGTTGGCGTGCTGCAAGGATGCGCAACAAATTTACATGGACATAAAACGTTACTCATGATAAAATAATTACAATATTTTTGCAAGAGGTGTTACTATGAGAGTCTTAAAAAAGTATGAAAACAACCCTGTTATGTCCCCGGACAGAATGCCGGACGGTGTCCTTTACACCTTCAATCCCGGAGCAATCTATCATAACGGTGAGTATATTCTTATGATGGATGCCACTACCATTGATGATATCCATCGTCTTTGGGTTGCAAGAAGTAAGGATGGCTATCACTTTGTTCCCGATCCGGAACCGGTGAAGATGCCCGAGGCGGATCCTTTCCATCCGGAGATGAATACCTATGATCCCCGCATCACTCGAATAGATAACACCTACTATATCATGTATGCCAGCGATCTGGAACAGAATAACGTAAGGCTGGGCCTTCTGCAGACAGATGACTTCGTGCACTTTGAGAGAATATGTACTGCAAGTGAGCTGGGCAACCGGAACGGTGCTTTGTTCCCTGAGAAGTATCAGGGACTTTATTTCAGATTAGACAGACCCTTCGGCAATGAGCTGGATCCCTGCTCCATGTGGATGAGCTTTTCTCCCGACCTGGTTTATTGGGGACGGTCCCGACCTGTTATGTATAAGGGGAAGCCTTTTATGGACGGCTTCAAGATGGGAGCCGGCGGCGTTCCCATCAGGACAGATAAGGGATGGCTGGAAATCTATCACACCGTTTCCACAACCTGTAACGGATTTATTTACCGCTTGAAAGCATGCCTGCTGGATCTTGACGAGCCCTGGAATGTTCTGGGATATACCGACTTTATCCTGTGGCCCGAGCATGATTATGAGATGCGGGGGAGAGTGATGAATGTGGTATTTACCTGTAACGCTCTTGCTGATGAAGAAGGCAATCTGAAGATTTATTACGGAGCTGCAGACACCAATATCGGACTTGCCGAGGGCAAGGTGGATGAGCTGGTTGAGCTGTGCTTAAAGAGCGCCGGGAAGTAATGATCGGAGAGACACAATGGCATTGTTGAAATTGAGCCCTGCATTCAAAGATTATTTGTGGGGCGGAAGACGTCTTGCAGAAGATTACAACAAAGAATATACGGGCAGGTATCTGGCGGAGAGCTGGGAATTGTCCTGCCACCCGGACGGCCCTTGTCGCGTAGAAAATGGCGAGTATGCCGGCCTGACACTTCCGGAATATATAAAGGCGGCAGGACAAGGGGTGCTTGGAAGCAACTGCAGCCGATATGAGGATTTCCCCATCCTGATTAAGTTTATCGATGCAAAGGAGCCGCTTTCCGTTCAGGTGCATCCGGGTGATGTCTATGCAAAGGAGCATGAGGACCAGCCTGGGAAGACGGAGGTTTGGTACATTATGGATTGTGAACCGGGAGCCTTTCTGTATTACGGGTTTGAACGGCCGGTATCAGAGGAAGAGTTTGCCCGCAGGATTGCAGATGAGACTTTGACAGAGGTTCTTCATAAAGTGGAAGTGCAGAAAGGAGATGTCTTCTTTAACGAGGCAGGAACCCTGCACGCCATCGGAAAAGGTATTGTGGTTGCGGAAATCCAGCAGAATTCCAATGTTACTTATCGGGTGTACGATTATGGGCGCGTGGGAACTGACGGAAAGAAGCGGCAGCTGCATATCGATAAGGCCCTTGCGGTGACGGACAGGCACCCGGTTGTCCTGAAGGAAAATAACGGTGCCCACATGGTGGAGTGCGATTATTTTGCGATAGACAAGGTTAGCTTGAGCCAAGGGGCGTGCATGAGCAGTCACGCCGGTGCGGAATCTTTTGTGAGCGTGTTGATCCTGGATGGAGGAGGCCGCATCGCGTGCGGTGGAGAAGAACTCTCTTTCCGAAAGGGTGACAGTCTGTTCGTGACAGCCGGCAGCGGGGATTATGAAATATACGGTTGCTGCGAGGCACTGGTGACAAGAATTCCCTGACGGTTGGGGGCGGTGTATGGGGCAGGTTTTTTGCAGATTTCAAAAGTGTAAGAAACACTAAGTGTTGCTAACGCTTTTTCAAGATGTCAAAAAAAACCTGCCCCATACGTCGCTGTCGGAAAACGACTCCGCCAATCGTCGGAAAAATATTTCGCCAATCGTCGGAAAACCTCTCGCATAATTTAAAGACCTGGTGTATAGTAATGGTAGATTGATGAGATGAAAGATTGAGAATAGTAAGGAGTATTATGGGATATTTAGAACAATATCAGCACTGGATGTCAGATAAATATTTTGATGAAGCCACACGGGAAGAACTCCGCACCATACAGGGAGATGAGGCTGAGATCATGGACCGGTTCTACAGGGACCTGGAATTCGGGACCGGCGGGCTTCGCGGCGTCATCGGCGCGGGAACCAACCGCATGAATATCTATACTGTGCGCAAGGCTTCCCAGGGACTGGCGGATTATATCATCGAACAGTCCGGTGAGAAAAGGGGCGTTGTCATTGCTTATGACTCCCGGAGATTTTCAAGAGAATTTGCCCGTGAGACTGCCCTCTGTATGGCTGCAAACGGGATCAGGGCCTATGTGTTTGAAGATTTGCGCCCCACGCCCGAGCTTTCCTTTGCGGTGAGAAAGCTGGGATGTGTCGCGGGTGTTGTGATCACGGCGTCTCACAATCCCCCTGAGTACAACGGTTATAAGGTCTACTGGGAGGACGGCGCACAGATCACATTCCCGAAAGATCGGGAGATCATTGCCCGGGTCAATGCCATTCAGGGTTTTGACCAAGTGAGAACGGCGCCGATGGAGGAGGCTTTGGCAAAGGGACTCTATGTAACCGTCGGCAAAGAGATCGATGACAGTTATATTGAGGAACTGAAAAAGCTGATTATCCATCCTGAAGTTATTGCGGCTGTAAGTAAAGATATCAAGATCGTATATTCCCCGCTCCACGGTACGGGCGGCATGCTTGTGTGCCGGATTCTTTCGGAACTGGGATTTGTCAATGTGCATGTGGTAAAGGAACAGATGGTACCGGATTCCGACTTCCCTACCCTGAAGTCTCCTAATCCGGAGGAGCCCAAGGCATTTGCGCTTGCCCTTGAACTGGCCCGGGAAGTGGATGCGGATATCGTGCTGGCCACAGATCCGGATGCGGACAGGCTGGGCGTTTATGTGAAGGATACGGGAAGCAGCTGCTATATTCCTTTCACGGGGAATATGTCCGGAACTCTCATTGCAGAATATATCCTGAGAGAGCGGAGCGGAAAAGGCACTCTGCCGGAGAATCCTGTCCTGGTGTCCACGATAGTAACCACGGATATGGCAAGAGCCATCGCAGAGTATTACGGGGTGACGTTTATTGAAGTGCTCACCGGCTTTAAATATATCGGCGAGCAGATTCATCTCTTTGAAAAAACCGGGACCGGGAACTTTGTGTTCGGCATGGAGGAGTCCTACGGTTGTCTGGCGGGGGCTCATGCAAGGGATAAAGATGCGGTGGCAGCTGTCATGTGCCTGTGCGAGGCGGCAGCCTGGTGCAGGTATCATGGGGGCACCCTCTGGGATATGATGCAAGCCATGTATCAAAGGTACGGTTATTTCAGGGAGACCCAATATACCATCACCCTCAAAGGCGTGGAAGGACGCAGGCAGATCAATGAGATTATGGAGCGATTCCGGAATATGCCCATGGTAAAAATCGGAGACTGTGAGATCACGGCTGTGCGGGATTACAGCAGCGGCAGGGCCCGCAGTCTTTTGACGGGGGAGGAGTATTCCCTGGAGCTTCCTGTTTCGGATGTGCTGTATTTTGAGTTGGGTTGTGACGGCTGGTGCTGTGTGCGTCCCTCCGGCACGGAGCCTAAGATCAAGTTTTATATAGGCGTCAGAGGTAAGTCCATGGAAGAAGCCCGGGAACAGGTTGAGAAGCTGACGGAAGCAATCACAAAAGAAACGGAGAACAGTGACTGATGTGGAATGTGATCGTGGTAGATGATGATGTGAGGAGTGCAGAGGCTCTGAAAAAGATGGTGGCGGCTGCCGGCAGGCCTTATCAGGTGACAGAAGTATTCCGGGACGGGGAGGAGGCCTGCAGGTATCTGCGGGAGAATCCGGCTAAGGCAGATCTTCTGATCACGGATGTCTGCATGCCCGGGATCACGGGTCTGGAGCTGATTCAGAAGGTGAGAAGCTTTGACAGGGAACTGGCATGTATCATCTTAAGCAGTTATAAAGTTTTTGAATATGCCCAGCGAGCCATGGAGCTTAACGTGGCCCGTTATCTTCTGAAGCCTCTGGAAGCGGAGAGGCTCTATGAAGCCCTGGACACCCTGGATTTAAAGGAAAGAGGGGAAAATAAGGGCCGGGATCTGCATCTTACCAGAGAAGTATCCTACATTAAGAGAGAGATTGAGAGAGATTATAAGGACTTCGACATGAATGTGATGGCTGTGCATATGTGCTGCTCCAAGGAGTACCTGTACCGCATCTTCCGGCGGGAGATGGGTGTCAGTGTGGCTGAATACCTTCAGGATGTGCGCCTCAGGGAGGCGAAGCGGTACATGTCGGAGGCCGGTAAGTACAAGATATACGAGGTCTGCGAGATGGTTGGATATGAGGATCAGGTATATTTTTCCAAGCTGTTCAAGAAAAAATACCAAATATCACCAAAGGAATTTCAAAAGTATGGGCAAAATGATGAAGAATCATACATAGAAAAGGCAAAAATGTCACATTAATACAAAAAAAAGCAGATTTGTCCATTAAAATGTGCCGGCATATGGGGTATAATGACAAGTGCAAAACAAACACTCGGGAGAAAATCCCGAAGAAGGAGGAAAGATATGAAAAAAAGAATTCTTTCTCTTCTGCTTGTAGCTGCTATGGCAGCTGGCATGATGGTTGGTTGCGGTAAGAAAGAAGATCCCGCACCCACCCCCAGCACCCAGCAGGAGCAGGAGAGCACCGATGCTGCAGAGTCCAGCTCTGTAGTTGAAGAGGTAGACCTTGACAGTCTTCCTACCCTGAACGTTCTGTTCACTCATGCTTATCAGTATGAAAGTGACACCAACGTAATCTGGAACGAGGTTGCCAAGAAGGTTGGCGCTAAGATCCACTTTATCACCGCTGACGCTGACAAGATAAGTGCCATGATCGCTTCCGGCGAAGGTTATGACATCCTGATGGCTAAAGCTGCTGACTTGCTGACTCTGGCACAGGGCGGCAACCTGGTAGCTCTTGACGATCTGGTTTCTGATGAGGTTAAGGAGACCATTCCTCTGTACCTTGAGACTTCCAAAGAGCGTTACAGCCATGACGGCAAGCTTTACTGGCTTCCTTACGGAGCTACCATCGGAAATGACTACGTTGGTGATAAGGCTCCCGGTCGTGCACAGATCAGATGGGATCTGTATGCAGATCTTGGATATCCCGAGGTAAAGACCCTGCTGGATCTCCCTGAAGTACTGGCTGATATGGTTGAGAAGTCTGATGCTGATTACGCTGTAGCACTTCCTTCCGAAGGTGCTACCATGATTAACATGATTACTACTGTTGGTGGTAGCGCACTGGCAAATGAACCTTCCAACTCTAGCTTAAGCGGCTTTAACTGGGAAGATATGTCTTATGTAAGTGTATTTGACGCTGAAGACGGTGCATTCTGGTACGGCTGTGAGTTCTACAACAAGTGCTACAAGCTGGGCATCTTTGATCCCGACAGCTACGCTATGACTGAGGCTGACATGAAGGCTAAGATCAGTGCAGGCCAGTTGCTTTACGCAGCTTTCTCCTGGCAGTATGATGCAGGCACACCCATGATGTCTGTTCCTTTCACAGATGATGGTCTTGGTGCTTCTCCTACTATTGCAAAGACTCATGGTCTTGAGAAATTTGACTGGGGTCATGCAATCAACAAGAAGACCGAGCTTCTGGACGAGGCAGTTGCTTACCTGAACCTGATCCACACTATCGATGGCGTTAACATGATCCTGAACGGTATCGAAGGCGTTCACTGGGAGTGGGTTGACGGCAAGCGTCAGTACACCGATTATGCTTGGGAACTGTACAACTCTGAAGGACATGTTAAGTGGTATGAAGAGGGTCTGTGGTCTGCAGAATCTCACAACATGCTGGGTCTGAACAAGAGAAACGTTCTTGATGACGGCCAGGCTCTGCTGCTTCACGATGACTATCAGTTCTTCGTAACAGGCTTAACTGATGTTCAGAAGGAATTCTGTGAACACTACGGTGTTGATTATCCTATGCAGGTATATGAAAAACTTGCTAAAGATGCAGGCATTCCTCTGGGTGGTGATGTTGATGTATATGTTAAGTCCTTCCTGCCTAGCAGCGCCGGCAATGATGAGATCAAGGCTATCGAGGGTAACATTTTCCTGGAGGCTGAGACTTGGGTTTCCAAGCTGGTTAAGGCTGATGACTTCGAAGCAGCTAAGAAGGATTGCATGGCAGCTCTTGAGAAGATCGGTCTGTCCAAGGCTGAGCAGTTCTACAAGGATAACTGGCAGGCAGCATTTGATACTGCAGCTCAGTACAAATAATATAGTCTGATATACATATCGCTATATATTTGCTTCATACTTGAAGAGAAAAGGGAGTCGGGTAGATCCCGGCTCCCATTTTTTGTGAATTTTACATTATTTAGATTCTTGATTCGAATCAAAAGGGAGGTTCTAAAATGATTCAGAAGGATAAGAAGAGTAAGTTTAAACCCGAACGTCTGAGATTGACATTGATATTTATTCCCTTCTTGATTTTAATTATCCTTTTTAAATATGTACCTATCGGAGGATGGATCCTGTCTTTGTACCGCTACAAGATAGGTATCGACCTTTTTGAGAATGAGTTCGTGGGACTCTATAATTTTAAGATGATCTTCCAGCAGTGGGATAAAATGTGGGATGTTCTGAAAAACACTTTTGTGATGAGCGGACTGAATGTGCTGTTTTCCCCTGTTCCCGTTATCTTTGCGATTATGCTGAGCGAGATTAAAAGTTTCCGTTTCAAGAAGATTGTTCAGACGATGACTACCATCCCTCACTTCGTGAGCTGGGTTATCATCTATTCCCTGGCATTTGCAATCTTCTCCACAGAAGGTGTGATGAACACCATCCTGATCGGCCTGGGTCTTCGAGAGAGAGCTGTGAACCTGCTGACAAACGGAGATAGTGTTTGGATTTTCCAGGCTTTGTTACAATTATGGAAAAACTTAGGATGGAATGCGATCCTTTACTTTGCCGCCATTTCCGGTATCGATACGGAGCTGTACGATGCAGCCAGCGTGGACGGCGCCAATCGCTTCCAGAAGATTCTTCATATTACCGTACCCGGAATTACCAATACATACTTTACCCTGTTATTGTTAAATATCAGTAACTTCCTGAATAACGGTATCGACCAGTACCTTTCTTTCTATAACTCAGTCACTGCAGAAAAGATCATGGTGCTTGATCTGTACACCTACAGACTGGGACTGATTGCAAACGACTATTCCTTTGCTACCGCGGTAAGTGTCCTGAAGACGTTTGTAAGCCTTACACTTCTCTTTAGTGCAAACTTTGCATCTAAGAAGCTAAGAGGCTACACTATCGTATAGTGTAAGTAGAGATAATTTCGACTGGAGGACACAAAATGAAGAGAAAATCAAGTGTTGGTGATAAGATATTTGTTGTATTCAACTATATCGTTATGACCCTGTTAATGTTTATCTGTCTGTACCCTTTTTATTATATTTTTATCTATTCCATCAGTGATCCTGACCTGGCTAAGCACGGTCTGACCTTTATCCCTAAGGGTCTTACCCTTGTGAACTATGAGAAGGCGTTCCAGATAAATGGTATCCTTCCTGCAGCAGGTGTATCCGTAGCCAGAACTGTTCTGGGTACTGCGCTTGCTACCAGCTTCTCCGTATTCCTGGGCTACCTGTTTACCAAGCCCATGTACTGCAGAAAGTTCTTTTACCGTATGCTGGTGGCTACCATGTACATCAGTGGTGGTCTCATTCCCACCTTCTTTATCTGGAGAGCTTACGGACTGCTTGACAACTTCCTGGTGTACATTATTCCGGGATGTGTCAGTGCATACCACATCATCCTGTGTAAGACTTTCGTTGAGAATCTGCCCGCCGGACTGGAGGAGAGTGCGAAGCTGGACGGTGCCGGCACGTTTACCATCTTTGCCAGGATCGTGGTACCCCTGTCAAAGCCCATCGTGGCATCCATGGTAGTATTTGACTCCGTGGCACAGTGGAACTCTTGGGTAGATAACAAGATGTATGCATCAGACGGCAACACATCCATGAACACCCTGCAGATGGTACTGTACAACTACCTGAACCAGACCAACAGACTGCAGCAGATCCTGCAGCAGCTGGCATCGGAAGGTGCGGATATTACAGATATGGCGTCACAGATTACGGTTACCCCCATGTCCATTCGTATGACCATCACCATGATCGTAATGTTCCCGATCCTGTGCGTATACCCTTACATGCAGAAGTTCTTTGTTAAGGGACTTATGGTTGGTGCAATCAAGGGTTAATGAATTTGTATTACATATGAGACGTAAAGACAGCCTGCCGGTTCCGGCAGGCTGTCTTTGGTAATGCTCTATTTCTTGAAGTAATCTATCAATTTCTTCACTGCGTGTATCACATCCGCCACATCCTTATTCGTGAGTGAATAGTACAGTGGAAGGCTCATGGACTGCATGTAGTATTCTTCCGCGTTGGGGCAAATCCCCTTTTCGTATCCCAGACTTTCATAGTAGGAGTGCCAGTATACCGGCAGGTAGTGTACCTGAGAATAAATGTTCTCGGCGCGGAGGGCATCGAAAAATTCTCTTCTGTTGCAGTTTAACAGCTCGGTGCGGAGCCTCAGAATGTACAGGTGTCTTGTGGTGTCTGACTCAGGGATTTCTTTCTGCACCCGGATCTGGGGAATCTCCGAGAATGCTTTGTCATACATTTCCACGATCTGTTTACGTCTTTGTTTGAACAGCTCCAATTTATCCAGCTGGCTTATAAGAAGCGCCGCCTGGAACTCAGTGATACGGTAGTTGTAGCCTAATGAAACTTGTTCGTTGTACCAGGGATCGTCAGTAGGATGAACCATTTGGGCAGGGTTGCGGGTAATGCCGTGTGCCCTTGCCAGAACCAGTTTGCGATAGAGCGTTTCATCGTTGGTGGTGATGGCACCGCCTTCGCCGCTGGTCACGGTTTTTACCGGGTGAAAGCTGAAAGTGGTCATATCAGCAATGCTTCCCACGCCTTCGCCCTTGTAGCGGGTGCCGATGGAATGTGCTGCATCTTCGATCAAAATGAGATTATGCTCTTTGCAGATGGCTTTGAGCTCGTCCAGCTGCACAGCCTGTCCCGTAAAGTCGACAGCCACGATGGCCCTGGTCTTTGCTGTGATACAGCGTCTGACAGAGGCGGGATCGATATTGTAGGTCTCCGGATCGATGTCCGCAAAGACCGGCTTGCCGCCGCAGTAAAGTACACAGTTGGCAGAGGCCGCAAAGGTGATCGCCGTGGTGATGACTTCGTCGTCGGAATCAATGCCAGCTGCAATGGCAGCCAGGTGAAGGGCAGCGGTGCCGTTGCTTACGGCAATACAGTATTTGGCGCCGGTAATGCGGCAAATTTTCTCTTCCAGCTGCGGAATGCGGGGACCGCAGGTGAGATAGTCACTTTTCAGGGTATCAGTCACTGCCTGAATGTCTGCATCATCAATATATTGTCTCCCGTAGCTTAAGGGAGAAGTCCTGACGGGAGTTCCGCCGTTGATTGCCAATTGTTCCATAAAAACCTCACAATCTGCCGTTGCCGGCTGCCTGGGGGATGCCATATGTCTGCATCATGCCTTATATTCTAGTATACCACTTGAAAGCAAAATATGGTAGCCTTTTTTGTACTGAACAAGAAGTCTTTTTTGGCTGTAAGGAAAGTCTTTTTGTGTGGGAAGTGGTTGAATGTGGGACAGGCTTGTGATATGATAAAAATAATAGGTGTAATCTAGCCTTTTGCCGGATAGGAAAGGGATAAACGCATATGTTGACGAAAAAATTTGTGCCGGATTACCGCTTCTGGTGGCGGGTTTTGCCCTTCATCGGAGTGCTGGTGTGGGGAGCTCTGTGTATTACCAATAACCTTTGGTATGATGAGGCGTATTCTGCCTCCATGGTATCCAGAAGCTGGTGGGATCTGATCTATATTACTGCAGTGGACGACCATTCGCCCTTTTACTATGTGCTGCTCAAGCTGTTTTACCATCTGTGCGGCGGTGGCACACACTTCTGGTCGTTGAAGCTGTTTTCCCTTTTGTTCATGACAGGCTATCTATTACTTGGAAAATATTATGTGCGTAAGCTGTTTGGAGAGAAGGTTTCCGTATGGTTTCTCTTTTTCTCCATCACTATGCCTATTATGGCGGTGCAGGCCGGCAATGTGAGAATGTACGCGGCGGCTCTGTTTTTTATGACTCTCGCGGGGTTGACTGCCTGTGATCTGTACCGGGAGCCCACCCGGAAGAAGTGGTGGATTCTCTGCGGTGCCAGCATCTGTACCGTATATTGCCATACCTTTGCCATGATCCAGATGGTGTGGATCTGGCTGCTCTTTCTGGGAGCCATCCTGGTTGGCAAGAAAAGAAAGCTGATAAAGTCTTACTTTATCACAGGCGTCACTGTGGCGCTGGTGTTTTCGCCGTGGCTGGTGGTGACCTTTATGCAGATGCGTCTGCGGATCCGATACGATTCCGGCGGAAGGTCTGCAGAGGCACTTCCGGGCATCTATACCCTGATCGATTACTGTAAGGAGTGGTTTTCCGCGCTGGAGACTCCCATTGCACCGGTGATGCTCTGCGGTATGGGGATTGTGATATTCCTGGGCTATTATGCGGTGGATTCCATGCGCCGATCGAAGGAATTCGCGGCCGGTCTGGGTGTGGCAGCCATCGGGCTGACGGCGCTGACAGGAGTGCTGGTGTCTTATTATGTTAACCCCTGTTTTCTGGGGAGATATGCGTTCCCGGGTTTTGGAAGCCTTGCTCTTTTGTGCGGGGTGGGAATGGCCAATATCGATTCCCGCAAGATAAAGACAGGCGTTATGGTGCTGGGGATTTCAAGCTTTCTCTGGCAGTACAGCTCGGAGCTTTCGCTGGAATATGATCCGGGACTTCAGGTTTATGATGAATTTTATGAGGAAAATATTAAAGAAGGGGACTGTATCGTGGGACCGGTGGAGCATACGATCTTTCTGAACGTATACCATCCGGACACGCAGTATTATCTCAACGGATACAAGAGATACAGCCTGCCCTTTGTGAATACCGACGCATTTACCGACTGGGAACAGTTGGAGAGCCGTGAAGGAAATGTGTGGTATCTGTGTTTTGAAGGCAGTGAGCCCACTCCTCTCGCTGAACGGTATGAGTATGAGGAGGCGCTTCGCTTTCACTTTATGTACTATGATTTTGTGATGTACAGAATGACTCACAAGTAG
The DNA here is from genome assembly GCA_045659805.1 of Acetatifactor sp. Lineage (GTDB taxonomy): Bacteria > Bacillota > Clostridia > Lachnospirales > Lachnospiraceae > Acetatifactor. The sequence goes on from JAZRCR010000094.1 coordinate 124,643, forward strand.
TCGGGGAAAGGAACAGTAGCAGCACATGAAACTGTGGATGAAGGATTTTACAGCTTTTTGGAAAAATAAATATTATGCCCTCGCCCTCAGTTTGACGGCGGTGTTCAGTTTTGGATATCTTGTGACCCATCAGACAGTGGGAATCGACGATACCCCCTATGCCTATTACTTTGAGGAGGGACTGTCTGCCATTGTGGGGCGCTGGGTGATGTTCTTAGTCAATAAGGTGTTTCATATCTCGGACTTTGCACCCTTTGTCACGGATTTTGCAGGTGTGCTGATTCTGATGGCGGCAGTGACGGTCTGGTGTGTGCTGATGAAGAAGATTTTTGCGGACAGGATTCCGATGTTCGGGTATATTCTGTATGCCTGCCTGTTTCTGTCAAACCCTCTGCACAGTGAGGTGTTTACCTATTATCTGCACAACGGTGTGGCAACGGGATATCTGTTCTGCGGTCTTGCTTTGTGTTGCTTTTATGACGGTGTTTTCCGGGAGGAAGCCGGACTTGTGAAATCCCGGAAGCAGTGGTTGCTCAGTGCCCTCTGCCTGTGGATTGCAATGGGGTGTTATGAATCATTTATGATTGCATATCTGGTGGGTGTCTGTGTGATCCTTTGCAGCGCCTGCATATGCCGGCTGCAGCCTAAGGTATTCCGGGCGCTGTGTGCGGCCTGTGTAATCGCGGTGGCGGGCATGGTACTCCGGGGCCTTATGGTGACGGCAGTCACGGCAGTATTTGGGCTGCAAGAGCTTCAGGGCGAGGCTGTCCACAGATCTCTCACAGAGATGATGGGCTGGATCGGTGACCCGGAGAATGCAGGTCTGCTTGGCATGAACCTGAAGCGTATTTTTGTGATGTACGGTGTGTTTGCCTATGCTTATTATCCCATTAAAATATATGTGATCTCCTGTTTGGCTGTGGGGATTGTGGCTCTGTGGATGGGTTTCAGACGAAGGAATCTCTGGATCCCGGTGCTGGCTGTGGGAAGCTTTATTGCCTCCTATCTGCTGGTGTTTATCGAGGGTCAGGCTACTTTGTACCGCTCCGCACAGTTTCTTCCCATGTTCTGTGCCTGGGGACTGCTTTTGAGCGTATACGGTGTAAGTGCCGCAGCTTCGGCGCTTGGAAACGGAGCATGCAAGAGGCTGCCGGAGGCTGCCAGACAGACAGCAGCCAAGATCCTGAAAGGTCTGGTATGCGCTGTGCTTGTGATCGTTCTCTGGAACCAGTGTACGGATATGAACAAGTGGTTCTATGTGGATCACATGAAATATGAAAATGCCAAGGATACGGTATCCAAGATTGCCTACGAGCTGGAGAAGCATTTTGACACTTCCAAGCCCGTTGCCTTTACCGGTACCTATCTGGTACCGAAAAGCATCATTGCAGACGCCTATGTTGATTATAATTCGGAGATCTTTTATAAGATGAAAGCGATAACGGACCGGATCGACGTGCATCTTCTGGACAAGTATTACAGAGATTACGGTGTGTGGATTGCACAGACGCCGTCGCTGTCGGTGATCGAATGGGGAAGAGAAGCCTTTGACTGCGGGCAGGAACTGGAACGTTTTTTTGCCATGCATGGACACAAGATCAGAACTGTGGATGATTGGGAATTGTTTTTACAGATCAGGCAGGAGGCGGTCGGCATGCCTTCCTTCCCGGCTGAGGGTTCTATTGAAGATAAAGGCGAATATATCGTAGTGAATTTCTGATGAGGGCAGCGAAATGAAAAGCAAAAAGGCTTATAGGATCAGGTATCTGGAGCCCGTGATCAGATGGCTTCCGGCCACGGTGATCTGGTTAAGTGTAGCTATGGTGCCAGGAATTGTATTGATGAATGTTTTGAAAAGGATCCCGATCCTGATGAAGTTATTCTAGGATAGGCAGGGAACAGGATGGATAGAGAATGAAGCAATCGTTGAGTAAGGCAAAGGAAAACAGAGCGCTGATCATATTGGCCGCGATCTTCGGGGTGTTCCCGTTGCTGTGTGCGGTGGTTTACAGCCTTTTGGACGGACATGCCATCTGGGATATTTACCTGCCCGCATCTTATTGGAATGATGAACTGTTCTATTTCAAGCAGGTGGAGGCGGTGGTGAATTACGGCCTTCCCCAGGGATGGTACGGCTTTCAGGAGATGCACGGAAGTGTCTTTCCCTTCGCAGCCTGGAATCCTGCTGTGCTGATCCCCTACATTATCTGGGGAGCTCTCTTCGGTTGGGATATGCTCAGCCCCGTCTGGGCTAATATTGTATATAATTCGGCAGCGCTGGTGGGTTTCGTGATCTTAGTGAGACCCACAAAGAAGCAGAGCTTTTTTGTGCTGTTGCTGTTGGCAGCCTTTGCACCTTATTCCCGCTATCTGCTGTCCTCCATGCCGGAGACCGTTTTTATGTCCATGGGTATTTGGTTGGCCGCATTGACCGTCAGTCATATCAGGAGAGAAAAGACCTGGAAGATCGCGGTGATGTTTGCGATCTGTGTTCTGATCACTCTGGCAAGGCCTTATCTGATCCTGCTCATGGCACTGCCGGCATGGCTTTTGATCCGCAAGAACAGATGGAAGGGCGCGCTGATCTCCCTTGGGATCGCAGTTGCTACAGCCATAGGCTATTTTGTGATGTCAGAGCTCTGCAGTTCTCCCTATGTCATTCCTCTGATTGAGACAGACTGGCTCAACAGCATGAAGGAGGACGGTGTGATCGCCGGCCTCGGTACCATGTTTGAAATCGTCTGGGAAAAGTTTAAATTATTGATCAGGCACCACATTTACCGGGGGTTCCGGTACGGTCTTCTGTCCGGCGCGCTCCATACGGTGGCAGGAACGCTTGCCTTTCTGCTTTGCATCCGCAGTCTCTGGGTACTGAAAAAAGGTGCGCACAAAGGTGAAAACGGTGTAAAAGAAGTGAGCTTCTGGCTGATCCATTTCGTGATCACGGCGGGAATGCTTGCAGCAATTTTCCTGTTCTATCCCATTGCGGACGGCGCAAAGCATTGGATGATCTTTATCGCCATGGGAATTGTGTGGGTTTCTCTTGTGGAGGAAAAACTCAATGTGATGAAAATCGTCATCGCATTGCTGTGCACATACCTTTTCATTGTAAAGGCCTTTGCACCCTTTGACTGGCAGGCACCCTACGATGACGGTGTGATCAAGGCAGAAATGGAGGATCTGGGCAGCCAGCTTAAGGAGAATATGACATTGTCTGACAGTGATGAGCGGTTCGCCGATACGGTGATCTGGCTGAGCTCCGATATGGTGGATGGAGAGAGTGTTGTCACCCCCTTCGGCTACCTTTACATGATCCCCGAGGGCTTTGGCATCAATTTCTGCTTTCCCAATTATGTTTTGGAGAATATTGACCGGATACAGTCTGCCTATATTTCCGCAATCCCCGGCGGCGACGTGGAAAAGGCCATCTTAGAGCGAGGAGCAAAGCTGGTGGGCGGAGTTGAGGCGATACGGATCTACCGGTTAAGATAGTGATTTTGAAGGTGTGGCATACAAGAGGAGCGTCAATGAGTAAGCGGAAGCTGTTTGTAACGGCGGCACCTGCAGGTGACAGGATACAATTGATGAAGAACAGGATTGCGAAGTCGGGGGCCAAGCGGGCTTAGGAAGACAATGTCATAAATCACCTCCTTGGCCCACAGAACGACATGGCTACGATCCGACTTAGCGTCAATGAGTAAGCGGAAGCTGTTTGTAACGGCGGCACCTGCAGGTGACAGGATACAATTGATGAAGAACAGG
>JAZRCR010000095.1:0-4893 GCA_045659805.1 Acetatifactor sp.
GTTGCTTGCAGGCAGCCTTTTCAGCCATCTGCTCCAGCATCCGTTCGATATCAGCTGCAGCACGGTCATTGTGCTCCCGTTGGTAGTCAGAATCATATTCTGTTTCTCCTCCGACGGGCTCAGAAACCGTATCGGTCTGATGGAACGGAATTCGTCCGCCTTCCTGATCTGTCGTTTCCTGCTTACCGGAACCGGTACCAGAGAAGTCTTCAGAATTTAGAATTTCATCTGATCCTGGAGTGTTCCCAGACTCATTTTCGGATTCTTCCTGTTCAGATTTATTATCTTCACCGGATTCGCCACCAGACTCATTTTCATCCGTGCTTGTGTCAGAATCTTCTGCCATCGCACGCGTTTTTGCACGGGCAGCAGCATTGGAACCGGAACTTTTGATCTTCTCAGACCCCGGAACAGGTGTACCGGAACCTTCTCCCTGGGCACTGGAGCCGGAAATAACCTGAAGCATACCGGAAAGTACATCCCCTGCTGCACTGGATTCACCAGAAGCAGCCGCTTCATCCTGATGCTGCTTGCACAGCTCGATATAGTCCTCAATATGAGGCCAGAGGCGCACAAGGATCAGGCTGACGATCTGCCAACGATCTTTAGCCGATGTGGTCGTAACCGCATCATCAATCTGGGGCAGCAGTTTGAAAACGGTCTGAATCCGGACATCGGAAAGCGGTGTGTCTCCATACTTGATTTCACCAAACAGCGCATAGGACAGCATGATCTGCAGGATCGACTGGAAGATGTGGCCGGAGCCATCATCTTCCTCTTCGATCAGCTGCGTCACCGTACTCATATCCTTATACTGATGCTCCCGCATCACGGTCAGATTGTAACCGAGCACACCCGGGAACTGGGCAAGCATCCGGCTCTCAACATAACCGTCTTCCAGGACATTTGCGATAAAGAATGCAATGTGCATGGCAAACTGCAGGTTGCGAGGGTCCGCTTTCACGTAATCCCAGAAATCTTTCTCATTCTTCGCATCCGCAGGATCTCGCAGTACCGGCGGTGCCGGGTACCACTTGTATGCAGATAAGAAGTTCATATAGGTCTGCTTGGCCAGAAAATCAGTATATAGGACATGACCCAGCTCATGCGCAAACAGGCCTGAGATCATCTCATACCGGTTCATGCGCCCGCGAATTTTCGTCACGGACGGATGGCCGGCATTGATCTTGATCGCCGTGTTGTTGGTGCTTGCACCGTTCCGATCCTTGGGCGCCCAATAGATATTCACATGGACACGCCGGTTATACCGATACCGTTTGGTCTGTGCAGCAGCCACATCTTCGAAATGACCTGCAAGGATCCGGGAGGTAAAGAACTGCCTGTCCGTGATCTTACTTCGCTTCTCATTCAGGAGCTGCTTGACTCGCTTATGATTCACTTTTGCCATATAAGATCTCTCCTATCTAAGAAAATCAGGAGGCCTTACGGCGGCTGGGGGTGAAAATGGGATCCAGTATCGTGGTCTTCAGAGCCTCACGGTCCTCTTCATCAGAAGTCGCCTTGCTGATAACGGTACTCAGCGCAGAACGGTAAACATCACCAGTGATCTCACTGCTGGTGATCCAATCGATAAGACTTCTCATACCGCAGGTACCGTCGGTGATGCCGTTCTTTCGCATATAGTCAGACATATCGTTGACAACCTGCACCATCTGAGATACCTGATACTCATCTGTCGCTCCCGTGACTGCCATGGCACGCTGCACCATGACCTCAGGACTGGGAAGCTCAATATCTTCCACCAGACTCATTCTGTCGACAACGGACTGATTGAGTCCGCGGCAGCCTTCGTAACTGACGTTGGTCGTTACCACGATAACCGTGTCCGGATGCCGCTGGATGATCTCACCTGTAGGCAGTGTGATAGAACCACTCTGCTCCAGAAGGGAGTTCAGGCCGACCAGAACACCGGGCTGCATGATGACTGTGGGTTCCTGTACCTCCACTAAATAGCCATTCTTCAGAGCCTTGATAAAATCGGTCTCCACGTAGGTATAGGACTGTCCGGAGTTGGACTCCTTTTCCGCAGGCTTGCTCAATGCCTTGATCTTCTCCGTGACCATATCCATGACAACCGCCATGCAGTCCCGGGATGTAGCATCATCGTTATGTACACCCGTCAAGGTGAAGAATACCCCCGCAGGATCAAAGTCCATGTCTTCCAGATCCGGAAGATTCATGATCTTTGCCACATTGGCATAGGTAATACCGCCCATGGAAATGAGCATTTCACGCTCTTTATCCAAATCGGCATCACCGGTGCTCATACCGTCGGTCTTGGGAAAGACCATACCAACAAAGTCAAAAACCTCCGTGGATGCAGAGCAGGTATACTTCATGTACGGCAGATGCAATCCGGCAGCGATAGCCCTGGCGCCCTGAGTCTTACCGGTGCCGGCAGGACCGCGCATCAGGAAGTTGCGCATTTGCATGGGCTTTCCGGTGGTGTTCAGGGCATGCTTGCAGATATTGACCACCTGCTCGGGAATGATGTACCATTCCTCCAGCTTGGGCACCAGAGCTTCTTCCAATACAGAGAGTTTTCGGCCACCGGTCATCTGATACTTGCCAACGAAGTCCTTATGGTCAATGGCACTGGTGGCTGCAGACACGGTCACTCTTCCGGTCTTGGCAAAGATGAGAAACTCACCTGCAACAACCGTAGCAGGCGTGTACGCACCGGAATCCAACTGCGCCTGAGAGACACGATAGACATTACCGGATTTATCCACGTTCACCTTGATGTACTCCGGATTAGTGTCATCTTTGATCCGACGATATGCGTTGTCGCACAGAATGGCCATGCTGTCTGTAGCCTTCTTCAAGTCCGGATAGCCGGAGGTCCTTGCGTCCATGTAAGTCTGGAAGTGTTCTTCGAATTCCTTATCCTTAAGGAGCACAGGCATCATGGCCATCATGACTGCAGCACCGTCATTGGCAGTCGAGTGCAGACGGTAACTCTCCACCATCTCAGTATTCCGGTCAAAGCCGCTGGCTGTGATGTTACCTGAGGCACTGTCAAAGACAACCAGATGATAGGCATCCGGGCCTTTGGAAGACTTATACTCTGCAACCATCCGGTGGTCGATGATGCCAACGGCACCTTCACCATTACCGGTCATGCAGTCGATCATTGCATGAACTGCCTTGATGATCGTGCTGCACAACGTCGCTTCCGTACCGGATCCATACTTGGAAGAAATCTTGATCTTCTTACTGGCCAGCTTATCAAAGGGCTCCGGCAGCGATCTTGAGAAGTTCAAGAGGTTATTGATAGATGTTGCACTCATGTTTATTCCCTTTCTGCAGTGTTACTGCTCAAATTCAATTTTGATTCCGCCATCGCAGCAAAATGCGCCGGGCAGATCATTGTGTTCCAGTTCCTTACAGATATCCAGCCAGCTATCAGAAACAGGCAGATCCTCCTGCGGAATCAGATAAAAGTTTGCTCCCTGACCAATGGCTTCATTGCACTTTTCATTCAGGGCAACGATATTTGCTTCAACCCACTGGAACGCGATCAAACCGAAGTCCTCGGGGATCTCATCATCCTCATCGTCGCTTTGTGGCTCGGGATCAGTATTCGGTTTGGGCGGTACGGGAGGCTGGGATACAGGATCCGGATTCTGCTCAGGGTTCTCGAAAATCACATCGAACACCTGAAGGTTTCGGATCAGCACAAGTCCCCTGCGGTATCCGCCTGCCCTGTTGAGTATCACGTAGACTTTATTGCCTGCCATGATATCCTCTCTGGCCCTGGGGTTCTCCCAGACCCATCTGACATTGGGATACTTGGCTTCCAGGATCTGCGAAATCTTTCTCTGGATCAGCACCATGGCCATGGACTGAAAATCCTGCTCTCTGGGTTCCGGAGGAGCCGAAGGCTCAGGCAGAGCCAGCACCGGTTCCAGCGGTTCCACTTTCTTGCTGGAGAGAAACAGCAGCCGCAGCGTTGCGATGAAGATACCCAGAATGATCAGAAGCAGAATCGGCCACAGCCGGGTAATGTAGGTTAGCAAAGCCAGAAGCCCCAGGATGACTAGGGCTTCATAGGCCATATGACGTTTAAATTCTTTATCTTTCATATGGATTCTCCTCTGTGTCGGCGCAAAAAAACGCCCAGAAGATCTTATCGGATACTCCTGGGCGTTTTATGCGCTCTTATTCAATTGCCTTCTACCTCCTTATCTTTTAGAAGAAGGAGTTGCCGCCGCCATAGCTCTGGAAGCCGGTGAAACCACCGTTCATAGGATCGCTTGCAGGGGGAGCAGCATAGTTATTGGCAGGCTCAGGAGCGGAAGAGGTTGCATTCTTCCCTTCTCCGGAGTTCTTGCTGCCACCGCTGAAGCAATACTCGATGTCTTCCAGGATGATCACGGGCATACTGCGCTTCTCCTTGGTTTTCTCATCTTCCCAGATGTCCTCGTCGTAGCGGCCGATCAGGGAAACAAAGGAACCTTCCTTGAGCTGCATCTTGCGGATGCGTTCGCAGAGAGGGCCAAAGGCCTTTACGCCCACATTGATCCATCTGTGATTCTTATCGGCACGGGAATCATAGACCTTTGTGCCGATACGGAAACGAACGAAGTCCCCTTTCTCAGAGAACTTGATTGCGGGCTTGTTGTCAAACCCCTTGGATACGACGACCTCGGATGCGATAACTTTGAACATAATTGACTCCTTTCTGCAGGAACTGCCTGCAACAGCAATAATATATATTTCAACCTGCGTAGCGCAGGCGGAAACCGGGAAATAAAAAAAGTGCCATTCGCATAGCAATGCAAATGACACTCTCAATAAATCGGATAGACGGTTGTTCTGCCTGCGCAAAACTCGGATAACTGATATATGTATTATACCATAGGAATCCGG
>JAZRCR010000096.1:0-15630 GCA_045659805.1 Acetatifactor sp.
GCCCTGCGCTCCTCCCTGGTGATCTCATTTACTTTTTTCTCCGGCTGTATCCCCGACAGACCTATCATGATCGGGATCAGCTTTGCAGGGAACAAACCTCCCAAAGCATTGCGGAACTGCTTATTTTTATTCTCCTCAAAGTCCCTGAGGATCCGCTTGTCCAGCTGTTCCAAATCAAGCGCGGGCTTTAAATCAATGGTAAGCATCGTCTCTTCCTCACCGGACTTGCCGCTCTTAGACTTTTTCAAACAGCTTCCCACATAATAACTGCTGGCGCTTAAGATCAGCGGACCGCTGACTCCGAAATGAGTAAACAGCATCTCACCAAAGCCATCAAACAACTGCTTTTTCCCCTGTGACACCTTCACAGACACATTTTTCAGAGAAAGTCCCATCACATCACGGCACCAAGTCTCTTTTGTCACAAAGGGGACCAGCGAAGGAAAAGTCTCCACAAAACCATGCCCTGTCTCTTTTGCAAAGCGGTAACCGTCTCCGGTAGAACCTGTTGTAGGATAAGATAAACCTCCCGTTGCAATGATCACGCTGTCGGCTTTTAACTCCCTGCCGTTTCCCAGAAGCACACCTGTCACCGTCCCTGATTCACAGACACACGCCTCCACACGGGTATTCAAAAGAATCTCCACATTTCTCTTTCTCAGCTCTCTTGTAATTGCGGCAATAATGTCGGAGGAATGATCCGAAACAGGAAAAACCCGGTCTCCCCGCTCTGTCTTGAGCGGACAGCCTGCCTTTTCCAGAAAATCCATCATACTTTGGTTGTCATACCGGTAAAACGCACTGTACAAAAACTTTCCGTTAGTAACGCAGTTTGCAAAAAAATTTTCCGCATCTCCTGCGTTGGTCACATTACAGCGCCCTTTGCCCGTAATAAAAATCTTCTTTCCAAGCTTTTCATTCTTTTCGATCAGGCAAACCTTTGCCCCTGCATCCGCAGCAGCCACAGCAGCCATCATTCCCGCCGCACCGCCGCCGATCACGATCACATTCTTCATATATCATGCCTTTCTCAAGCCCATAGGGCTCAGCATGGACTCTTTATCAATATAATCCATCTCATCGTTATTGTATACCTGATAATTACTCCAGGCATTCTCCAAAAGCTCCAGATTCTTCTTTACCTTCTGGGGACATTTCATACATAGCGCCACCACAAGCGCATTGATCACACTCATTGGAGCCACCAGGGAATCAACAATGGATATGGTATCACTGCATGCCAGCAAGTTGCAGGACGAGTACAGATTCATGGGAGAATGGGTACTGTCAGTCACTGCGATCACATGGGCATTGCGATCATTGGCAAACTCCATCGCCTTCAGCGTCCGCATGGAATATCTGGGAAAACTGATCCCTACAAAACAGTCCTTCTGACCGATTCTGATCATCTGCTCAAAAGTTTCACTGATACTGGTGCTCTTCAAAAGAACCACATTACCCCTGATCATATTTAAATAAAAGCACAAATACTCCGCAAGAGACTGATTGCTCCGTAGTCCCATAATGTATACAGTGTCAGCCTTCAACAGGGTATCCACCGCCGTCTCAAATGCCGTGTGATCCATATTATCCAGCGTAACCCTGATCCGGTCCATATCAGATATCAATACTGAGGTAAGCACGTCCGACTGACCATTATTGGCTACAGACACTCTGCCAGTTGCAGTGCTGTTAAGCTTCCCTTTGAAACACTCCTCCAAGGCCTTCTGAAACCCCGGGTATCCGTCATAGCCCAGTCCCGAAGCAAACCGCACAACCGTGGACTCACTGATCCCCAGTTCACTGCCCAGTTTCGCCGCTGTCATAAACACCGCCTGATCAATGTTTTCCTGAATATATTCGGCAATTTTCTTATGATTTTTGCTCATTTTCTGATAGTGCTCGCCTATTCTGGTCAAAACATCATTACCCGGTTTCATACAACAACTACTCCTTACTTCTTCCTCAATACACCTGAATTAACGGCATAATAACTGCATTATGCATTGTTAATATAATAACATATTATTGTTGTCAAATTCAACCGAAATATACTGTAATTTAAAAATAACACAAAAATTATACTAAAAAAGAGAATCAGAATGCAATTTTTACATTCTGATCCTCTGATATTTTACGATTTATACAGGATATGCTCCATTTTTACTGTCTGCATGGGTCATGTCAACCTTCTCCTGCTGTGCCTGACGGTACTTAAAGAAGTCCATGGCAACCTGAGGGAACAGAGCATAACTCAGTACATCCTCATCCTGCTGCTTATACTCTTTCATCTCATTCTCAAGCTTATCCAGCTCATTTTCGATCAGATCAGCATAACGGCAGGTAATTCTCTCCTCTCCCGGGATAACCTTATCGATCACTTCCTGATTCATGGGCTTTACGGTCTGACCGTACTCACCGCGAAGAACCGCCTTGGTCTCCTTGGTAGCCATCTTATAGCGCTCACCCATCAGTACGTTAAATACAGCCTGTGTACCTACGATCTGCGAGGAAGGAGTTACAAGAGGGGGCTCACCCAAATCCTTACGCACTCTGGGGATCTCCTGAAGCACTTCATAGTACTTATCTTCTGCATTCTGCTCTTTCAGTTGGCTCACCATGTTGGAAAGCATACCACCGGGAACCTGATAAAGCAGAGTCTTGATATCAACGCCCATCACCTTCGGATTCAGCAGACCGTTCTGCAGACACTCATCCCTGTAAGGTCTGAAGAAGTCAGCGATCTCAGCAAGATGCTTCTGGTCAAATCCGGTATCATAAGGGGTATCCTTAAAGGTCTCAACCATAACCTCTGTTGCGGGCTGGGAGGTTCCCAGAGCAAAAGGACTCATGGCTGTATCGATCACATCAACGCCTGCCTCAACTGCTTTCAGATAAGTCATGCTTGCCACACCGGAAGTATAGTGTGTGTGCAGCTGGATCGGCAGCTTGGTTGCACTCTTCATAGCGGAGATCAGCTCGGTTGCCTTATAGGGAACCAGAAGACCTGCCATGTCCTTGATACAGATAGAGTCAGCGCCCATCTCTTCGATCTTCTTGGCAGTATCCATCCAGTACTCCAAAGTATATGCATCACCAAGTGTATAAGAAAGAGCAACCTGTGCATGGCCTCTGCCTTCCTGCACCTTGAACTTGTTGGTAGCATTTACTGCCGCCTGCAGGTTGCGCAGGTCGTTCAGACAGTCAAAAATACGGATTACATCGATACCGTTAGAGATAGATTTCTGTACAAAATATTCTACAACATCGTCTGCATAAGGTCTGTAACCCAGAATATTCTGTCCGCGGAACAACATCTGCAGCTTTGTATTCTTGAATCCGTCACGGATCTTTCTCAGGCTGTCCCAGGGGTCTTCCTTCAGGAAACGAAGGGAAGCATCAAAGGTTGCGCCGCCCCAGCACTCTACGGAATGATATCCCACCTGATCCATCTTTTCAAGGATAGGAAGCATCAGGCTGGTAGGCATTCTGGTGGCGATCAGAGACTGGTGTGCGTCACGCAGTATCGTTTCCGTAATCTTAATCGGCTTTTTTACTTGTTCTGACATAATTTCCTCCTGTATTTGTACCTGAAGAAACGCTTACTTTGTCCGGATTTTACAAATCCATATCTATTCATAATCGCCTCTTCATGAAACAAAAGCATATTAATTCACTCATTATTTGTTATATATTACTTCTCATGATTGACTGTTCATGGGTAGTATCAGACAGCTTTGGGGAATGGGTGTTTGAACACACACCACCCGGTGCATCCCTGTCCCCATGAACCGCACAATCTTAGAATACTCCGAAAATTGCCATAAATGTACCGGCCGCCACGGCAGTTCCGATTACACCCGCAACATTAGGTCCCATAGCATGCATCAGCAGGAAGTTGGTAGGATCTGCTTCAGCACCCACCTTCTGGGAAACTCGTGCAGCCATCGGCACGGCAGATACACCTGCTGAACCGATCAGAGGATTTACCTTGCCCTTAGTGGCAATACACATCAGCTTACCAAACAGTACGCCGGCTGCCGTACCGAACATAAATGCAATCAGACCAAGAACAACGATCTTGATGGTATCCATGTTCAGGAATGCCTCAGCACTTGTGGTGGCACCAACAGAGGTACCCAGCAGGATAACTACGATATACATCAGAGCATTGGAAGCCGTATCTGTCAGCTGTCTTACCACGCCGGACTCTCTGAAGAGGTTACCAAGCATCAGCATACCTACAAGGGGAGCCGTGGTAGGAAGGATCAGACATACAACGATGGTAACGACAATAGGGAACAGGATCTTCTCCAGCTTGGATACCGGACGAAGCTGACCCATTTTGATCTTACGCTCTTTCTCAGTAGTAAGGAGCTTCATGATAGGCGGCTGGATAATGGGCACCAGTGACATATAGGAATAAGCCGCCACCGCAATAGGTCCCAGGATAGCCGTCTGACCAAGCTTACCCGCAAGGAAGATGGATGTGGGACCGTCAGCACCTCCGATGATGGAGATAGCTGCAGCTGCCTTGTCGTTGAATCCCAGGAAAATTGCTCCGAAGTAAGCCGCAAAGATACCGAACTGTGCAGCCGCTCCAAGGAGAAAGCTCTTGGGGTTAGCAATCAGGGGACCGAAGTCGGTCATGGCACCTACGCCCATGAAGATCAGGGAAGGCAGGATCGCCCACTCATCTAACACATAAAAGTAATAAAGCAAACCGCCCACTCCGTTAGCGGAGTCATGAGTACTCAGCATAATGTCGGGATAAATATTAACCAACAGCATACCGAATGCGATCGGGGTCAAAAGAAGCGGTTCAAACCCCTTGGCAATAGCCAGAAAAAGGAAAACACAAGCAACCAGGATCATCACGTAGTTACCTACGGTCAGGTTAAAAAACGCTGTCTGATGGACCAGGTTGTCAAGCGTTGTTGATATATATTCCATTTGTTGACCTCCTGTGTTTTGTCTTACCGGTCCGGATCATTCGCCGGATCAGTTAGTTCAAGGTTGCAAGCAAAGCACCTGCTTCCACAGCGTCACCAACTGCAACGTCGATGCTTGCGATGGTTCCGTCTTCAGGAGCAACAACAGGGATCTCCATCTTCATTGCCTCAAGAATGACAACGGGGTCACCGGCTTTTACAGCCTGACCAATTTTGCCTTCTACCTTGAATACTTTACCGGCTGCACCTGCCTCGATCTTTACACTTCCGGCTGCACCTGCTGCTTTGGGTGCTGCTGCGGGAGCCGCCTTAGGAGCTGCCTTGGGGGCTGCGGGTGCTTTTGCTGCCACGGGAGCTGCGCCTGCTGCGGTCTCTTCAACTGTTACGTCATATACGTTGCCATTTACGGTAATGGTATAATTCTTCATGATATGTTCCTCCATTATTGAATATGTTATTAGCGTCTGCTTCTGTTTACTTTACGGATGCTTCTCACCACAAATCCGTCGGTGGATGTCGCACCCTCATACTCTGCGATCGCTGCTGCGATCACTGCTACAAGTTCGGTGTCGTCAACTTCTTCCTCTGTACTTTCCTCAACAGGAACTGCAACAGAAGACACCTGAGCTGACTGCTCTTCTTTTTTCCTGAACTTCGCCTGAATCTTGGGAATAATGCCAAATGCGGAAATGATCGCACTGATCAGGATCAGCACCACAAACACTGTTCCCATACCGATAAGCGTGTTAAGGGCTGCTTTGGTCATCGACTCACCTACGGAAGAGATCGGGTTCAGGGAAACCGCCTCCAATCTCATAAAGGTGTCATTGCTCACGATAACCTCAGCCTCTGCATTCTTCTTCTCACCGGTTACCTGTACATGCACAATGATCTGGTCATCGTCAATCTCGGCTTCCGCTTCGCCAACGAACAAAATCTCACCGATTTCTTTTATGGCAGATTTGAAGGACTCGATACCCGTTATCATGGCATATCCGTCAACTTCCATCTGTGAGTTGTAGTAGACCATATACTCTACTTCTTCAAAAGTCATCTCATCAAAAATGCCTTCGTTGACATCAGCACAGAGATTCTGCATAAGCGGCATAACCATTTCGCCGGCATACTGTTCAGCATACTGTAATTTCTGCTGTTCGTATTCGGTGTATTCCACCTCACCGCAGGCTGTCAATCCAAAGATACAGGCAATCATGCAAATTAAAGCTATTAATTTCTTCATCTTATAATCACCCTTTCTAGACAGTTCCGTGTTTCTTGTCAGGACGGTCCTCTCTCTTTGTGAATAACATTTCAAAAGCACCGATCACATATTTTCTGGTATCGGCGGGATCCACAATCATGTCCACATATCCTCTCTTAGCAGCACTTGCTACATTATTCTGCAAAGCTGCATATTCTGCGGCCTTCTCATCAATAACTGCTGCGCCCTGACCGTCATACATGATCTTGGCTGCAAGCCTGGCATCCATGGTACCGATCTGAGCATCGGGCCACGCCATAACCACATCGGCACCGATTGCTATGGAATTCATCGCAATGTATGCGGTTCCGAACGCATTGCCGACAACCACATTTACCTTGGGTACAGAAGCATTTGCAAACGCATATGTAAGCTTGGAAGCTGCCTTTGCGATCTTCTTCTCAGAGCACATGGTAGCCTCATATCCCTTCACATTGGTAAGGGTGAGAACAGGAATCTCAAATGCATCACAGAAGTTTACAAAGTCAGCAGCCTTCTCACAGCCCTTTGCTGTCAGGACTGCGTCAAACTTCTTCTCAACCTTGCCTTCTTCGTCACAGATCTCACTGCGGTTGGCAACAGCACCTACGGTAGCACCGTTCAGTTTCATCAGACCCACTACCATCTCAGGTGCGTAGTCCTTCTTAATCTCAAAGAAGCGATTGTCATCTGCGATAATGGAAAGAGCGATGGAGGTATCACCAGCACAGCCGGCCACTTCAGCATTCACTCTGTTCAGGTCATCTGCACACACATCATAGTTGGTGTCATCTTCATTATTGGCGGGCAGGAATCCGATCAGCTCTCTGATCTGTGCAAGCAGAGAAGTCTCATCAGCAACCACATCAACAATACCGCTTTCCTTTGCCTGGAATGCAGCAGAAGAACTGTCACATCTGCTGATCTCATTGCCGTCAAGCGCATTGGGTGCATTTACATACAGCTTTGCGTTCTTCTCCGCCATGAAAGTAAAATCAGTCAGAGTAGGGAACAGTGCAAGACCGCCGCCGCAGTTACCGAAAATAGCAGTAATCTGAGGAATCACACCCGAAGCCAGGGTCTGCTTCATATAAATCTCACCGAAAGCATTCAGTGCGTCGGTAGCTTCCTGCAGTCTGAGTCCGGCAGAATCCAGAAGCCCGATCACAGGTGCGCCGGTCTTCATGGCCAGATCATAGAGACGGGTGATCTTCTTCGCATGCATCTCGCCAACGCTGCCGTTCATAACGGAAGCATCCTGACTGTAGACATAAACAAGTCTGCCGTCGATCAATCCATATCCGGTAACACAACCATCTGAAGGAAGTTCGCTGGGTTTCATATTAAAATCAGTTGCTCTTGCTGTCACAAGTGCGCCGATTTCAACGAAACTGTTGTCATCGAGCAAAGCCTGAATTCTTTGACTCGCTTTTGAAGTAGTACTCATGTTTTGTCCTCCATTTATAATAAATATAAAAAACAAATTAATATGGGGCAGGACGCTTATTCTTATGCAATTTGCCTATGAATCCGCAAATGCCCCCATGATTATCATACTGTGAAATTATATCATAAAAAAAGCAATTCGGCTAGCACGAATTGCAATTTTTTACAAAAAATATATATCTTTTCCATATTTGTCTCATGCACCACTCAAAATTGATGATATCTACATCTTGTTCTGTCACCACCGGAATCGTTTTTAGCACTGCATCCTCCAACAGGTACTCAATTTTACCAACCTCCGTCCCCTTCTCAACAGGCGCTTCCAGTATTTCCGGCAAAGTATATTTTAATATAAAACTCTCATCCTCCCTGAGCAAAAGCCCCTCTTCCGCAAGCTCATCCGCCGGCCAATCTTCGGGAAGGCTCAGCTTCACAGAGGCCGTACTGCCCAAAATTTCCGTCTCACCACGAATAACGGGAACATCGCTCAGTCTGCCTGTATCTATTTTGAGCTCATCGAGGGAATGATAGGCATAGTATTTCAGACCATATTCCATCAATTCTCTGGTGTCGCTCCATTTATAGGTTTTATTGTTGGGCCAACCACAGGCCAAAAGCGCCACTGTAAAAACCTTGTCATCTCTTTTCAACGCGCCTACATAGCAATAACCCGCCTTATTGGTAAACCCGGTCTTACCGCTGAGGGCTCCATCCATCATTGTCAGAAACGCATTGTGATTGCTCAAACTGAAGCTTCTGCCGTTTGCGGCAAAACTGTAGGAAGAGGTCTGTGTGATCTTCAGAAATTCTTCCCTAACCGGGGAATCCTGAATGCAGTACGCCATAATAGATGCCAGATCAGCAGCTGTTGTGGAATGTTCTCTGACCACTTCCGTACCGTCCTCCCCGGAAAAAGTCTGGGTAGCATCCAAACCGTTGGGTGTGATAAACCAGGTATCTTCGCAGCCGATCTCAGCCGCCTTTCGGTTCATCAGATCGGCAAATGCCAGGATCGCCTCTTTGCTCTCCTCTGTTGTATAAGATTCAACGCTTTTTTCCTGCAGTTCCTGTGAAAGAAGCTTTCTGCCGATATGCTCTGCAATGACCACAGCACTGTCATTGTGGGATTCCAGCATCAGAGAGTACAAAAGATCACGTATGATATAGTTCTCTCCTTTTCTGACATACAGTTTCACTTTCGGCATGGAAGCCGCATATGCCGAGACGGCAGCCTCTTCCTCCAATATACACTGTTCCAAAGTCACGATACAGGTCATGATCTTGGTAGTACTTGCCATAGCCATCTTGGAAAAACCGTTTTTTTCATACAGTACCCTGCCTGATTCTGCATCCATCAATACCGCAGACGTTGCATAAAGGACCAGGTCCTCAAGGGGCTCCTTTCCTTTGCATTGCTCCTGCGTGATTTTCGTGTCCGGCAAAAGCAACGCTGACGCTTGAGCCTGCAGTGCATTAACAAGTACTGCCAGTATGAAAACAACCCCGATACGCCGTACTGCGTCTGTCCTTTTCTTTTTTCCACCCATATACTGTTTCCAATATTTCTACTGTTATAAGCAATATATGAGCACTTGGGGGCAAAAAGAATCCGTATGAGTTTACTCACTATAAATTGAGTTGAAGCTGAATCTCAGCCTCGGCCTGGAGTTTAAACTCCTCCACCTGGACCGGATTGATTTCCGGCAGATCTTCGATACTGGAAACACCGAAGCATCTGAGAAACTGCTCGGTTGTCCCAAACAGCAGCGGTCTTCCCGGCGCATCCAGACGCCCCAGTTCACAGATCAGATCATACTCCAGCAGTCTGTTGATCGCATGGTCACAACTGACGCCCCGGATCCTCTCGATCTCTGCCCTTGTCACCGGCTGCTTATAAGCAATAATGGAAAGCGTCTCAAGAACCGTTTCTGTCAACGTCATCTTCCTGGGCGACTTGGCAATTTTGATCAGGTATTCATACATCTGGGATTTGGTACAAAGCTGCACACTGTCCTCCAGCCAGGTCAGCATGATTCCTCTGTCTTCTTCCCAATACCTCTCCTGCATCTTTGAAAGCAATGCCTTGGTTTCCTTTACACCAAGCTCTGTCACTTCTGCCAGTCTGCTTATTTCTACAGCTTCCCCCATAGTAAAAAGGATTGCTTCTATGATACTCTCCGGACAAATCTGCGCCTTCTCCCGGACATCATTCTGATCATATTCCATGTTATTTGTTTCCATACTCACTCTGTCTGCTCCTGTTATGTATTCCGTTTGTCCTGCCACGCCCTATTATGCCACATTGGAGGTGATTATGATGTCATCAAAAATATTCTCCTGGGATATAGTCACAGATCCCGTCTTCATCATCTCCAGAATAATCAGAAAGGTCACTATGATCTCCATCCTGCCGGCCTGCTTTTCCAACAGCTTGCGAAAGCTGAACTTCTTATGTTCTCTGGCATAAGCTTCCACATACTGTACCTTTGCATCCATATCAATCTCTTCCTTTTCGATATTGCCGTAGCGGCTTCGAATGGGATCGATCTTATCTTCCTGCCTGCGGATCATAGACCTGAAAATCTCATGAAGTTTATTCAGATTCATGTCCTGAAATAATTCTTCATAATTAACCGGCGGGCGGTAATCAGCCACCTCTTTGGGAAGATGTTGCTCCCGGTACAGGGTTCTGGCCGCATCCACCTGCTTGTCCTTAAGCTCCATGGACATATATTTATACATCTTATATTCCAAAAGCTTCTGTACCAGCTCAGCTCTGGGATCCTCTTCCTCTCCCTCCTCATTCACTTCCTTGGGTAGAAGCATCCTGCATTTGATGTCCAGAAGAGTTGCCGCCATTACCAGAAACTCACTCATCACATTCATATCACGGCTTTCCATCTGCCGGATATACTCCAGGTACTGTGCCGTGATCTCCACGATAGGGATATCATATATATCCACCTTATTCTTGTCTATCAAATGAAGCAGAAGATCCAGGGGACCCTCAAATACTTCCAGTTTCACAGGTATTGCCATAACTTTATCCTCATGTCTCCAAAAAACTACTTTACATCCTCCGGTTTGAGATCCACCACCAGAAGCTCTCCCGGATTAAACAGCCTGAACGGTATCGTATGGACGCCGAGCCCCCTGCTCAAAAGCATGATGCTGCCATTCTCCCGGAACAGGCCTCCGTCATATTTAGGGAAAAATCTGATCATGGGAGATAAAATCCCTTTCCACTTAGGAATCCGAACAATTCCGCCATGAACATGTCCCGACAGCACAAGGTCTGCCCCCCACGCCGCATATTGCGGAAAATAATCCGGGTTGTGAGCCAAAAGCAGTGTGTATTGCTGCTTCGAAGGTGTTCCCAGCAAGTCCTTCATATAATTCTCTTCCATATTGCCCAACCGGAATCTGCGATAATAGCACCTGTCAATCTCCGATCCGTAAATGACGATTCCAACCTCCGGCAGACTCACATGACGGTTCACCAGGCGATCGATCCCAATCTCCTGCAGAGACTCTTCAAATCGCTCTGCCGCATCCTTATAAACGTCCGGATACAACTTCAGCCGGTACTCATGATTGCCGTTTGCATAGAAAACAGGAAATTGCTCCGTCACCTGTTTGAACAAGGTCACCACAGGCTCATGCCTGCCTCCCGGCTTGGATGTCAGCATATCACCGGCCACAAGAATAACATCAGGTTTTTGTTCTCTGATGGCCGCCACAAGCCTTTCATTATCTTTGCCGTACTGCTTATTGTGCAGATCGGCGAGCACAACCATGCGAAGGGGCTTTTTAATCCTGGAATCGCAAAAAGTATGCTGTACCACAACAAACCTGTTGCTGTCGTACAGCATAATCCATATCAAAATGATCGCAATTATGCCTGTTACCGTAATAATTATATCAAGCATTCCCGATTCCCACCGTACTTTCTGTCTGATGTTCGCAGTCCAAACAAACTGTTGCCCGCTCTTCATCCCAAACAGTATAACATATCTTTGCTGTTTATAAAAGATAATCTAAGAATATTTTCTTTAAATAATCTCCATAACCCGCTTTTTTGACGTCTCCGGTAAAAAGTATGGCGACACTGCCAATCTCCTGACCGTTCAGATAATACCTTGCTCTTCCGGCCTCCTGCCCATTGGCCACAGGCGCCGCCACACTCTCCTGAAGTTCGAGTTTTTTCTCAACCCGGGAAAGGGAATTTCCAGCTGTATCCAGATATCGGAATTCTCCTTCATAGGCAATAGAAACCGCATCTTCAACGCCGCCATCGACTTTCAAATCCGGCAGCATCTGACTGTTGTCATCCACATAAATATCACATACACTG
Organism: Acetatifactor sp.; assembly: GCA_045659805.1. Lineage (GTDB taxonomy): Bacteria > Bacillota > Clostridia > Lachnospirales > Lachnospiraceae > Acetatifactor. The sequence continues at coordinate 11,993 of JAZRCR010000096.1, forward strand.
AATCCATAGTTCAGCAGTGTCTGTGCATCCTGATTCCGGAGCTTGGAATCGGGAGCCGCCATGATCACTGCAATCAGATCAATATCGTCCTTTCTGGCAGTTGCAGAAATACAGTACTTTGCTTTAGAGGTATAGCCTGTTTTAAGACCCGTCGTCCACTGATACTGTTTCAGCAACTTGTTGGTACTGGACAGCGTAAAATTGCTGCTCCCCTGTCTGGTGACATGGGTGATATCCTCCATCCATATCTGAGTATAATTAAAAATGTCAGGATATCTTGTAATCAGTTCTCTGGACATAATCGCCACATCCTTTGCCGACGTATAGTGTTCATCGGAATCCGTCAGCCCGCAGCAATCCACAAAATGGGTATCTGACATTCCAAGCTCCGCAGCTTTCTCATTCATCATACCCACAAATGCCTCCTCACTTCCCGCAATATGCTCTGCCACAGCCACACTGGCATCATTTGCAGAAGATACGGTGATGCATTTGATCATAGTCTCCAACGTCTGTATCTCTCCCACTTCCAGGTAAACCTGGGAACCGCCCATTGAACTGGCATATTCACTGACTGAAATCTCATCCGTCAGCGCCAGCCGGCCTTGCGCCATCTGTTCAAAAGTGAGCAGCAAGGTCATAATCTTGGTAATGCTTGCCGGAGTCCTTCTCTCCGTCGCATTCTGTTCATAGATGATCTGTCCTGTAGATGCCTCCATCAGTATCACAGAAGGCGCCGAGACAGTCACCTGCGCATGTACCCTGCCCATCGGCAACATGCAAATTATAAGTACTGTTGACATCAGAACCGCAATTTTTCTTCTGATTCTATCCATAAGATATACCACACACAATATTCTGTTATATGTATGATATGGGCACAACCTGCACATTATGACAATTGATACGTAAATTCATTTATCATTTTACACTCCTCCCAGTACTTTTTTGCTTATAACGCCGAGCACATAAACAGGTCAGTTTCCCTTGCACTCTGTCAAGGAAATCTGACCTGTTTATGCCTCTCCCTGTTATCAACAAAAAAGTCCCTGACCTCAATCGATCAGGGACCTTCACTTTTATTAGTTATATTTACGTTTTCTAGCTGCTTCAGACTTCTTCTTACGCTTTACGCTAGGTTTCTCGTAATGCTCTCTCTTACGAATCTCCTGCTGAATACCAGCCTTAGCGCAGCTTCGCTTATGGCGACGTATTGCGCTGTCTAAAGTCTCGTTTTCTTTTACGATTACGTTTGACATAGTTACACCCGACCTCCCTTCAGTACCACTAGTAACATGACTGATTGGATTATTTCTGCGCACACTTAGTGCACGTTTAATATTATACCACAAAAATATCAGCCGTCAACTGTTTTTTCTATATTTGGTCGAATTATTTGTTCATCTGAGCAGCAACTTCTGCAGCAAAGTCCTCGTTCTTCTTCTCAAGACCCTCGCCGGTTTCGAAACGAACGAACTTCTTGATACTTAAGTTAGCGCCGTTCTCCTTGCCAACCTGAGCCACATACTGAGCAACAGTCTGCTTGCCGTCTTCTGCCTTAACATATACCTGCTCTAACAGACACACTTCCTTCAGCTCTTTGTTCAGACGTCCGATAACAGCCCCCTGGATAACTTTCTCGGGCTTGCCTGCCATCTTAGGATCCTGTGCAATCTGTGCTGCGATGATTTCCATCTCGTGAGCCTTGTACTCTTCAGAAACATCAGCGGTAGCAACATACTTGGGATACAGAGCTGCAACCTGCATAGCGATATTGTTCAGAGCTTCCTTGATCGCATCGTTGACAACATCTGTAGCAGCCTCAACGATAACACCGATTCTTCCGCCACCGTGCACATAAGATGCAACGATACCGTTCTCGGCAACAACCTTTTCAAATCTTCTGATGCTCAGCTTCTCACCGATCACTGCAACCTTCTCGATCAGAGCTTCGTTTACAGTCTTGGTGTTGTCTGCATTCCAGGTCTCAGCCATGAAAGCATCCATATCAGCTGCATCGGAGTTCACTGCCTGAACAGCAACTGCCTCTACAAACTTCTGGAACTCTTCGTTCTTGGCAACAAAGTCAGTCTCAGAGTTAACCTCTACAACTGCAGCAACGCTGTCGCCGGCAGTTGCAATACGGCAGATACCTTCTGCAGCGATTCTGCTTGCCTTCTTCTCTGCCTTAGCCTGTCCGTTCTTTCTCAGGAACTCAACAGCCTCTTCCATATTACCGTTGGTCTCGTTCAGAGCCTTCTTACAATCCATCATACCTGCGCCGGTCATCTCACGCAGTTCTTTAACCATAGCTGCTGTAATAGCCATATTAACCTCGCTTCCGTGACTTCATGTCACTTAAATCAATACATTCAGTTACTAAATTATTCAGCGTCAGCTGCTGCAACTTCCTCAATGTCGGTTGCCTCTGCTGCAACTTCTTCAGCGGCATAAACAGCCTCGCCCTGGTTAGCTTCGATCACTGCATCAGCCATTTTGGATACGATCAGCTTAACAGCTCTGATAGCATCGTCGTTACCGGGGATAATATAATCCAGCTCTTCGGGATCGCAGTTGGTGTCGCCGATACCCAGCAGGGTAATTCCCAGAGAGTGCGCTTCCTGTACACAGATTTTCTCCTTCTTAGGATCAACTACGAAAATTGCATCGGGAACTCTGGTCATGTTCTTGATACCGCCCAGGTTCTTCTCCAGCTTCTCCCACTCTTTCTTCAGAGCGATAACTTCCTTCTTGGGAAGTACATCGAAAGTACCGTCTACAGACATGGTCTCGATAGCACGCAGTCTGTCAATACGGGACTGGATGGTCTTGAAGTTGGTGAGCATACCGCCCAGCCATCTCTCATTTACATAGTACATACCGCAGCGCTCCGCCTCAACTTTAACAGCATCCTGAGCCTGCTTCTTGGTTCCAACGAACAGAACGGTTCCGCCCTGTGCAGCGATCTCGGAGATTGCTCTGTAAGCTTCGTCAACCTTGCCTACAGACTTCTGCAAATCGATAATGTGGATACCATTTCTCTCGGTGAAGATGTAAGGAGCCATCTTAGGGTTCCATCTTCTGGTCTGATGTCCGAAATGAACACCTGCTTCCAACAACTGTTTCATAGAAATAACGCTCATGTCTTTACCTCCATTTGGTTAGATACGGGTCGCTTTCCGCGCCCTCTTCCGCATACCTTTTCTGCCGTATCCGCGTTAAGAATCCGGTTAGCTCCGCTGCCTATCCCATGTCAATAAACACCGGGACACCGACAGCAAATCGGGATGCGTGTTTTTTAGTCACAACGCATAGATTATAGCATAAGAATGCACCTGTGACAAGAGTTTTTTATACTTTTTTTTGGAAAAGAAAACGAAATCATGATATTGACACTCCAGCAGCTTCAGCTCTTTTCATGCGCTTCTTTTCAAATATGACAGTTACTTTGCAATGACCACACAATCCCCAACACTTTCGGAAAAATTTCTTATTACATAAAAAGGCTCTATAATAAATGTTGGGGTGTATGATTGAAAAAATTATACACCTCAGCATTTTTTCGTTTTATAATAATAAAAAAACCTCCAAGTGCCAGTCGACCAAAACTCATCACTCGGAGGTATGCATAAATGCAT
>JAZRCR010000097.1:0-1543 GCA_045659805.1 Acetatifactor sp.
TCTGGATTTTCACTACCAGATCGGCATAGGTTTCTCTGCCGTAATGATCCGGTTCCCGGATGCCCAGCATATTAAGATTAGGGCCATTTATCACAAGGATCTTCATAAAATAAGTTCCTTTCGTTTTGACAGAATATAGGATGCTTCTTTTTCAGCAGTTCCCAGGTCCGGTACGATCACGTGGGCCGTGCCTCTATAAATATCGATTCTTTCAGCGTACAGCTTTTGCAGTTTCTCATGCGTGTCTGATAAGGGACGGCTGTCAGTTACCTGGAGTCTGTTAAGGTCAGCGTCCAAAAAGAAAAGCTTTCCGTTCTGGCTAAGCAGTCTTACATTCTCTTCCCGGAGAATGGCACCGCCGCCGGTAGAAATGACCCGGCAGCTTTGGGAAGAAACATTCCGGATCACTTCTGTTTCCAGATCCCGGAAGTAAGTTTCGCCTTTTGCCTGGATCATTTCCTTGATGGAGCAGCCGCAGCGTTTTTCCACTTCTGCATCTATATCGATAAATTCAAAGCCATCCACATGCAGCAGGTTTCCAACGGTACTTTTTCCGCTTCCGGGCATGCCGGTTAACACGATATTTTCCTTGGATGCAAAAATATCTGCAAATACCCGGTCTGCTTCTTCCTTCGGGATCGAGGTATCCAGGAATTTCTCTACCGCCACCACGGCCTGCATCACCAGCATATAGAGGCCGCATTCTGCTTTGATCCCCCGTTCTTTCGCATCCAGTACAAGATTGGTGCGAAGCGGGTTGTAAACTGCATCCACGACACCTTCCAGTTGTGTAAATGATGTAATGTCGATGGGTTTGGAAGCACAATCGGGATACATTCCCGAGGGGGTTGTGTTGATAATCACTTCTGCATCTGCATGATTCAAGACTGCTTCCTCATAAGTGATGTACTCCCCTGTTTTTCTTCTGCTGACTGTCAGGACTTTGGAAGCTCCCAAATCTTTTGCCACGACGCGGGCGGTTTTACTGGTACCACCGGTACCCAGTACCAGAACTTTCTTACCAGATACATTAATACCAAGACGTTCAATGAGTGCCTTCATGCCATAGTAGTCTGTATTGTATCCGTAAAGCTGCCCCTCTTTGTTAACGATGGTATTTACCGCGCCGATTCTGCTGGCAATGGGACTCACCCAGTCAAGATATGGAATCACCGTCTGCTTATAGGGAATGGTTACATTGATGGCTGCAAAGGCTTTCTTTTCAAAGAAAGGAGCGATTTCCTCCTCTGTCAATTCCATCAGTTCGTATTCATAATCCGCAAGCTTGGCATGGATCTCTTTAGAGAAGCTGTGGGTCAGCTTCTTGCCGATGCATCCATATTTTTTCATAGAGACATATCTCTCCTTTCCCGTTTCTATTTCAGCCAGTCCGTGCCAAACTGCAAAGCCAATGCATCACACAATACAATGGCCGCAGCGGCATCCTGCACCACCCTAGCCCGGTGAACGATGGCCGGATCGTGTCTTCCCTTGGGCTGCAGCACCGTTTCCGTCATTGTATGATAATCTACTGTGTTCTGGG
>JAZRCR010000098.1:0-39307 GCA_045659805.1 Acetatifactor sp.
TGACGAATGAACCAGTGCTTTACCTTGGTGATATCATGGATTTCTTCCACAGAAGCACCCTTGCGCAGAGCTTCGTACATCATAAAGTGTCTTTCGCTGGAAGGGGTATGAAGACGGCGCAGAAGTTCATCCTTGGAAAGACTTGCAAAATCCTTGGCGTAGCCAAGACCGTAGCGGCCGGTTTCAAGGCTGCGGATTGCCTTCTGGAACGCTTCCTTATAGGTTTTACCGATGCTCATAACTTCGCCTACGGCACGCATCTGAGTACCTAACTTATCTTCGACACCTTTGAATTTTTCAAACGCCCAGCGAGCGAACTTGATAACAACATAATCTCCGTCGGGTACATATTTATCTAACGTACCATACTTGCCGCAGGGAATATCCTTCAGGGTCAAACCGGTTGCCAGCATAGCGGAAACAAGAGCGATAGGGAAACCGGTTGCTTTGGAAGCCAGTGCAGAAGAGCGGGAAGTACGTGGATTGATTTCGATAACGATGATTCTGTCGCTTACAGGATCATGTGCAAACTGCACATTGGTACCACCAATCACCTGAACAGACTCTACGATTTTGAAGGCCTGTTCTTTTAAACGTTTCTGGCAATCTTCGGAAATGGTAAGCATAGGAGCGGAACAGAAGGAGTCTCCGGTGTGTACTCCAAGGGGATCGATGTTTTCGATAAAGCAGACAGTGATCATGTTGTTGTCTGCATCTCTTACGACCTCTACTTCCAGCTCTTCCCAGCCAAGGATAGATTCCTCAACCAGTACCTGGCCTACCAGGCTGGCCTGCAGTCCGCGGGCACATACGACTTTCAGTTCTTCTTTGTTGTAAACAAGACCGCCGCCGGCACCACCCATGGTGTATGCGGGACGCAGTACAACGGGGTAACCCAGGTTATCCGCGATCTTCAGTGCCTCGTCTACAGTATAAGCTACTTCACTTCGGGCCATCTCAATGCCCAGGGCGTTCATAGCCTTCTTAAACTCAATGCGGTCTTCTCCGCGCTCAATAGCATCTACCTGCACGCCGATTACCTTTACATTATACTTGTCAAGAATACCTTTCTGCGCAAGCTCTGCACAAAGATTCAGTCCGGACTGTCCGCCCAGGTTCGGAAGCAGTGCATCCGGTCTCTCCTTGGCGATGATCTGCTCCATGCGCTCTGCATTCAGGGGCTCGATATAAGTCACATCTGCTGTCTCCGGATCAGTCATGATAGTAGCCGGGTTGGAGTTTACCAGTACGATCTCGTAGCCCAGGTTGCGAAGGGCCTTACAAGCCTGTGTGCCGGAATAGTCAAATTCGCAGGCCTGTCCGATAATGATGGGACCGGAGCCTATGATCAACACCTTGTGAATATCTGTTCTTTTTGGCATCTTATCAACCTCTCTTATTTTTTTACATATTTACTTAGAGTATATCACAATTCCCCGAAAAATGGAATCGTAATTTGCACAAAATTGTCAGGGAATGTTTGGGGACGTATTGTGGGTTATTTTTGAGGATTGCCAAAATTGGTTGACAATAATCATTAGGCGCAGGTATTTTTACGAAACAATATTTCATATATTAAAGGGAAGAAAAAATGTGTCAAATGACAGCGCACAGTGACAGGAGAAGACTATGAAAGGGGATATTTGGAAAAAACCGGGCAAGCCGGGACGGATGCTTATTTTGGGGGCGTTTCTTCTCTCGATGTTTTGGGTAGGAAGAGGCGTGGGATATCTGGGGAAAGAGCTGGCTGCCCAAAGCCTTCAGGTGGTTTCGGCAGCGGAAAACTGGGGGCTTGGATTCGGTGCGGAAGGGACTCAGCCCACAGGAAATCTTTCGGCTGCAGAGCTTGCCCAATATAATGCTTACTATGTGGGAGATGCTTCTGAAAAGAAAATCTATCTTACCTTTGACTGCGGCTATGAAAATCAGAATACAGAAGCGATTCTGGATGCACTGAAAAAGCATAATGTAAAGGCAACTTTTTTTGTGGTGGGACATTATCTGGAGTCTGCTCCGGAACTGGTAAAGCGTATGGTAGAAGATGGGCATACGGTAGGGAATCATACATATCATCACCCCGATATGTCGAGTATCGCTTCCATGGACAAATTTAAAGAAGAAATGGATGGTGTGTCAGAACTGTACAGGGAGATCACGGGACGGGAAATGGAACCCTATTACCGGCCGCCTCAGGGAAAATACAGCAGAGAAAATCTGCAGATGGCGCAGGAACTGGGATATCACACGTTTTTCTGGAGTCTTGCTTATGTGGACTGGAATGTTGACAGCCAGCCCTCCCATGAGGAAGCTTTCAAAAAGCTGTGTGGCCGCATCCATCCCGGTGCCATTGTTCTGCTGCACAATACCTCCAGGACCAACGGGGAGATATTGGATGAACTGCTGACGCGCTGGAAGGAGATGGGTTATTCCTTCGGAGAACTGGCAGATCTGTTATAGCTGTATTTATTTGGTCATGGGAACCTTATGTACGATTCTGCGGTAAATTTTCCAGATGATGACGGCAGGAAAGCTGATGGTAAGATAAACGGTTGACAGTGCTCCGGCCAGACCTCCGATGATGGCGATGATCATAATTGCAGGACTCATGATTGCTTCTCCCTTCTAAAATAACATTCTGCCTTATCATAAGAGTTTTCAGAGAAAAAGGAAACTGTTTGCGAGTGGTCTTAACAAGATTTTGGCAAGTTGTTGACACAATCTTAACGCGGCTTTGTATAATCAGATATTTACCACGAAAATAATTATGGAGAATATTTTGGTATATAGGAAGAAGATTACAGATTTACATAAACCCGCTCATTTCTTATAATGAAAATGACAGGTGGAATCTAGAGTTGGAGGCTGATGATGAAGACATATCTGCGGCACAGAATCTGCAATGTGATCGATATAAAGGAATTGCTTGCACTGGAATTCCTGGATTTCGAGGGCAAATACAGCAACTATGTGGAAGCCCACGATTTCTGGGAGATCTGCTATGTGATCAGGGGCGAGATCACGCTGGTTCTGGAGGAAACGCAGATGACACTTTCCGAGAATCAGCTGATTCTGGTCCCGCCCAACAAAAAGCATTCTTACTTTTCGGCAGAGGGAAACAGGAACAAAGCTTTTGTCATCTGTTTTGACAGTTTCTCTCAGGCGCTTATTCCCATCAGCGGAACTCTGTTCTCGCCTCACAGTATACAGATTACCTGTCTTGAAACGATCATGGAGGAATACAAGACTACCTTTCGCATGAATGAGAGGGATCAGTTAGAAGTGCTTAAGACGCCCAGGTTCGGGGGACAGCAGGCGCTGATGCTGCAGTTGGAATATCTGCTGATATGTCTGGTGCGGAGAGTTTCGGCGGAGAAGAATTCCGATATTGTCTTCTGCAGTGATGAGAATTTCTACGGGGATCTTGCAAATATGATGCTTCGCTTCCTGCGGGAAAATGTGAACAGGAAGCTGACTTTGGAAGAAATCTGCGGCAGGTTCAGCTATTCCAGGTCTTTTTTGTGCAAGACCTTTAAGGCGCAGACGGGGGAGACTCTGATCACTTGTTTTAACCGTCTGAAGATGGAAGAGGCTGAGAGGATGCTGACGGAGACAGGAGAAACGGTCACCAACATTTCCGGTGCACTGGGTTTTTCTGAGGTAAAATATTTTGATGCGATCTTCAAGAAGCATACGGGTCTTACACCGGTAGCGTATCGGGAGAGAGCAGCGGACAGTTACCAGGAAACTAAATAAGAACCGTATTTAATTCAAAAGGAGGAAGAACATGAAGAATCTGAAAATTGAAGGGAAGGAATATCAGGAGAGAGTAAGTGCCCTTCGCGCAAAAATGGCAGAGGCAGGTGTGGACCTTGTTGTGGGTTATTCCAATCTGCTGGAGATCGCCATCGTACGTTACTATTGCGGTTTTGCACCGGTAAATGAGAACTCTGCCATCGTGATCCCTGCTGAGGGCGAAGTGATCGTCTGCAGCGGTCAGGCATCTTACGACTATTGCCAGGTACATAATGCACTGCCTGACAGCCGCATTGCTATTTTGCCCGAGATCGGTGAAGTGAGCGGTTTTGAATATGACACCGAGGGTCAGATGGACTTCGAGGAGTTGTTTAAGGAAGTGAAAGCAGCTCATACCGGCGTGAAGAAGATCGGATTTATCGGAAGACTGATCTTCCCTGCCATTATCATGGACAAGCTGAGAAAAGTATTTGCAGGCGCTGAAATCGTTGACTTTGACGATGTTCATTATGAGCAGAGAATCAAGAAGAGCGCGGCTGAGATTGAGATCCTGAAAGTCAACTGGGATATGGTTTCCGCCATGTTTACCAATGTGGTCCCCAAGATTGAAGTTGGTATGACTGAGAGACACATCGAGGGTATGTTTGAGGCAGAGATGATGAGCCTTGGCGCAGAGAGCTATGTACAGGCATTTGCACCCATGGTAGCATCCGGCCCCCGGAATTCCTTCATCAGCATGTGCAGAAATACCCTGCGTCAGGTACAGGAGAGCGAGATCATCACCATCGGTGCAGGCGTTTCCTACGAAGGATACAACGGTATCATCTGCAGTCCTCTGGTACTGGGTGAGATCCCTCAGAAGATGAAAGATGCTGTTAAGTGTGCATATGATGCCCTGAATTATGCATCCGCAAAGATGCTGCCCGGCACACCCTGTGACGTGGTACTGAATGCTTATACCGATTATCTGACCAAGTACGGATATATCGATTACTGCCCTTATGGAAGTATTCACAGCACCGGTATGCTGGAGTGTGAAGCTCCCATCTTCTCCGTATCCAACAAGCGCGTGATCGAAGAGAACATGGCAATTTGTATCGACGCTTATTTCAAGGGTATGGAATGGGGGTCCTTCCGTATGGAAGACTGCTACCTGATCACTGACAAGGGTGCGCAGCGCATGACCACTTACAATGACAGAATGATCCCTGAAATTTTTAAATAATAAGAGGTGTGAATATGAGTATTGGTAAGAAAAATTGGGTTTTTTGTGACGGTTATCTGCCTCCCCACGGGGACAATCCGGATTTTGAAGGACATGAGGCTCTCATGCTGACAAATTTAAACGATGAAAAAGCAACGATAGAGCTGGTGTTTGTGTTTGAGGACAGAGATCCTGAGGAAGGCATCTTTGTAGAGCTGGACGGAATGAGAACTACCTGCGTCCGTCTTGACAAACCCATTGGAGAGAAGGGTTTTATGCTTGGAGAATCTGTTCAGTATACTGTATGGGTGAAGAGTGATGTGCCTGTCTGTGCCTGCTTCGGAAGACTGGACGTAAGACAGACCAACATGGCATACTACAGCGTGGAAGGATATTCCTTCTGATTCAGTAAGCTGACAGCAACAAAAAGGCCTTTGGCACGACTGGAATCTGAAGTCCTGCCAAGGGCCTTTTTGTTATTACTTTTTTGAAGTTTCCTGCTCTGCGGCAAAAATATAATCAAGGAATATCAGGGCGGTGTCCATGTGTCTGGCGTTCTTCACAAAGCCTATGACGCCGGTTGTGTCAGAGAACATATAATTCTGTGTAAATTCTTCAGAGACATTGTCAAGAAGGATACCAACGGGAACGGGATCTTGCATTTCTTCCGGTTTGGTGTGGTCCGGGTAAGTGATGGAGACCTCTTTCTGGCTCGATCTGGCTTCCTCCTGGAACTTCATAACCTCTCTGTCAACATAGAAGAAATAGGGGCTATAGGTCTCCAACTGTTCGGGAGACAGTACCGTGCGAAGATCTGTCATATAGTCCAGATAAGCGTAGGCTTTGAATACACCGATATCCGCACCCAGAATATCTACCTCTCCGACACTGATAAGAGTGTTGATCCTCTGGGTGGAAGCATAGGTCTCCTCGTCAAGAGAGGTCAAATCAAGAAAGACCGAGTTGTCCAGAGTGACTTCATATTTATCGGTATCAATCCCAATATGGTCAGCAAATTTCTGCACATAGGATTCACCGTTATCTTCCGAGAGGGAGACGTTGTTGATGAAAAGTGCATAGAATGCGGTATCTTTCCTTGTGACAATCGTGTGAACATATACAACTACAAGACTGAGCGCGACGATCCAGATGATAACGTCCCATTTATAATAACCCCAGAAATACTCCAGCTTCTGTTTCAGGGTGCCCTGCTTTATTGATTTCCGTTCTTCCCGGAATTCGTCCATTACTGCCATGCTGCTACCTGCCTTCCTTGAGTTGCCGGTGTACACACACCGCATTGCTTTTTTTATCATAATGGTTTTTGTGTTTTTTGTCAATGAAGCAGACCTTTACGGTTTATTAAAAAAGAATAAAAACAGAGAAAAGCGTGGGATGGCGCTTGCAAGTTGAGGACAGATGTTATATCATAATTAGTAGTAAATTACGTTTTGTGAAAACGGGAAAAGGACAGGAAAGAGAAATGAACGATGCTTATATTGAGTGCCTTGTAAAACAGAAGCAGTCCGCCTGGAGCAAGATTTTGCGGATTTTTTTGCTTGTATTGATGGTATTGTTTATCCTGATCGTGCTGGTGCTGCCGGTGATTTATTTTTTCCTTATGGCAATAGCGGCAGGTTTCGGTGCATATCTGGTGAACCATTTTAACAATCTGGAATATGAATACCTGTATATCGACAGGGAGCTGGTGATCGACAAGATTCTGGCAAAGAGCAGGAGAAAAAGAGTCGGTACTTTTTCTCTGGGAAAGGTTGAGATCATGGCCCCCATCAATTCCCATCAGCTGGACAGCTACAGGCACCGTAACGTGAAGGAAAAGGATTACAGCATCGGTGAGGAGCTTAAGCCGGATAAGCGTTATGCCATGTATTATGAGGGCGGTCAGAAGATTATTTTCAGCCCTTCTGAGGAGCTGGTCAAAGTCATGCGAAATGTGGCTCCGAGAAAAGTATTTGATTATTGATGTTGGGATGGTTTTGTTGTATAATAAAGATTAAAATAAAATAATTTTTTAGTTGACATTGCCAATCAAGTTTGATACACTCAACTGCAAATCACAAACTCAGGAGGAAAGAAAATGGGACAGATTATTGGTGAAGGCATTACATTTGATGACGTGCTGCTGGTACCTGCATACTCTCAGGTAGTTCCCAATCAGGTGGATGTTACCACCTGGCTTACGAAGAAGATCAAACTGAATATTCCGGTTATGAGTGCCGGTATGGATACCGTTACGGAACATCGCATGGCTATTGCCATGGCAAGACAGGGCGGTATCGGTATCATTCACAAGAATATGTCTATTGAAGCGCAGGCGGAAGAGGTGGACAAGGTAAAACGTTCGGAGAACGGCGTTATCACAGATCCTTTCTCTCTGACACCGGAGCACACTCTGGCAGATGCAGATGCGCTCATGGGCAAGTTCCGCATTTCCGGTGTGCCAATCACTGAGGGCCGCAAGCTGGTAGGTATCATTACCAACCGTGATTTGAAGTTTGAGACAGACTTCACCAAGAAGATCAAAGAATCCATGACCAGTGAGGGTCTTATCACCGCTCCTGAGGGAACCACCCTGGAAGAAACCAAGATGATCCTGGCAAAGGCGAGAAAAGAAAAGCTCCCTATCGTGGACAAGGATTTCAACTTAAAAGGTCTGATCACCATTAAAGATATTGAGAAGGCTGTAAAATATCCTCTGGCAGCGAAGGACGAACAGGGCAGACTGCTCTGCGGTGCCGCAGTAGGTATTTCTGCCAATGTTCTGGACCGCGTGGCTGCCTTGGTTAATGCAAAGGTGGACGTTGTTGTTCTTGACAGTGCTCACGGACATTCCCAGAATGTACTTACCTGTGTAAAGATGATCAAAGAGAAGTATCCTGAGCTTCAGGTGATCGCAGGAAACGTTGCAACAGGTGAGGCAACCAAGGCTTTGATCGAGGCCGGAGTAGATGCTGTCAAGGTAGGTATCGGTCCCGGTCCTATCTGTACCACCCGTGTGGTTGCAGGTATCGGTGTACCTCAGATTACTGCTATCATGGATTGCTATGCAGTGGCGAAAGAGCACGGTGTGCCTATTATCGCAGACGGTGGTATCAAGTATTCCGGAGATGTGACCAAGGCTATTGCTGCGGGCGGAAATGTCTGCATGATGGGAAGCATGTTTGCAGGCTGTGAGGAAAGCCCGGGAGAATATGAACTGTTCCAGGGAAGGAAGTACAAAGTATACCGTGGAATGGGCTCCATTGCAGCAATGGAGAACGGCAGTAAGGACCGTTACTTCCAGGAGAACGCAAAGAAACTGGTGCCCGAAGGTGTTGAGGGACGTGTTGCTTACAAGGGCAGTGTGGAAGATACCGTATTCCAGCTTCTGGGAGGTCTCCGTTCCGGTATGGGATATTGCGGTGCTCAGAACATTGAGAGTTTGAAGGAAAATGGCAGATTTGTGAAGATCTCAGCCGCATCCCTGAAGGAAAGCCATCCCCATGATATTCACATTACCAAGGAAGCACCTAACTACAGTGTTGATGATCATTGATGATCCGGCAGCTTTTGTGGAAAAAAGGCTTGTATTTTCAGGAAAAAGATAGTAATATAACAGTATAGAAGTTGCACGACTGGCGGAAAGCAGGAGACTGCGGTGGGAAGACCCACAGGGAGTGTGACAGTAAGAAGAAGCCGACCGCCTGGGCATTACACGTATGATTCGTGCATGCTCAGGCGGTTTTTGTATGGAAAGAAATAATGAGGATTAAAAACGCTCTGCGGTGATTGCAACAGAGCGGAGAATTCCAACAGGAAAAGAGGAGAAAAGAGATGGAAATGTTATCACTGAAGCAGGAACTCTCAAACAATGCGTATCCCGGCAGGGGTATCGTAATCGGCCGTTCAGCCAACGGAAAATATGCAGTTACCGCATATTTTATTATGGGAAGAAGTTCCAACAGCCGCAACCGTATTTTCAGTGTGGAGGGAGAGGGTATCCGCACAGAGGCGTTCGACCCTTACAAGCTGGAGGATCCCAGCCTGATCATTTATGCACCGGTGCGTGTACTTGGCAAGGATACCATCGTAACCAACGGTGATCAGACAGATACCGTATATGAAGGATATGAGAAAGGACTTACTTTTGAACAGTCCCTGAGAAGCAGAGAGTTTGAGCCTGATGGTCCTAACTATACCCCCAGAATTTCCGGTGTGCTCCATGTGGAGGACGGAAAGTTCGACTATGCCATGTCCATATTGAAGAGCAATAACGGAGATCCTTCCTGCTGCAACAGATATACCTTTACATACGATAAGCCTGTGGCAGGAGAAGGTCATTTTATCCATACATACATGCATGACGGAAATCCCCTTCCCAGCTTTGAAGGAGAGCCTAAGCTGGTAGGTATTGACGATGATATGGATGCTTTCACACAGATGATGTGGGAGAATCTGAACGAAGAGAATAAGGTATCTCTTTTCGTTCGTTATATTGACATTGAAACCGGTAACTACAAGACAAAGATCATTAACAAGAATCAGTAAAAGGAGTGCGTGCAATGAATGAAATGCAATTAAAATACGGATGTAACCCCAATCAGAAGCCTTCCAGGATCTTTATGGAGGATGGAAGCGAACTGCCTGTAACCGTGCTGAACGGAAAGCCCGGATATATCAATTTTTTGGATGCTTTCAACGGCTGGCAGCTGGTAAAAGAGCTGAAGGAGGCTACAGGACTTCCGGCTGCCACTTCTTTTAAGCATGTATCTCCTGCCGGAGCAGCTGTAGGTCTTCCATTGGATGAGACCCTGGCAAAGATTTACTGGGTAGACGACCTGGGAGAATTGTCTCCTTTGGCCTGCGCTTATGCGAGAGCAAGAGGTGCGGACAGAATGTCTTCCTTTGGCGATTTTATCGCTCTTTCCGATGTGTGCGATGCAGATACAGCCAGACTGATCAAGAGAGAGGTATCTGATGGTGTAATCGCTCCCGGCTACACCGAGGAAGCCCTTGAGATGCTGAAGGAGAAGAAAAAGGGCGGCTACAATGTGATCCAGATCGATCCCTCCTATGTGCCTGCACCCATCGAGAGAAAGCAGGTGTACGGTATTACTTTTGAGCAGGGCAGAAATGAGCTGGATATCAACGGTGACCTGCTGTCCAATATCGTCACAGAGAATAAAGAGATCCCGGAGGAAGCGCTGATCGATATGAAGATCTCCATGATCACCCTGAAGTATACCCAGTCCAATTCCGTGTGCTATGTAAAGGGCGGACAGGCGATCGGTATCGGAGCTGGTCAGCAGTCACGAATCCACTGCACCAGATTGGCAGGACAGAAGGCAGACAACTGGTATCTGCGTCAGGCTCCCCAGGTACTGAACCTGCAGTTCCTTGATAACATCGGCCGCGCTGACAGAGACAATGCCATCGATTTATATATTGGCGACGAGTACATGGATGTACTGGCTGAGGGCGCATGGCAGAAAACCTTCAAAGTAAAACCTCCCGTATTTACCGCAGAAGAAAAGCGCGCATGGCTTGATAATATGCAGGATGTGACTCTTGGATCCGATGCGTTCTTCCCCTTCTTCGACAATATTGAGAGAGCAAGAAAGAGCGGTGTAAAGTATATTGCACAGCCCGGCGGATCTGTGAGAGATGATGCAGTCATCGATTGCTGCAACAAATACAACATGGTAATGGCATTTACCGGAATCAGACTGTTCCACCATTAATTAATCTCCCCGTCACATCATGACAGGTATATCCGATGGGTGCTACACTGTATGGCGCCGGTCTTTTGCAGTTGCAAGGCAGTAAGGGTTACTAAGCGTTTTGACCTGCAGAAATAGAAGTTAAGGACAGAGCACAAAATGACAAAACTCGCGCGCAGGGCGCGCTCAGACAGGTTGTCATTTTGTGCTCTGATACTTCCATTTCCGCCGGCCGCAAACGCTAAGTAACGCTAACAGCCTTACAGGTGCCAAAAGACCGATGTCATACGATATAGCACCCACCTGAAATAACTGATATGGTGTGCCGGAAAGATAAATATAGTGTGGCGGAGAGATAGATGAGATGTGCGAGATATGGTAATGATCAGCAGGGTATGAAGTTGGTAGTTTTTTAATAAAAATACTTTATTATTTCCATGTTTTATGATAAGATATAAAGGATTTAGGCAGGGTTAGTCTGCCTGCAGGAAAGGCGAGGGATTCTTATGAGTGAAATGGATAAGAACATAGCTGTTGAAGCGGAGACAGAAGAGAAGGTCTCCAGAAATTTTATTGAGCAGATTATCGATAAGGATCTGGCTGAGGGCGTGTATGATACAGTCCATACCCGTTTTCCTCCGGAGCCTAACGGATATCTTCATATAGGACATGCCAAGAGTATACTTTTGAACTACGGCCTTGCACAGCAGTATGGCGGTAAATTCAACATGCGCTTTGACGATACCAATCCCACCAAAGAGAAGATTGAGTTCGTGGAATCTATCAAGGCTGACATTGAGTGGCTGGGAGCCGATTGGGAAGACAGGCTTTTCTTTGCTTCCGATTATTTCGGTGAAATGTACGAGGGTGCCGTGAAGCTGATCAAGAAGGGAAAGGCATATGTGTCCGATCTCACAGCTGATGAGATCAGGGAATACAGAGGTACCTTTGAGGAGCCCGGCAAGAACGATCCTAACAGGGAGAGAAGCGTGGAAGAGAATCTTCGGATGTTCGAGGATATGAAGGACGGCAAGTATGCCGACGGAGAGAAGGTGCTTCGCGCCAAGATCGATATGGCATCCCCCAACATCAATATGAGAGATCCTGTTATCTATCGTGTGGCTCATATGACACATCACAATACGGGAGATCAGTGGTGCATCTACCCTATGTACGATTTTGCACATCCCATCGAGGATGCTATCGAGGGGATTACCCATTCCATCTGTACCTTGGAGTTTGAGGACCACAGACCTTTGTATGACTGGGTGGTAAATGAGCTTGAGTACCCCAACCCTCCTAAACAGATTGAATTTGCAAAGCTTTACCTGACCAATGTGGTTACCGGTAAGAGATATATCAAGAAGCTGGTTGAGACCGGTATCGTGGACGGCTGGGACGATCCCCGTCTGGTTTCCATCGCAGCCCTTCGCAGAAGAGGTTTCACACCGGAGTCTATCAAGATGTTTGTAGAGCTGTGCGGTATTTCCAAGAGCAATTCCTCCGTGGATTATGCGATGCTGGAGTACTGCATCAGAGAAGATCTGAAGGCCAAGAAGCCCAGGATGATGGCGGTTCTGGACCCTGTGAAGCTGATTATCGACAACTATCCCGAAGGACAGACCGAGATGCTGGAGGTTCCCAACAATCTGGAGAATCCCGAGCTGGGCAGCCGTCAGGTGCCCTTCGGAAGAGAGCTTTATATTGAGAGAGAGGACTTTATGGAAGTGCCTCCCAAGAAGTATTTTCGTATGTTCCCGGGCAATGAAGTGCGTCTGATGAACGCTTACTTTGTGACTTGCACAGGCTGTGTGAAGGATGAGGCCGGCAATATCACAGAGATCCACTGTACCTACGATCCTGCTTCCCGTGGCGGCAACAGCCCGGACGGCCGTAAGGTTAAGGGAACGATCCATTGGGTTCTGGCTTCCCAGGCTATCAAGGCTGAGGCGAGATTGTACGAAAATATCATCGATGAGGAGAAAGGTGTTTATAATGAGGACGGCAGTCTGAACCTGAACCCCAATTCTCTGACAGTGCAGGAGTGCTATCTGGAGCCTGCATTTGCGGGAGCAAAAGCTTACGACAGCTTCCAATTTGTGCGTCAAGGCTTCTTCTGTGTGGATGCTAAGGATTCCAAGCCGGATGCCATGGTATTTAACCGCATCGTATCATTAAAGAGTTCTTACAACCTGCCAAAATAACGGAGCGAGGCTATGTACGATCTGACGATTACATTGCAAAATCATAGTGACCAATGTCTGTATGAGCAGATTTATGATCATATCAGACAGGAGATAAGAGAGGGGAAGCTTCTTTGCGGAGAGAGGCTTCCCTCTACCCGTTCTCTGGCAGAATATCTGCAGGTTTCCAGAAGTACAGTGGACGTGGCTTACGCCCAGCTCCTCAGCGAAGGATACATCGAGTCTGTGCCTTATAAGGGATATTACGTCTGCAGGATGGAAGAACTGTTTCAGCTGAAAACCGGGATACAGGAGACGGCCGGGACGCATCCGGGAGAAACTGATCCCCTGTATTCTGATGAAGCTTGCGGGGATTATGGACAAAATGACCGGGAGTCAGGGAGAGAGTATGATAAATCAGCAGAAAATGTGGTCTGTGACTTTTCTCCTAACGGGATCGATATTGGTGCGTTTCCTTTCAGTGTGTGGAAGAAGATCACAAAGAATGTTCTGAGCGACGCCAACACGGGACTGTATCTTCTGGGAGAACCCCAGGGAGACTATGAACTGCGTCATACCATCAGCAGATATTTACACTCTTCCCGAGGGGTAAACTGCAGTCCGGAACAGGTTGTAATAGGGGCGGGAAACGATTATCTGCTTCTGTTGCTCCACAAGCTCCTGGGACAAAATATCAGGATTGCCATGGAGAATCCTACTTACAAAAGAGCGTATCGGATCTTCCGGTCCTGCGGCTACTCCATAGCGCCCATTCCCATGGACGGAAGCGGCATGCAGGTGGCTTCTCTGGAAAAGGAAAATGTCACAGCTGCCTATGTGATGCCGTCCCATCAGTATCCCACAGGTATTGTGATGCCCATCGGCAGAAGGACAGAATTGCTCAGCTGGGCCAATCAAAAGGAGGAACGCTATCTGATCGAGGATGATTACGACAGTGAATTCCGCTATCTGGGTAAGCCCATTCCTTCCCTGCAGTCCTCTGATACGCAGGGGAAGGTTATCTATATTGGTACTTTTTCCAAGGCCATAGCACCGGCAATCCGCGTCAGCTATATGGTGCTACCCAGGATATTGCTGGAGAGATACCGCAGAGAGTGCTATTTTTATTCATCGACGGTTTCCAGAATCGATCAGAGGATCCTGAATGAATTTATCAGGGACGGTTATTTTGAACGTCACCTGAACAAGATGCGAAAGCTGTACCGCGCCAAACATGAATTGATGCTTCAGTGTCTGGAACCTTTCAAAGAAAAATTTATGGTATCCGGGGAAAACGCGGGTCTGCATCTGCTTTTGACGGCAAAAGGAGAAATGACAGAAGAAGAAATGATAGGTCGCGGAAGGGAACAACAGGTAAGGGTATACGGACTTTCAGACAGTTATATCCACGGGGATCTTGGACGGAGAGGAACCGTGCTTCTCGGATTCGGCGGGCTTTCGGATGATCAGATCACAGATGGGATAGAACGGTTAAAAAGAGCATGGCTATAAAGTCCCGGAAACAAGCCGCACCGGAACCTGGTACGGTTCACGAGGCGACTTGCCCACGGGACTTTTTAAATACAATGAGAAATTCTTTCTTATTGTCTGTTATAATTATCGGAACATTAATTCGCGTCGGTGGAGTCAGTCTCTTCTGAGAAGAATTCCTCTACCTCGGCAACGGTTTCTTCCACGGGAGCTGTTGCTTCCGGAGCTTCGGCGCATTCTCTGTTAAGCTCCACATAGGTGCGGGAGGCGTCGTCACATCCGGTATCGCAGCGGCAATCTTCCCAGTCCTCCTCATCTTTTCTCTTCAGAAGGATACCGGAGTCCTTTTTCTGAAGATAATAATAAGCTGCAGCAGCCGCAGCTCCAACACCGGCAGTCAAGAGTAACAATTTTCCAAATTTTTTAGCCATAGGTTTACTCCTTTTGATATATTGTGTTATACTAATTTTAATACTATTTTGATAAAATGAAAAGAGAATATGTATAACTTTTTGAAATTTTTACGGAGGATAACATGAACGGTAAGTTTTTTGATCTGAAAAAGGAAAAGCAGGACAGAATGATCAATGCGGCCCTGAAGGTTTTTGCTATGCAGGGATACCGTCATGCCAGCACGGATGTGATCGTCAAAGAGGCAGACATCAGTAAGGGACTGCTGTTTCATTATTTCGGAAGCAAGCTCGGGCTGTTTACCTTCGTCTATGATTACAGCGTGAAGTTTGTGACACTGGAAATGAGGGCCGGTATCGATCCCTTGACGGCAGATCTGTTTGAGCTGATGAAGCAGATGGAGTATGCCAGAATGAATGTGATGAAGGCTTATCCCTATATGCCCCAGTTTCTGAACCGTGTTTTGAACGAGGATGTCAGTGAGGCGCTTCTTGCGGTGGAAGAAATGAGTAAGATCTGGATCGAAGCCTGTGAGAACTGGTATACCCAAGTGGATTTGTCTCTGCTGCCTTACGGCGTGGACGGCATGAAACTGCGCAGAATGCTGGAACTCACAATAAAAGGGCTGATGACAGAACGGCTTTTGGACCATTCCTTTCAGCCTGAAATGTTGTATAAGGAAATATGCGGCTATCTTGACATGACCAGGCGCATTGTCTACCGTCACTTGGACATTTTGTAAGGAGCGTCGGCGGGATAGCCTCCCTTTAATTTCTGCATGCCGCGCTGGATGGCATCTCTGGAATTCTTCCAGTCGGCATCTTTATTGCGATAATCAAATTTTTCTACCAGCCAGGCAACATCTTCTGCGATGCGGTTCATATTTTCTTCCATCAAAGGAAGGAGCACGGCGTAGAATGCTGCTCTGTCCTTGTCGAAAAGAGTTGTATCTGCGGCATCAAACAGGTCTTTGCAGTGAGGAAGGCAAAAGCCCTTGCTGTTCTTAACCTTTTCTCTGAATTCCGACTCCCTCTTATACATGTAAAAAAAGGTGTCCATGTAGCGTGCATAGGTATCCTTATATTGGCTGCAGATATAGCAGGAATTTTCTTTGTCGGTGATCCACATGCCGATGGAGTTGCCGGACTGTGCATTTTTCTTAAGCTTTCTGGAAGCTTTGCCGGAGGAAAAGGAGGAAAACTGTTCTTTCATCTCACCGATCATCCGGCGGTAATGGGTCTTCAGGATCCAGGCATTTCCCAAGGTATTCCCATAGTCAAACATTTTTTGGAAGTGAGTGCGGCAGAAGCCGGCTTTGTCAGTGAGCTCTCTGATATCGGCCTCCATATAAGAGGAGCCGGAGCCCAGTACAAAGTCCAGGAGATTCTGCTCTATGCTTCGTTCGATAAAGCAGAACGGACACTCGTCATTGGCGTTCATGGCATCGTTTAACGGAATGGTGTACAGCTTTTCTTTCATAATCAGTCCCTTTCCTGAAAGTATTGAACCTTTATATATAGTTTATCGGATAGCCCCCAAAAACGCAATGGATAAATAAGAAAGAATTTCGCTCCGTGAAATTCTTCGCCTGCGGCGGGTCTGCGAAGCAGACAATTTCCTCTCCGCCGCAGTGCGATCCCCCGGAGCGTTTTTTGTGTAATAAGAAGTCCGGAGGAATTTCTTATTACACAAAAAAGAGGCATGGGAAACGATTCCTATGCCTCTCGGTTTGATTACCTATTGTTCAGTGCTTTGGAAAGATTATTCTTCGGAAGAATTATTCTTCTTTGACGCGGCCCAGCAATACGTTGGTAACGATACCCAGGATCAGAGCACATGCGATGGAGGTCAGGGTAACCTTACCGAAGGATACGGACAGACCACCGATACCTGCGATCAGGATAATGGATACTACGAACAGATTCTTGCTCTGGTTCAAATCTACCTTCTGAACCATCTTCAGACCACTTACTGCGATGAATCCGTACAGTGTGAAGCAGACGCCACCCATTACACAGTTAGGAATGGAAGCCAGGAAGATTACGAAAGGTCCGAAGAAGGAAATCACGATGCACATGATGGCAGCGGTTGTAATGGTGATAACAGATGCATTGCGGGTGATAGCAACACAGCCAACTGATTCACCGTAGGTGGTATTAGGGCAGCCGCCGAAGAAAGCACCGGCCATGGAACCGACACCGTCTCCCAGCAGGGTGCGATGCAGACCGGGCTCGGTCAGCAGATCGCTTCCGATGATGGAAGAAAGGTTCTTGTGGTCAGCGATATGCTCAGCAAATACTACAAATGCAACAGGGATGTAAGCTACAGCCAAGGTTGCAATGTATGCTGCATCGATAGATTTGAAGCCTTCCCCTAACTGCAGGAAAGTAAAATCGGGAATGGAAAAGATTTCCATATTCTTGAATACGGAGAAGTCGATTATCTGCAAAGCTACATTGTCAGTAGCGATACCGATTACTGTGAAGAGGGCAGCGGCAACATAACCAACCAGAATACCCAAAATAAAGGGGATCAGTTTCATCATCTTCTTGCCGTAAACGGAGAAAAGAGTTACAGCAAAGAGAGTAATGAGACCGCAGATCAAAGCTACGTAAGGGCTGCATGCGGAAGCGCCGTCAACCATAACTTTACCTTTGGTCAGATCGCCAACAGCGTTACCGGCAAGGGAAAGACCGATAATGGCAACGGTGGGTCCGATAACTGCAGCGGGCATCAGTTTCTCAATCCATTTTACGCCTACAAACTTAATGATGAGAGCAATGACCACATACACCAGACCGGCAAAGAATGCACCGATGATGAGACCTGCATGACCGGCAGCTGCAGAAGTTGCTCCGGCAAAGGCTGCGCCCATAGAACCAAGGAATGCAAAGGACGATCCGAGATATACAGGACTCCTGAACTTGGTAAAGAGCTGGTAAACAAGAGTACCGATACCTGCACCGAAGAGGGCGGCAGACTGGCTCATGCCATTGCCGATAATGGCAGGTACTGCAATGGTGGCAGCCAAAATGGCCAGCACCTGCTGGAATGCGAAAACCAGCAGCTGGGGAAACTTGGGTTTGTCGTTAATTCCATAAACTAGATTCATGGTGTAACCTCCAATACTATTTTTATAAGACAGATTATACCACTGAAATGTTGTAAAAGCAAGAAAATTGCGCCTTTTTGGGGGATAGATTGTTTGCAATATATAAAGAAAATGTGATTATTCCGGGTATTTCTGTATGGTGGGGAGTGGTGTGTTTCGGATTTTGGGCGATTGGCGGATATGTGCATTTTCATTTCTATGCCATCACTAAGGCAGAGGCGGAAGAAATCAATGAGATTCTAAAAAAACGGAAATTATGATATAATGAAATACATAACGGGATAAAGGATAATAAATATGAAAATCGTGGATATGCACTGTGATACAATCTCCAAACTGCTGAAATACAGAAGGGCAGAAAAGGATGGGACGTTACGCTGTAATGACGGGCATCTTGACCTGCTCCGCATGAAGAAAAGCGGATACATATTGCAGAACTTTGCGTTGTTTGTAAACAAAGGAGACTGTGAGGATCCGTGGGAGCAGGTGATAGCACTTCTCTCGCTGTATGAAGAAGAGATACAGAGGAATCGTGATCTGATTGAACCGGTTTACTGCTATGAGGATATTGCCGTAAATGAAAGCAGAGGTTTACTGTCTGCGCTGCTGACGGTGGAGGAAGGCGGTGTGTGCAAGGGCGATCTTTCCAGACTGCACACGCTTTATGAAAAGGGGGTCAGAATGGTAACGCTGACCTGGAACTATCCCAACGAGCTGGGCTATCCCAATCTGGACCGCGAGAGGGGCGCGACAGCGCGCCGTGATCCGGCGCTGATAAATGATTATCTGAATACCCCGGATACGGTGAACGGTCTGACTGAGACGGGGCGCCGATTTGTGGAGGAAATGGAGTATTTGGGAATCATTCCCGATGTGTCCCATCTGTCGGACGCAGGGTTTTATGATGTGCTGGCGTGCACGCGAAAGCCATTCGTGGCAAGCCACTCCAACGCCAGGGAGGTCTGCCCCTGCGCAAGGAACATGACAGATCCTATGATCCGTGCGCTTGCGGAAAGAGGCGGCGTGATGGGAATTAATTTTTGCGCCGATTTCCTGGTGCAATTGCCTGCAGGTGTGCCGAATCCGGGTACCATAGATGATATTGTAAAGCATGCAAAGCACATTGTAAATGCAGGAGGAATAGAGGTGCTGGGGCTTGGAAGCGATTTTGACGGGATCGATACCCACCAGGAGCTTATGGGCGCCGAGGGAATGGAAAAACTCTACAACAGGCTTAGAAAGGGCGGTTTTACGGCCGCGCAGACAGATAAGATTTTTGGAGAAAACGTGCTGCGGTTGTACAGGGACTGCCTAGATAAATGAAAATGTCCTGTCTGAAGGATGATGGATTCTTGTGTTTTGTTTTTTGGCAGAAAATCTCTTTGTAAACTTGAAATAGGGAGCTTTTGGTGGTATGATTAGGACATAGTAGAGTCGGGAAATATGCAATTTACTAAAAATGTATTATAGAGAGGTAAAAATTATGAAGCACACAGCAGGAATCATCGGCTACGGCAATATGGGAAGCTGGCATGCCGAGAATATCAACGCAAGAATTGACGACCTTGACGTAGTTGCAGTGTATGATGTGGAGCCCGAGCGTTGCGCGCTGGCTGAGCAGAACGGATTGAAGGTTTATGCTTCGGCAGAGGAACTTTTGGCGTCCGATATCGAACTTGTGATCATTGCAACACCCAACAACTTCCACAAGGCATACTGCATTCAGGCGATGGAAGCCGGCAAGCATGTTGTCTGCGAGAAGCCTGCCTGCCTGAACTGCGAAGAACTGGAAGAAGTGATCGCAGTCAGCGAGAAGACAGGAAAGCTCTATACCATTCATCAGAACAGAAGATTTGATGATGATTATGCCATTATGAAAGAAATCATGGATCAGGATATGCTGGGTAAGCTGTATTTCCTGGATTCCAGATTATACAGCAACAGAGGAAGCTCCGGAAGATGGAGAAGTACTTACGAAGCCGGCGGCGGTACCCTGTATGACTGGGGTATCCATATGATCGACCAGGTATGCTGTCTGGCAAAGAGTGAGCCCGCTTATGTATTTGCTCAGCTGCAGAGCGTACGCTTCCCCAAGGTTGACGATGTCTGCCGTGTTATCATCGGCTTTGAAGACGGACTGAAAGCCCAGATCGTTGCAGATCTGTGGTGCTATGTACCGGAACCCCGCTGGCACCTTTCCGGAGATGACGGTACCGCTACGATTTATGAGTGGTTTGGCAAAGAAGGCAAGATTGTAAAGGCTAATATCAAAGAAGTAGACTGGCAGCAGGGCTGTGTATATACTCACAACGGTCTTTCTAAGACTATGTGGCCTCGTCCCAAGCAGGAGATCGAGGAGGTTGAACTGCCCAAACCCAAGAAGACCCCCCGTTGGGAAGATTACTATGAGAACATAGTTGCCGTTATGGAAGGCAGAGAAGAGCAGATTGTCAAACATGACGAGATCCGCCGCGCCATGAAGGTAATGATGGCGGCATTTGAGTCTGCACGGACCAACCAGACTGTGGTATTCAAGAAATAATCAGATACTATAGGGTGGGTTCCCTCCCGCCGCTGACCTGTAATTTTGCGGTTTCAAAAATGCGGGGAGTACTAAGAACTATCAAAGTAAGCTAAATACAACGTCCCGTACGTCGCCAACTCGCAGCCATGCTGCTCGAACATGTGACGCCCGGGGCGTTAACGCTTTCTTTGGTAGTTCTAAGTACTGCCGGCATTTTTGAAAAAAGCAAAATGTGCAGTTCAGTGGTGTGAGGGAACCGTCGACTATAGTAGTCATATTATTTCTTGAAGAAAAGATATAAATGTTGCAAATTACAAGATTACAGACTCTCCGCAGGAGAGATAATGCAGGTTTGGCATCGTTTTGCGCATGAATGCGAATTGTTCGGTGCCTGTGCAGTGGCAGGTGTAGTAGGTTGTGGGCTGGGAATCCAGAAGCCTTGCGGCGTGTTCCAGTTCGGGGCCGGGGGCGAGTTTGGAGAAGTGGAAGCCGCCGATAAGGTAGTCGGGCTCGAACCAGGAGACGATGTCCAGAATACCTTTGTGGGAGCAACCGCTGAAGAGGATGCGTTTGCCGTTTTCTTCAATGAGCAGGTATTGTTCATGGCGGAAGTCGTCTTCCGTGACAATGCCGTCTTTTATGCAGTTCAGGCCAAAGCTGCCCATGTAGTTGGGGCGGGAGTTGGCATTACAGGAACAGAGGTGTATACCGTGGGCGGGATGCGCCTCCTCATTTACAAAAATCAGTCTTTTATGGTCGGCCAGGGTGGTATCCAGGCCGATATTTTTATGGTGTCCGTTGAGATGAGGCTCAAAAGCATAGGGGCTCACATAAACGGGTGCCTTGTCGTTCAACTTCAGAAAGGTTTCCAGACCGCCGCCGTGGTCGTAGTGGCCGTGGGAGAGGACTGCGATGTCAACGAGCGAAAGGTCGATTCCCAGCTTCGCGGCATTTACGGCAAACAGATCGCTCTGCCCCATGTCAAATAAAATCCGGTATTTTTCTGTTTCTATGTATAAGCTAAGACCGTGCTCGGTCTGCATGTCGTTTCTTGCGGTAGTGTTTTCCAGCAGGGATGTGATTTTCAACGGTCTTCCTCCTGTTTTGCGGTGGAGCGCATCAGGCTCCCTCTTTTTACGGCATCGGCGCCGAAGCGGTTCCGAATGGCATCCAATGCCGTGTCCAGCTTTTGTTGCTTTTCGGATAGGGGTTTTTCGGTGGTCAGATCAAACAGGGACATTTGAATAGGTTCGCTGTCCTGTACCAGCTTGGAGGTCCGGATTCCCAGCAGACGGACGGGGGAACCGTCCCACAGCTCGTCAAAGAGCTCCTTTGCGGTATTGTAAAGCAGATCGGTGGAAGCGGAAGGCGTTTGAAGAACTGTCTGGTGGGAAACGGAACGGAACGTTGCGTATTTGATCTCCACGCACACATTTCCGGCAAGTTCATGGGAGGCGCGCAGCCTTGTGCCAACGGATTCTGCCAGAGACAGGAGCACCGGATAAGCGTCCTGCTTTGTTTTTGCGTCGGAGGAAAGGGTGGTGGAATTGCCTACTCCCTTGGCTCTTGCATGGCCGGAATCCACCCGTGACGCGTCAATGCCGTTGGCGTATTCCCACAGGGTGATGCCATGGCTTTTCAAATGGGCTTCCAGGACGGAAGTGTCTGCGTGTGCCAGATCTCCAATGGTGAGGATCCCGAGTTTATGTAAGGTTTCCACGCTGGAGCGACCGCACATGTAGAGTTCAGTCACCGGGAGAGGCCAGAGCTTCTGCGGGATTTCGCGGGCATACAGAGTGTGGACCAGGTTGGGCTTTTTGAAATCGGATGCCATTTTGGCCAGGATCTTCCGATCGGAAATGCCAACATTTACGGTAAAGCCGAATTTTTCAAAAATTGCATCCTTGATCAGGGCGGCGGCTTCTTCCGGCGAGGAATAATTGTGGCTTATGGGGGTATAATCCATAAAGCACTCGTCGATGCTGACCTGCTCCAGATCGGGACAGATATGAGACAGAAAGTCGATCAGCTGTCTGCTGCGCTGTTCGTACATGGTGTGATCCGGCGGGGCCATGACCAGGTTGGGACATTTGCGGAGGGCGTTGACCACAGGTTCGCCGGTAGTGATCCCGCAGGCCTTGGCGGGAATGGATTTGGCCAGAACTACGCCGTGACGTTTGGCCATATCGCCGCCGATGATGGAGGGGATCAGCCGAAGATCGGTCTCGTCGCCGTTCTTCAGGCGTTCCAGGGCGGTCCAGCTTAAAAAAGCTGAATTTACATCAATATGAAAAATCAGATGTTCTTTCATTCCGACCTCCTTTTTGTATTATCCCCGCTGCGGCAGGTGTAAAAAGCAACTCTTAATTTTTATTATATACCAATAAATAAGCACTTTACAACCAAAATAAATGTTGATAGAATAAAACTGTTACGAATTTGTTACCGATCTCATGTGTGCCGGTAACGGTTTGGATACAGAAGATAGGATTGGAACGGATGAAGAGGATTTCTTGGAAAAGACTGAAATTTACATATATAGAAGCGACACTTTTTGTGATGCTTGGATATTTCCTGATGTTCGGAAAGGTGGTCACTTTTGAAAAAACCGGTGCAAACCTTTTTCACGTACAGCTGAACGGTCAGGATGTGGGAACGGTTACGGATCCGGAAGAAGCAAAAGAATTATTGCTGCAGGCCAGAAAAGCAGTGGCATCCAGGGATACAGAGCTGGCATTTTTGGAGACGGAGCTTGCTTTTACAGGGGAAGAGATCCTGTGGGGTGAAGTGGACAGCAGAGCTTCCGTACAGGAACGGATGGAGACGGTGCTCGCAGGAGCTGTGCAGGAGACAATGCACAGATCTTATACGGTAAAAATCGATGAATATACGGTAAATCTGGCAAGTCTTGAAGAGGTTGAGGCTTTACTTCAGGCTGCCATTGACAAGTATGATACGGAAAGTGGATTTGACGTGGTGTTGTCCCAGGACAATGTCAGGGAATTCAGTGTGCTTTCGGCAACTGTCACAGAGAAGAGCGAAGAGGAGCAGGAGGATACACAGATTCTGCCCAGTGCCGGAATCCAGGCGGTTTTCGGTGCCGGTGCGGCTTCCGCTACGCCTCATAAGGAGATGGGGTTTGAAGACTATAAGCTGGGAATCATGGAAATGAGTTTTTCCCAGGAAGTGGAAATTGTCGAGGCGTATCTTCCCAAGAGCCGGCTGACAGAGTTAAGTCAGGCCATCGAGGAAGTGACCAAGGAACAGGAGCTGAAAACGGTCTATGTGGTACAGGCAGGGGATACTTTGTCTGAGATTTCCCTTAAGGTCAATATTCCCATGGATCAGATTGTGGCGATGAATGATGCCCTGGAAAATGAGAATACTACGATTCATGTGGGTGATGAATTGGTGATCACTGTTCCGGAGCCGGAGCTTTCCGTTTGCCGTGTGGAAGAAAGTTACATTGAAGAGATTTACGATGCAGATGTGATCTATGTGGATAATAACAGTTGGTATACCACACAGACCAAAGTTCTGCAGCAACCGTCAGCCGGATTTCGAAAGATCATTGCACTCACTTCCTATGTGAACGATAAAGAGGTAGGCAGAGAGATCGTCAAGGAAGAGGTTGTGATGGAAGCGGTGCCCAAGATCGTAGAACGCGGTACCAAGATTCCGCCCACCTATATCAAGCCTATTTCCGGCGGCCGCCTGTCCTCTAATTTCGGTAAGCGTCCCCGTCCCACAGCCGGTGCCAGCACTTATCACAAGGGTATCGATTGGGCTACCCCTACAGGTACCGCGGTCTACGCGTCCTGCGGCGGAACTGTGGCAAAAGCCGGATGGGGAAGCGGTTACGGTTATGTGGTATATATCAATCACGAAGATGGCCGACAGACCAGATATGCCCACCTGAGTAAGGTTTTGGTAAAAGTGGGACAGACGGTAAAACAGGGAGAAAAGATTGCTCTCAGCGGCAACACCGGAGTGAGCAGTGGCCCTCATGTGCATTTTGAACTGCTGATTGGCGGCAAACAGGTGGATCCTCTTAAGTATATCAAATAAATATCTGTATGTTTGCACGAAATAAACAGATGTTCTGTTTACAAATCAAATATTTATGGTATAATAGATGTATAGTATAATCTGGCAAATGCAAAGAGGTAAACATAATGGAACAATACGCGATCAAAGGCGGTAGTCCATTAGTAGGAGAAGTGGAAATAGGAGGGGCCAAGAATGCGGCGCTTCCTATTCTTGCGGCTTCTGTTATGACGGATGAAACTGTTTATATAGATAATATTCCCGATGTGAGAGACACCAAGGTTCTGATCAGGGCGATGCAGAGCATCGGTGTCATGATAAGAAATGAGGGACGCCACAGAGTTGTGGTGAATGCCTCCCAGATCCACAACCTTGTGGTCGAGGATGAGAATATCAAGAAGATCAGAGCGTCTTATTATCTGATCGGTGCACTTTTAGGAAAATATAAGCATGCGGAAGTGGCACTTCCCGGTGGCTGTGATATCGGCTGCCGCGCCATTGACCAGCATATTAAGGGATTTAAGGCGCTGGGTGCCGAGGTTTGTATTGAGCACGGTCTGATCAAGACCAAGGCAGAACGTCTGGTAGGAAGCCATATTTATATGGATGTTGTCAGTGTGGGAGCTACCATTAATGTGATGATGGCAGCAGTAATGGCAGAGGGACAGACCACCATCGAGAATGCAGCCAAGGAGCCCCATGTGGTGGATCTGGCCAACTTCCTGAACAGTATGGGTGCCAACATCAAGGGTGCCGGTACGGATGTGATCCGCATCAAAGGTGTTTCAAAGCTTCACGGCAGCGAATACGCCATTATACCGGATCAGATTGAAGCAGGTACTTTTATGTTTGCCGCCGCCATTACCAAAGGAGATGTGACGGTTAAGAATGTGATTCCCAAGCATCTGGAGTCCATCAGTTCCAAGCTTCTGGAGATTGGCTGTGAGATCGTGGAGGCAGATGACTGCCTGCGCGTGATCGCCTCCAAACCGCTTGCTCATACCCATGTGAAGACGCTCCCTTATCCCGGTTTCCCCACGGATATGCAGCCCCAGATTACGGTGGCGCTGGCCTTGTCCAAGGGCACCAGTATTGTGACGGAGAGTATTTTCGAGAACCGTTTCAAGTATGTGGATGAACTGACCAGAATGGGTGCCAGCATCAAGGTGGAAGGCAACACTGCTATCATTGATGGCGTGAGCAAGTATACCGGTGCCAGTATCTCGGCCCCCGACCTGCGTGCCGGTGCGGCGCTTGTCATGGCAGGACTTGCGGCAGAGGGGTATACGGTGGTGGACAATATCCATTATATTGAGAGAGGATATGAGGACTTCCATCTGAAGCTGCAGGCTTTGGGCGCACAGATCGAGATTGTCAATTCCGAGCGGGAACTGCAGAAGTTCAAGCTGAAAGTGGGTTGACACCTGCAACATGTAAAATAAATAATTTCTCTTATTCAGAGTGGTGGAGATACATAGGATCGATGAAGCCACGGCAACCCCTTAACAAGGAAGGTGCCCACCTGAGCGAGCAACTGTCGAACAATAAGAGGATTTGATGAATGTAACAATCAGGTCCGCTTCTTGCAAGCGGACCTCTGTTTTCAAAGGAGAAAATCATGGAAAAAAGATTATTTACATCAGAATCTGTAACGGAAGGACATCCTGACAAAATCTGCGATGCCGTTTCCGATGCTGTATTGGACGCGCTGATGGCGCAGGACCCTTTCAGCCGTGTGGCATGTGAGACTTGCACCAACACCGGTTTTGTGCTGGTAATGGGTGAAATTACCACCAAAGCGAATATTGACATCCCTGCAATCGTCAGAAAGACTGTGACAGAGATCGGTTATGACGACTCTGCAAAGGGCTTTGACGGCAACACCTGCGCAGTTATGGTATCTTTGGACAAGCAGTCCGCAGATATCGCCATGGGCGTGGACAAGGCTCTGGAAGCCAAGGAAAATCAGATGACTGACGAGCAGCTGGAAGCGATCGGTGCGGGAGATCAGGGTATGATGTTCGGCTATGCCACCAATGAGACCCCCGAACTGATGCCTTATCCCATCTCTCTGGCACACAAGCTCACCAGGCAGCTGACTAAGGTGCGCAAGGACGGTATTCTGGATTATCTGAGACCTGACGGCAAGAGCCAGGTATCTGTTGAGTATGATGAGAACGGTAAGCCTTTCCGCCTTGAGGCAGTGGTACTTTCCACCCAGCACGATGAAAAGGTGACCCAGGAGCAGATTCATGCAGACATCAAAAAATATGTGTTTGATCCTGTACTGCCTAAGGATATGATCGACGGAAAGACCAAATTCTTTATTAATCCTACCGGCCGTTTTGTGATTGGCGGACCTAACGGCGACAGCGGTCTGACCGGCCGTAAGATCATTGTAGACACCTACGGCGGCTATGCCCGTCACGGCGGCGGTGCTTTCTCCGGAAAAGACTGCACAAAGGTGGATAGAAGTGCGGCTTATGCGGCAAGATATGTGGCAAAGAATATTGTGGCTGCAGGCATTGCCGAGAAGTGTGAGATACAGCTGTCCTATGCCATCGGCGTGGCTCAGCCCACCTCCGTAATGGTAGACACCTTCGGTACCGGTAAGCTGTCCGATGAGAAACTGGTTGAGATGATCCGCGAGAACTTTGACCTGCGCCCTGCAGGCATCATCAAAATGCTGGATCTGCGCCGTCCAATTTACGGACAGACTGCAGCCTACGGACATTTCGGCCGCACCGATCTGGACCTTCCCTGGGAGAATACCGACAAGGCAGAGCTTCTTAAAAAGTACCTGTAATATGGGAGTACTATGATACTTTATATAATACGCCATGCAGACCCCGATTACGAAAATAATACCATAACCGAATTCGGCTGGCAGGAAGCTCACGCTCTGGCAGACTGGCTAAAGGACGTGCCTCTTGATAAGATATACACGTCCCCCATGGGTAGGGCAATAGATACAGCACAGCCTACCTGCCGCATAAAGGGAATGGAATCGGAGATCCTACCCTGGACAGGAGAGGACATGGACTATATGCTGTCCTATCAGATTACCCCGGAAAGCCGGTGTAACTATAGCTATTCCATCCGGAAGGGTGTATACGGTTTTGAGGATTTTCTGGAGTCGGACCGTATGAAGACCGTGGAGGCGATGCAAAAGAATTCCGATGCGTTTCTTGCTTCTCTTGGATATGAGCGGGAGGGGGCCATCTATAGAGTGACTCGTCCCAACGACCAATGCATTGCGGTATTCTGTCACGGCGGCTTTGGCGGTGCCTGGATCGCATATCTTCTGGGCATGGCTCCGGGATTGGCCTATCCGATTATCAGCCTCGGCACCAGCAGCGTGACGCGCTTTGTCTTCCATAACGCGGAAAGCGGATATATTCGCCCTCAGCTTCGCAGCCTCGGTGAGATACCTCATATTTATCTGGCAGGACTCAGGGTGAATAACAGATAAATGATATGTTTTGTGAGAAAAGCGAGGCCTCGGTTTGAGGCTTCGCTTATTGATTTTACCGTCCGGATAGTGTATGATAAAAGGGATAATATCTATACTGCTAAAGAGGGTTTTATGAGATAAGGAGCTAGTGTATGGCGTTTGTACATTTGCATGTCCACACGGAATATTCCCTGCTGGACGGTTCCAACAAGATAAAAGAATATGTTTCGAGAGTGAAGGCTCTGGGCATGGACAGTGCTGCGATCACGGATCACGGCGTGATGTACGGTGTCATTGATTTTTACAGGACCGCAAAAGAGGCTGGGATCAAACCGATCCTGGGCTGTGAGGTGTATGTAGCTCCCAATTCCCGGTTTGATAAGGAACTGACCGGAGGCGAGGACAGGTATTATCATCTGGTGCTTCTGGCAGAGAACAATGTAGGCTATGCCAACCTGATGAGGATCGTCAGCCGCGGCTTTACCGAAGGTTATTATTACAAGCCCAGAGTGGATATGGAAGTGCTGAACCAATACCATGAGGGTATTATTGCGCTGTCTGCCTGTCTGGCCGGCGAGGTGCAGAGATATATTGCAAAAGGTCTCATCGATGAGGCGAAAAAGGCAGCCAGGAAGTATGAAGCTTGTTTCGGAAAAGGCAATTATTTCCTGGAGCTGCAAGATCACGGAATGCCGGAGCAGAAACAGGTGAATACGGTGCTGATGCAGATGAGCAGGGAACTGCAGATCCCTCTGGTGGCTACCAACGATGTGCATTATACCTATGCGGAGGATGCGGATCCCCACGATATCCTGCTGTGTCTGCAGACCGGCAAGAAGCTGTCGGATGAAGACCGCATGCGCTATGAGGGCGGTCAGTATTATGTAAAAAGCGAAGAGGAGATGAAGGGACTGTTTCCCTACGCCTGGGAGGCGGTGGAGAATACCCAGAGGATTGCTGACAGATGTCATGTGGAGATCGAGTTTGGCGTGACAAAGCTGCCTCATTATGAGGTGCCGGAAGGATATGATTCATGGTCCTACTTAAATAAGCTGTGCCGGGAAGGGCTTCTGGAGCGTTACGGAGACGGCAGTCTGCCGGCGGGAGATACCGGACAGACATTGCAGGAGCGCCTTGACTATGAGCTTCAGGTAATCCGGACTATGGGATATGTGGATTACTTTCTGATCGTGTGGGATTTTATCAATTATGCAAGAGAAAACGGCATTCCCGTGGGACCCGGCCGTGGTTCCGCGGCGGGAAGTATTGTGTCTTATTGCCTGAAGATCACCAATATCGATCCCATCCGTTACAGTCTCCTGTTTGAACGTTTTCTGAATCCGGAACGTGTGTCCATGCCGGATATTGATATTGATTTCTGCTTCGAGAGAAGGCAGGAGGTTATTGATTACGTGGGCCGTAAATACGGCTCCGACAAGGTGGTACAGATCGTCACCTTCGGTACCATGGCAGCCAAGGGGGTAATCAGGGATGTGGGACGTGTGATGGACCTGCCCTATGCCTTTGTGGATTCCATTGCCAAGATGGTGCCGGGAGAATTGAATATTACCATTGACCGGGCTTTGGAATTAAATCCCGAAATGAGAAAGCTTTACGAGACTGATGAGCAGGTGAGCCATCTGATCGACATGTGTAAAAAACTGGAAGGCTTGCCCAGGCATACATCTATGCATGCGGCAGGCGTGGTGATCTGCCCCAAAGCGGCAGATGAGTTTGTGCCCCTGTCCAGAGGCGCGGACGGTTCTATCACTACCCAGTTTACCATGACCACCCTGGAAGAACTGGGTCTGCTCAAAATGGACTTTTTGGGCCTGCGTACTCTGACCGTGATTCATGACGCGGTGGAATTTGTAAAGAAAAGCACCGGCAGAGAGATTGATGTGGATCATCTGGATTATGATGACAAGAAGGTTCTTGCCTCTATCGGTACCGGTAAGACGGACGGTATCTTCCAGCTGGAAAGCGGCGGCATGAAGAATTTCATGAAGGAACTGAAACCTCAGAATCTGGAAGACGTGATCGCGGGTATTTCCCTGTATCGTCCCGGCCCCATGGATTTTATCCCTAAATATATCAAGGGAAAGAATTCCGGGGAAGAGGTAACCTATTCCTGCCCTCAGCTGGTGCCTATTCTGGAGCCCACTTATGGATGTATCGTGTATCAGGAGCAGGTAATGCAGATCGTCCGGGATCTGGGCGGATATACACTGGGCCGAAGCGACCTTGTCCGCCGCGCCATGAGTAAAAAGAAACAGTCCGTGATGGAGAAGGAGCGGGCCAACTTTATCTACGGAAATGTGGAAGAAAGTGTTCCGGGCTGCCTGTCCAACGGCATCAGCGAGGATATTGCGGGCAAAATCTACGATGAGATGATGGATTTTGCAAAATATGCATTTAACAAATCCCACGCAGCGTGCTATGCTGTGGTGGCTTATCAGACTGCGTGGTTAAAATACTATTATCCCGTGGAGTTTATGGCGGCTCTGATGACCTCTGTCATTGACAATCCCAAGAAAGTATCCGAGTATATCCTGACTTGCCGCAGTATGGGCATTACCCTGCTGCCGCCGGATATCAATGAGGGAGAATCAGGCTTTTCCGTATCGGGCAACAGCATTAGGTATGCCCTGACCGCTATTAAGAGCGTAGGGCGCAATGTGATCGACAGCATTGTGGAGGAGCGCCGGGAGAGAGGACGATTCACCAACCTGAAGGATTTCATTACCAGGATGGCTGACAAAGACCTCAATAAGAGGGCAGTGGAAAACTTTATCAAAGCGGGAGCGCTTGACAGTCTGGGAGGTACCAGAAAGCAGTTCATGAGCATTTATGTGCAGATCATGGACCGGATCGTCAAAGATAAGAAGAACAATATGGCCGGACAGATGACACTGTTCGATATTGCGGCAGCGGAAGACAGAGACGATTTTGACATTAAAATGCCCGATGTGGGAGAATATAATAAGGAGATGCTTCTGGGCTTCGAAAAGGAAGTTCTGGGTATCTATATCAGCGGTCATCCCATGGAGGAGTATCAGCAGCTGTGGGAGCGTCTGAAAAGTAATTCTACCACCGATTTTATGCTGGACGAGGAGACCGGAACCGCACAGGTGGAGGACCAGACAAACGTGATCATCGGAGGAATGATCGCGGATAAAAATATCAAATATACCAGAAACGACAAGGTGATGGCTTTCCTCACGGTGGAAGATCTGGTGGGCAGTGTGGAAGTGGTGGTATTTCCCAAGGATTATGAGAAATATTCCGCACTTCTTACGGAAGATGCCAAAATATTCGTAAAGGGAAGAGCATCCCTGGAGGAGGACAAGGACGGCAAGGTGATCTGTGAGCAGATTGTGAGCTTTGAGGAAGCCATGCAGGGAGGAAATCCCTTCCGCCGCAGATTTGACGGAACCCAAAGCTTCGGCAGCGGATATGGCAGTTATCAGCGCAGTCAGACAAGCAATACGCCTGCCCGGGCAAGTGGAAATGAAGCCGGCAAGCTTCCCAGAGGCGTCTGGATCCAGTTTGAGGATATGGCAGGCTATCAGGCGGCGGAGAGGCAGGTTCTGGAGGCCATTGCAGATTCCGATGGCACGGACAATGTGGTGATTTTTATCAGAAATCCCAAGTCATGGAAGGTGTTGCCGCCAAATTTGACCGTAAATGCGGACAGCCGGCTTGCAGACCGCTTATATGCAGTTTTCGGAAAAGAAAACGTCAGGTTTTTGCTACAGTAAGCAATTCTTTTACAAAATATATATTGATAATTGATAAAAAATAGCTTACAATAAAGACTTAAAGTATTAAGCATTATTTTTGTTACTAGCAGGAGGTAGGTAACGACATGGCAAAAGAACTGAAAACCATCGGTGTGCTTACTAGCGGCGGAGATGCGCCGGGAATGAATGCGGCTATCCGCGCGGTAGTGAGAACGGCCATTGCCAGAGGGCTTAAGGTAAAAGGGATCAAGAAAGGCTATATGGGCCTTTTGAATGAAGAAATTATAGACATGGAATCCAGGAGTGTGTCCGAGATCATCCAGAAGGGCGGTACGATCCTGGGAACGGCAAGATGCTCTGAGTTTAAGACCAGAGAAGGACAGCAGAAGGGAGCAGATATCTGCCGCAAGCACGGAATCGACGGCATCGTGGTGATCGGCGGCGACGGATCTTACAGAGGCGCGCAGGCACTGTCAAGGCTGGGGATCAATACCATCGGATTACCCGGAACCATTGATCTGGACATCACTTGTACCGACTATACCATAGGATTTGACACTGCTGTAAATACAGCCATGCAGGCGATCGACAAGGTAAAGGATACTTCATCCTCCCATGAGCGATGCAGCATTATCGAGGTAATGGGCCGTAATGCAGGATATATCGCACTGTGGTGCGGCGTGGCAAATGGTGCTGAGGATATCCTGATCCCGGAGAAGTATGACTTCAATGAGCAGAATATCATCAATAATATTATTTCCAACAGAAGGCGCGGCAAGACCCATCACATTATTATCAATGCGGAGGGTATCGGTCACTCAACCTCCATGGCAAGAAGAATCGAGGCGGCTACCGGTATTGAGACGCGTGCGACCATTCTGGGCCATATGCAGAGGGGCGGCAGCCCTACCTGCAAAGATCGCTATTATGCATCTATCATGGGAGCCTATGCGGTTGATATCCTGCTGAAGGGCAAGACCAACAGAGTAGTGGGATGTCAGCGGGGACAGTTTGTGGACTTTGACATTGAGGAAGCTCTGAACATGCAGAAGGGTATCGACGAGTATCAGTGGGAAGTGGCTCACTTATTATAATCCTGTTTGATCAAAAGAAATTTGGGCTGCAATGTAATATAACAGTGCAGCCTTTTTGTTAGAATAACAAGTTCCTGTTTTAAAGGGAGAAACGTATGATTACCAGTACATCGAACCAGAAGGTGCGGCAGGTGGTACAGTGGCAGACGAAAGCAAAGGAGAGAAGGAAAGCGGGAATCTTTCTGGCTGAAGGGTTTAAGATGCTGGAGGAGGCTCCTTTGGACTGGCTCCTTGAAGTATATCTGTCGGCTGACAGTCTGAAAAAGGCTGAGGATAATAAATTGATATGGGAAAAGCTTCAGCGGACCGGCTATGAAGTGGTGTCTGAGGACGTCTTCCGCAAAATGTCAGATACCCAGACTCCCCAGGGGGCTCTCATGGTGATCCGCAGGCCGGAGTACCGTCTGACAGATCTTTTGCATCAGAAAGATCCGCTGTTTGTAGTACTGGAGGATCTGCAGGACCCGGGCAATCTGGGCACCATCGTGCGCACGGGAGAGGGAGCCGGGATTACGGGCGTGATTATGTCGGACAAGACGGTGGATATCTTTAATCCCAAGGTGATCAGGGCTACAATGGGCTCTGTTTACCGGGTACCGTTCGTCTATGTGGATGATATTGGCGAGACAGTCAGACTGCTTCGGGAAAGCGGGATACATAGCTATGCGGCACACTTGAAGGGTGAAAAGTATTATGACAGTTTTTCTTTCCGGGAGCCAACCGCTTTTCTGATCGGAAATGAAGGAAACGGTCTGCAAAAAGAGACGGCGGATCTGGCAGATCATTACTTGAAAATTCCCATGGAAGGCCGGGTGGAATCGTTGAATGCGGCAGTGGCAGCAGCACTTTTGATGTATGAGGCCCACCGTCAGAGGCAGTAGAGAGGATTTGAGCGAGGTGAAAAATATGACCATAGGATTTATAGGACTTGGCAATATGGCCACAGCCATGATCGGTGGGATGCTGAAGAAGGGTGTGGCAGAGCAAGGTGACATTATTGGTTCTGCCAGGACAGAGAAGACTTTGGAAGAAGTAAAGCAAGCGTATGGAATTGAGGTCACAGACGATAACACGGTGGTGGCAAGACGGGCAGATATCCTGTTCCTGGCAGTGAAGCCCGCACTTTTGCAGGATGTGGCAGAGCAGATAAAGGGTGTGATCAATAAGGATACGCTGATCGTCAGCATTGCGGCAGGAAGAACGCTGGAAGCGTTGTATGGTGCTTTCGGTGATAAAGACCTGAAAATCATCCGCTGCATGCCCAACACTCCGGCATTGGTGCTGGAAGGCTGCACCGGTGTCTGTGCAGGAGAGAATGTGGCAGAAGAGGAACTTAACAAGGTTCTGCACCTTTTGCGTGCCTTTGGAACGGCAAGTGTTGTGCCGGAGCGTCTGATGGATGTTGTGGTGGGCATCAGTGGAAGCTCGCCGGCATATGTTTTCATGTTCATAGAAGCGATGGCAGATGCGGCTGTGGCCGCTGGTATGCCCAGGGAGCAGGCCTACGGATTTGCGGCACAGGCGGTCCTTGGAAGCGCCAAAATGGTGCTGGAAACAGGAAGGCATCCGGGCGAACTGAAGGACATGGTATGTTCCCCCGGCGGTACTACCATCCAGGCAGTGAAAGTACTGGAGGAAAAAGGCCTTCGCGCCACTGTTATGGATGCCGTAGAGGCATGCATCGCCAAATCCCGCAGCTTGTAGCAGGTGCGCTCTGAAAAAAAGGTTGACAAAGCAGTTTTGATTTGCTATGATAACACCCGTAACAAATTTAACAAATGTGTAATAATTAGTTAAAAACTGAGAAGTATATTAACAGGCATTTGTGACAGATTATGTTTAGATTTGTTGGAGGTAAGGAAAATGGCAAGAAGCAGAAGGCTGCTTGTTACCCTGGCAGGACTTACGTTGTCCGTTCTTATGACAGTGGAGACAGGCATGACCGTACAAGCCGGCAGCAACAAGAATTACCTGGATTCCATAAGCGGCGGTGTAGTATCCATTCTTGATTCCGGTGTCAATAAGACTGTCGGGTCAGTAAGTACTACGGCCAGGATACTGAACGGCACTGATGAAGAAACTGAATCCACAAGGGTCATGGCCAATGTAAAGGATTCCCTCAATATCAGGAGCGAGGCGGATACAAATTCCGAAAAGGTAGGAAAGCTATATAAAGATTGTGGCGGCACGATTCTGGAGAGAAAAGACGGCTGGACCAAATTGCAGTCAGGCAATCTGATCGGCTGGGCAAAGGATGAATATCTTTTCTTCGGTGAGGCTGCGGAAGAACAGGCGAACAAGATTGGAAAACAGGTAGTATATATGAAAGATGCCATCCGGGTCCGCCAGACGTCAGATGTAAATGCAGCGGTCTATGGTATCCTGCCCAAAGGACAGATGGCAGAGGTGATCTCTGTTGAGGACGGCTGGGTATGTATCGATTATGAAGGCGTAGAAGGTTATGTTTCAGCTGACTATGTGACTTTCGATGTTTTGGTCGGAATCGGTGAGACCACAGAGGAGATCAAGGTAAGAGAAAAGGCGGAGCGAGAAGCCAAGCGTTATGTGAAGTATTCTTCCTATGCGGCAGATGAGGAGAGCAAGATTCTTTTGGCAGCTATCATCCACTGCGAGGCAAGAGGCGAGAGCTACGAAGGACAGGTGGCAGTTGGTGCCGTGGTTATGAACCGTGTGCGGAGTTCAAAATTCCCCAACACCATCCGTGAGGTAATTTACTCGCCGGGACAGTTTTCACCGGCTATGGCAGGAACACTGGATAAGGTGTTGGAGTCCGGCAAGATCAATGACAGTTGCTTCAAAGCAGCGGAGGAAGCGCTTTCCGGCGTTTCCAATGTAGGTGACATGAAGTACTTCCGCCGTAATAACGGACGGGAAGGTCTGGTCATCGGAAATCACGTATTTTATTAAATGAATCCCGGGGACAGTCCCCGATACAGAAGCAGCCTGACGCTTTGAGTTTTCAAAAGCATAAGGAACACTAAGATCTTCCCAACGAAGTAAAATACAACACCTCAATCATCACCAACTCGCAGCTAAAGCTGCTCAAACATGTGATGACTGAGGTGTTAATACTTCATTGAAAAGTTCTATGTGTTGCTAATACTTTTGAAAGGTCAAAGCGTCAGGCTGCTTCTGTATCGGGAACTTTCCGCCGGGATTCTTTTTACTGAATTAGTTCCGTTAACTTTGATGCGGCGTGGACCAGATGAGTGGCAAAATCTTCTCTCAGTTCTTGGGGATGTTTTTGGCGCCTCATTTTGATATCAAGTATCGCCTTCGATAACTGTGGGTACGCAAAGCCGGCTCATGATCCCGACTTTTTCTTTTTCTGTGTGATACTCGTTGTGTAAGTTCTCACAGGCAAGGTCATAGGCATCCCAGTCAAGCTCATATTCCGCATTGTTGTACAGCATTTCGTATTCCTCGGTGAGGAGCACGTTCAGCCTGCTTTTTTTGATCAGATCATAAGTAAAGAAGTCGTTTGCTGTGATCTTTCCGTGTTCTTTATCTTCGTTGTGCATAAAGGGGCTGGAGATGATATGCTGGTCAACTTTGTAGGTGTCGCTGAGCAGTGGCTTTTCGGTGAAGCGAACCACACATTTGTTGCCGTATTGCTTCATGCCGGCACGCAGGGTATCGAACACTTTACAGTAGTTGGCCATGATGCGGTCGCTCTCGCCGTACATCAGACGGTAGCCTTCCGTCCAGGGAGGGCATAACAGAGTTTTTACATCGGCACCTCTTGACATGGCCCCTTCGATATCTTCTGTGAGGCTGGCAGTCATAATGAGGCGGTAGCCGGAGATCCAGAGCTCCTTGTCGCAGTCATCCAGGAGCTCGCGCAGCACCTGCTTTTTGTTAAAATGCAGCCCTTTGATGCCAAAACTCTGGATATCTCCCAGAAAGCGTTCGTTTTCATAATCCTTGAATTTTATGTAGATATCCGAAATCAGGCAGAACACAGATGCCAGCAGTGAAGTGGAAAAAGCAAGTGCGATGTCTGAGAGCACCGGGTCCTGATTGACGGAAGGAAGAAGATAAATAACGATGGATATGGCCATGAATACGCACAGCATGACGAGCACCAGAAAATTATTCATGACCTTATAGGCTTTGAGTTTTTCCCAGAAGGAAAGCTTATTCATTCGGCGTTCTCCTTTGCATAATATACGGTGTCGATCCCGGAACCTCGGTGATCTTTCAATCGTTCGGTGAGCACAAATCCAAGCTTTTTCAGTAAATGAAGATGGGCATAGTTGCTGCTCCAGGTGCGGGTGACGACTTTTCGGCCCGGTTCTTTTTCAAACAGAGTATGATATAGTTTGACTGTGATGCCTTTTCCGCGGTAGTTTTTATTTACGATAATGGTGGAAATATAGGCACAGTCCTCACCGTATCCCTCCATCCCGTAGCGGTAAGACATGATTCCTGCTGCATGTCCGTCCTCCACGGCGATCAGGGACCGCTGTTTTAGCATCTGTTTATAATATGTATAAGGCAAGGCCTGGGTTTCGTGCGTGTAAAGTACTGTCTGAGTGGTGCTCTCCCTGCAGGAGAGAGGGGGCACGAATTCCCTGTCGCTTTGGCATAAAAGCTGCCACACATCTTCTTCATATCCGCTGCCCGCAAGGGTATTCGAAAAAATAATATTCATGACGATCTCCCTTTGTTATCTGTGCTAATTATATTATATAATCCCGTAAGAAAAACGCAAGCATCATTTTGGCCGCTGCATTGTGTGGCAATTGAGGTTTTGGCGCAAATTGTAAGAAAATGCACTTTGAAAATGCTTATCGTGCAAAATCTTCCATTGCTATGACTGCCCGGATGTAGTAAACTATAGATAACAGAAAAGACAGAAAAGAAAGGAGGAAAGACATGGTAGAACAGATTATTATCTGGCTGGTACTTTTGATCGTACTGGTGGGCATTGAGATGGGTACTATGGGGCTTACCACCATCTGGTTTGCTGGTGGAGCGCTGGTTGCTATCCTGGCTGCGCTGTTGCATGCGCCGGTGATCGTTCAGATCGTGCTGTTCTTCCTGGTGGCACTTGTGCTGCTTATTTTCACAAGGCCTGTTGCAGTCAGATATTTTAACAGGGACCGCGTTAAGACGAATGTGGAGAGCATCCAGGGAAAGCAGGCAATTGTCACGGAAGAAATCGACAATCTGCACGCGGCCGGAAAGGTTACGGTGGGCGGACAGGAATGGAGTGCCAGAAATGCAGACGGTACACAGGTGATCGAGACCGGTAAAATTGTAACTGTTGTGGCCGTCAGCGGCGTGAAGCTGATGGTACGTGAATCGGCAGAGGGATGAACGGCCGGTTTGGGAGTATAATATCATTATTACAGGTGTGTGTGACACACAGATAGGAGAAGTGTA
Source organism: Acetatifactor sp. (assembly GCA_045659805.1). GTDB lineage: Bacteria > Bacillota > Clostridia > Lachnospirales > Lachnospiraceae > Acetatifactor. Next base: position 38,146 of record JAZRCR010000098.1, read on the forward strand.
TGGAATATATTTTGATCATTGTTGCGTTGTTATTGATATGGCTCATATTGTCCTGTATCAAGATCGTTCCCCAGGCACAGGCTTATGTGGTAGAACGTTTGGGCGCATATCAGGGAACCTGGTCTGTAGGTTTTCATGTGAAGGTTCCTCTGATTGACAAAATTGCAAGAAGAGTGAATCTGAAAGAGCAGGTGGCAGACTTCCCGCCTCAGCCCGTTATCACCAAAGATAATGTTACTATGAGGATTGATACGGTAGTATTCTATCAGATCACGGATCCGAAGCTGTTTACTTACGGCGTGGAGAAGCCCATGATGGCTATTGAGAACCTGACAGCCACCACACTCCGTAACATCATCGGTGATCTGGAACTGGATCAGACTCTCACTTCCCGCGAGACCATCAATACCCAGATGAGAGCAGCTCTGGATCTGGCAACCGATCCCTGGGGCATCAAAGTGAACCGTGTAGAGCTTAAGAACATCATCCCTCCCGCAGAGATTCAGAATGCCATGGAGAGACAGATGAAGGCTGAGCGTGAGAGACGTGAAGCGGTAACCAGGGCAGAAGGTGAAAAGAGAGCCAGCATTCTGGTGGCAGAAGGTGAGAAGGAATCTGCAATTTTACGTGCGGAGGCTGAGAAACAGTCCGCGATCCTGCGCGCCGAGGCACAGAAGGAAAAGATGATCCGCGAGGCGGAAGGTGAAGCTGAGGCTATTTTGAAGGTACAGCAGGCAAATGCAGACGGTATCCGCATGCTGAAAGATGCCGGAGCGGATGAAGCAGTGCTCAAGATCAAGAGCCTGGAGGCCTTCGGCAAAGTGGCAGACGGCCAGGCAACCACCATATTACTGCCTTCCGAGCTCCAGGGAATTGCCAGCATCGCAGCTACACTCAAAGAGACCGCAAAGTAAATCTTGGGACCTGCGCTTAACGTGTGAAAAACGGGACCGGGGCGGTATGACTGCACTCGTATTGCGTTTTCAAGGTGTAAGAATTACTAAGAATTGAATGTTTTTGTTAAGGTCAATGCCGAAAACACCAGACTCGCTGCTTTGCAGCTCGGACAGGTGGTGTTTTCGGCATTAATACAAAAATATTCAATTCAAGTAATTCTAACATCCTCTCAAAGAGCAAAACGAGTGCAGTCATACTTCCCCGG
>JAZRCR010000099.1:0-1573 GCA_045659805.1 Acetatifactor sp.
GGCTAAGATCTACGAGAACGATCCCTTCGCGAAGCTGGACCAGAACGGTGTCGGCCAGCTGATGGAGATGGCTGTTTCCAAGGGCAAGGCTTCCGGCAAGCACCTGCACTACGGCATCTGCGGCGAGCACGGCGGCGACCCCGTCTCCGTTGAGTTCTGCCACAAGATCGGCCTGGACTACGTTTCCTGCTCCCCCTTCCGCGTGCCCATCGCACGTCTGGCTGCCGCACAGGCTGCTATCAAAACTGGGGAGGCCTAATCTGTACTTCAAGTTTTCCATCGGTTACGAGGAAGCTGCTGCATACAGAAAAGCCAAGGGTCAGTACCTAAGACCCTCTCAGTGGGAAGATCTTACTTGTGAGGTCTTTATCTGAATAAGTTTTATCCCGGGTTACCAGAAATGGTAACCCGGGATTTTTCTGTTTTACGGCACATTCGACTGTTTGCTGTCGGAGCGGTACAATCATGGTACAAACCAACCAAAGGAGGCTTGACCATGAATATCAATTACATCCGCTCCGGGGACTACTTCATTCCAGATTTGAAGCTACCGGAAGAGACCCGTCCTATCGGCAGATGGGGCCGTATGCACCGGAAGTATCTCAAGGAGAACCACCCCATCCAGTTCAACACCCTGGTTCTGTCCGGTGATCTCTGGACATACCTTGCCGATCTAAATGAGCAGGCTCAGCAGCGTATGGATACCCTAATCAAACAGCTAAAATCAGCAGAGGGCATCACGGAAGCTCTGAAAGCTGTCGATCCCATAGGCTGGACCCAGTGCATGCACAACATCGCCGCCAGAGCGGAAGAAATCATTCGGGAGGAATTGATCTACAATGGATAATGTTGCTCAACGGATGAAAACCTACATCGAAGCACACCCCTTTGATCCCGGTGACAGCGACTGCGAAACCGTCCTAGACCAGCTGTACCAAGTCTATCAGGAATCCCACGAAAATGACCCTCCGGAAATACGTGACGGCTTCAAGAATCTGGCCGAACTCCTGAAGTGTCTGCCCCTGCGAGATAATGACGCTGTCTTTAACCTCTGTTGCAGCCTCTGTACCGCCTATGAACATAAAGCCTTTCTGGATGGACTGCAATACGGGGCTCATGTGATGTTGGGATTATTAAATGAATGCCCATACTGTGGCTTTGAATTACATTAAATTAGGTGCTGCGGCAAATATCTTTATGTCCAACTGCAATTCCCCCGTGTGTCCAAATATTATTCATTCCACCCCGGAACACTTTGGTGCGGATAAATCCCAGGCGATTATCAGTGTACAGATGGCCAGCGCCTATTGCGGCACCTGTCTGATGCCGCCGCTGTTGGGCCTTATTGCCAAAACCAGGAAAGAAAAAGTTTGATCTATACAATAATAAAGGTCTATCATGCCGCAGTTTCTAAAAAAGAAGCTGCGGCATAATAGTCATATTATACGAAAAAGCATTTTCAAATTGTATATTTTGCAATTGTGCAGGTTTTTTACATGATAAATGTAACATTATTACTCCGGTTGTTTGACAAACATAGGGCAGCAGTGGTACAGTAATTATGAAAATTTAT
>JAZRCR010000100.1:0-8097 GCA_045659805.1 Acetatifactor sp.
ATCTGGCCGGACAGTTCACTGGAGATCCTGTTATACCGGATGATCTGTTCCGTCTCCGTAAGCTGGGCTTCCTCTTTCTGCCGGATCAGATTGTCCGTGGACATATCGATCACATCCTCCAGATCGTCGGAAGACTTCACCAGCATAAGATTACGCAGATACCACGCAAAATCCGTCACAAACTGTGTGAGTTCACGGCCCTGCATGACAATTTCTTCCAGCAGCGACACGCAGCCCGACACGTTTCTCTGCAATACATGGCGCAACAGACGGCTGAACACTTCCGTATCCACCGCTCCCAGCACATCCAGCACCTTATCATAAGTAAGCTCATGTCCCAGATGAAACGCTATACACTGATCCAGCAGGCTCAGCGCATCACGCATGGAGCCGTCGGCAGTCTTGGCGATATAGCGAAGGGCCCTGTCCTCCACCTGCACCTGCTCCGCTTCAATCAGTTCCCGCATACGGTCGGTAATGGTGTCGATGGAAATACGCTTGAAATCATATCTCTGACACCTGGAAAGTATGGTAATGGGCAGCTTGTGCACCTCTGTTGTAGCCAGTATAAAAATGACGTAAGACGGCGGTTCCTCCAGCGTCTTTAACAGTGCATTGAATGCACCGATGGAAAGCATGTGGACCTCGTCGATAATATAAACCTTGTATTTCCCTTCTGCCGGGGAGTAGGAAACCTCTTCCACGATCTCTCTGATATTGTCAACGCCGTTGTTGGAAGCCGCGTCGATCTCGATCACATTCATGCTGGCTCCCGCCGCAATGGCCCGACAGATACGGCAGTTGCCGCAGGGCCCGTGTTCGGTAGGCTCCTCGCAGTTCACTGTCCTGGCAAAAATCTTGGCAACCGTCGTCTTGCCGGTTCCCCTGGTTCCGGTAAAAAGATACGCATGACCGATACGGTTCGCCCGAATCTGATTCTTCAGCGTGGTCACAATATGATCCTGACCCTTTACATCTTCAAAGGTATCCGGTCTGAACTTGCGGTATAGCGCTGTGTATGACATAAAAAACCAATTCCTTTCCGCAGCGTGGAACGCTGTTTAATCCCCGAAACTGATACCGATCAGCTTCGCTTCCCTGACAATGGACGCCTCCGGCGAAACCATCTTGAGCTTTCCGGCCACTTCCTGAAGGGGCACCCGAACGATCTCCCGATTCTTGTATCCTACCATAAAACCGTACTCTCCGTCCAGTATCATTTTACCGGCCTCGGAACCCAGCCTGCTTGCAAACACCCTGTCATAAGGACAGGGGCTTCCGCCTCTCTGCATATGTCCCGGCACCGTCACCCGCACTTCGCGCCCGGTCTTTTCCTGAATGGCTGCCGCCACCTCATAAGATACAGACGGATAAGGAGACTTCTCAAGTTTTTTCTTGTACTCTTTCTTGGAGAGCTTGGCGTCCTCCTTGGAAATAGCGCCCTCTGCCACCGCAATAATGGTAAAACGGCTGCCTCCACGGTCTCTCTCTTCTATCTTATCCACTACTTTTTCAATATCATAAGGGATCTCCGGTATCAGAATGATATCAGCGCCCCCTGCCATTCCTGCATTCAGAGTAAGCCACCCTACTTTGTGCCCCATAACCTCCACGATAAACACCCGTCCGTGGGATGCCGCCGTGGTGTGGATACAATCGATGGCGTCCGTGGCAATATTCACTGCGCTCTGGAAGCCGAAGGTCATGTCCGTGCCCCACAGATCATTGTCAATGGTCTTGGGCAGTGTGACTACATTCAGCCCTTCCTCCCTCAGCAGGTTTGCCGTCTTATGGGTACCGTTGCCGCCCAATATCACAAGACAATCCAAACGCAGCTTGTGGTAGGTCTGCTTCATAGCCTCCACCTTGTCAAGTCCGTTCTCGTCCGGCTCTCTGATGGCCTTGAACGGAGTCCTTGAAGTGCCCAGGATCGTGCCTCCCTTGGTCAGAATCCCCGAGAAATCCACTCCGGTCAGCATGCGGAACTTGCCGTAGATCAGCCCTTTATAGCCGTCCAGGAAACCGTAGATCTCCACCGCCTCCTCACTGTTAGTCAGTGTCTTGACCACGCCTCTCATAGCAGCATTCAATGCCTGACAGTCGCCGCCGCTCGTCAACATACCGATCCTCTTCATGCAAATTCCTCCATTCCGCTGTCCGTGACAACTCTTATCTACCATTATAATGCATTCTGTCCAATCCCACAACTTTGAATGGAAAAAATTTTATTTTTTCTGTAGGTCTTGCCAAAACCCGGAAAGTACTATAAAATAATTACGTTGTATCATCCGATCAGGAGATGTACCCAAGTGGCTGAAGGGTCCGCACTCGAAATGCGGTAGGTCGTTTACGCGGCGCGAGGGTTCAAATCCCTCCATCTCCGTTTCATATTGAATTGCTCCGCCGAAATCCTTCTGCGGAGCTTTTTCATGTTCGTTTTGTCCAATATGTTCTCTTTGTCTATTGCCACCGGTCTCTCCCCGTGGTATCATACCTTCCGGATGAAAATCACATATAAGAAGGTGTCCGATATGAAACATACAACCTCACAAACCGGAAAATTTGACTATAAATGGGTGATCATTGCTCTTTGTTTTCTGATGGTCTTTACGGCACTGGGCTTTTGCAACGGCAGTAAAAGCCTTTATCTGACGGCCATTACAAGGGCACTTGATATCAAGCGGAGTGCCTTTTCCATTGCAGACAGCTGCCGCTATATCAGCACTGCCGTGGTGAACATCTTCTTCGGCGCCCTGGTCGCCAGATTCGGTTCCAAGAAGCTGATCTTCGCAGGCTTTTTCTGCCTGATCATTTCCTGCATCCTGTACGCTACCGCCACCAACGTGTTCGTATTTTACATAGGCGGCTGCTTCCTGGGTATCGGTTTTTCCTGGACCACCACCACAATGGTCAGCCGGATCGTAAACAAGTGGTGTACCAACAACCGCGGCACCATCACGGGAGCTACACTGTGCGCCAGCGGCATAGGCGGTGCCGTCTCTACCCAGCTGGTCTCTCCCATTATCCATCAGGAGGGCAATCCCTTCGGTTACCGTCAGGCATACTGGCTTGTGACGGGCATCCTGCTTGTCGTCTGTATTCTGATCACTGTCTTCTATCGGGAAAATCCCCCTGCCACACAAAAGACAGACAGTTCTCCTGCCAAAAGTAAGAAGAAGCGTCAATATTGGTCCGGAATGACATTTGCTCAGGCCAGAAGGACCCCTTATTTTTATCTGATCACCGCATCCATCTTCCTGTGCGGCGTGATGTTGCAGGGAATGACCAGTGTCTCCGCCGCCCATATGGAGGACGTAGGTCTTGACGTGGGCTTTGTAGCGACGGTAATCAGTATTCACTCCCTTATTCTGACAAGTTCCAAATTCCTCACCGGCTTTCTATACGACAGACGGGGACTCAGGGCAACCGTCACCGTGTGTGATATTTGTGCAGTCACTGCTTTGCTCCTGATGCTCTTCATGAACGGAAACAGCAAACTCCTCGCCATTTTGTTTGCTCCCTTCTCCGCCTTCTCCCTTCCTTTGGAGACAGTGATGCTCCCCATCCTGGCCAGCGATCTGTTCGGAGACAAGGATTCCGACAAGCTGCTGGGCATCTTCGTCTCAGCCAACACACTGGGCTTTGCCATGGGCGCTCCTTTGATGAACTGGGCCTTTGACACTTTCGGCACATACAGGCCGGTATTTACAGCGTGCGCGATCATTATGATCGTTGTCACTTCAGCCTGTCAATATATCATAACAGCAGCACACACAAGGAGGAATAAAATATGTGCAACATCGCAGGATATGTAGGAAATAAACAGGCAGCTCCGATTCTTCTTAAGATGCTCAGAAGACAGCAGGCCTTTGACGGCGACATGAGTACCGGAATCGCCACTATTCACGAAGGAAAGCTTCTCTGGAGAAAAGTAGTAGGAGATGTTGATACTCTTATCAGGGAGACCGATGTTCTCTCTTTACCCGGAACAATAGGCATTGCCCATACCCGTCCCATGGGAAACCCGGAAGAATACGAACTGGCACACCCCTATCTCTCCATGGACGGTGAGATGGCCATGGTATCCAACGGAACAACTCCCTTGGATCAATACGCACCGGGAAGAGAAGCTGCTTTGCAGATGCTGGAAGAAAACGGATATGAATTCCGGGCTGTATTTGACAAACCCAATTCCTCCTGGCCCAGATTGAAAAGCGGTCTCTGCGTGGGCGCAGCCGAGGTACGTGTACATCTGATCGATTATTACCTCAAACAGGGAAAAAGCTACGGGGAAGCCATGGCCATAGCGCTGGCACAGCTCTATGCAGACAACGTGGGGGTTATTCTGAATGTGAATCAGCCCGACAGGATCTTTGCTCTGAGGACCACCAGACCTATGAACGTGCTTCTGTCCGGAGAGGAAACCTATCTTGCCACTACCGGATTCGGTTTTCCTGAGGATGTTCGCGGAACCCGCATGTCACTTCCCGTAATGCGCGTCTGTGAAATGACAAAAGGCCGCATCACCATGACTGAACACACCATGAATGCAGAACCGATCTGTGAGATCACACCCTATGCCTACTCAGAAGCTTATCAGAGGATTGTAAAAATGCTCACAGGAAAGAAGGACTCTCCTCTTTACTTTGAAGAACTCGAAATCGAAATCACCGAAAACATGAAAGATATCTGGCCCGAGCAGCACACTTATGTCCAGGGAGCACGCCTGGCTTATGAGATTTTAGAGCAGTTGCAGTCCGAAGGAAGGCTGAAACGCGAGATCCGCAAGCAGACTTGTGACTGGGGACTGCGCGACCGCGAATACATGTGGATTGAATAGGGGCTCCGCCCTGATCTCCAAAGGTACTCCGCCGGCCTGTCCCGGATCATTTTGCAGTTTCAAAAATGTAAGGAGTACTAGGAACTCTCATAGAAAGCTAAATACAACGTCCCGGACGTCACCAACTCGCAGCTGCGCTGCTTAAACATGTGACGCTCGGGACGTTAACGCATTCTAGGAGAGCTCCAAGTACTGCTAACATTTTTTCAAGATGTCAAAATGACCGTGGACAGACCGGCGTAGTACCATACAGATCGCGCGGATCCCACAGTTTTGGATTTGCGATATTTTGTTTTCTGAGAAAGCGTTAGGAGTACTTAGAACTGCTATAGGAAGTGTTGACGTCCCAGGCATCACGTGTTTGAGCAGCATAGCTGCGAGTTGGTGATGACCGGGACGTTGTCCTTAGCTTCCTGTGAAGTTCTTAGTACTCCTTACACTTTTGAAGGCACAAAATATCACAAATCCAAAACTGTGGGACCGCGCTCACTCAAGTGCCTCCCCCTCATTCAGGTATCCCCTGCCATAGCGGATTCTGCCGCGTCCAAAGAATCATAGCCGTACATTCGGGCACTGTTGCCCATGATGTCGTACACCGGGTTCTGACCCTTAGCGGCGTAGTCCACAAGATAGCGTCCGTAGAGTTCCAGCATTTTATCGGAGTAGGTGCTGATCTCGCCCCGAAGGTAAGTCTCGTAGGAGGTATTGTACAGGTTATCCTCAGCACTGCGCACGCTTCTGGCATTCTCCGCCAGATGAGGATACTGCGCAGCAAATTCTTCCATCCACTGGACCTGAATAGTCACAATCTGATCAATGATTGCCTGCTTGTCGTCAGAGATCTCCGGGAAATACTGTTTGATCTTCTCGTACTCTGAGGGCGCGGTGCTCTCCATCATGCGCCCGTATTTTTCCTCGATCAGGTTGCGTCCCCGGGCATAAGCGCTCTCGAAATCATACGCATATTGCATAAGCATTGTCTTTGTAAAAGTGAGATACTGACTGGCGCGCATCACGTAGAATGTGGGCCAGTCATTCTGGCAGCTGGCGCGGCCACCCTCATTATGGACCTTGTCAAAGGCGGCAAATTCCATCTTGGCGATTCTGTCTGTCAGTTCCTCTTCGCTTAAGCCGGCAAGGGAAGCCTTCACCAAAAGCTCCCCGGTGTGGGCATCCAGATAAGGGTCTGTGTCACTGATCAAGTGCTTTTCGTACATCTCACGGGCAAGAAGCTCTGCTGCCTTTTCCACCTGCGCAGATACCCCCTTGGCATCATGGCCGTTTGCATCATCCCAGGCAAAACCTTTTTCAAAACATTCCGACAAAGCTGCTCCGCCGGGCAGGCGACAAACGCTTTTGTGCAGCCATTTGTCATGGGGCGGGTACTGCCCTGCAAGATAGTGTTTTAACTTCATGGCCTCTCTGGCGCAGTCTGCGAGCATCATCCGGGCGGTCAACGTATCGCCGCGCCGTAAGCACCTTTGGTAATTATACTGGCCGGTCTGAGAAAAACGGGCACAGCTTTCCGCCAGTTTCCGGAACAGCATCTCCCGGGGATATCCTTTCTTCAGCTGATTTCGAATGGCGGTAAAAATACCCTCATCATCCCGGAACACTTCGCCGTTCACGCAAGTCCCCAAAGCCTCATCGCTCACAAGACGCCAGTCAATCTCCTCCGGAATCCGACCTCCTTCTGTCACAGGAAGCAGCCGGCCATAAAAATCATCCACCGTCATCACACCGCGCCTTCCGGCGCCTCTTGCGCTGACACTTCTCTTATATCCCTTAAACTCTGCAGGCAGCTTCTCATAGGCCTCCTGCAGCTTTGCTCCGATTTCCGCATAGGTTTCTTTTGTCACCCACATACAAAAATCAGGCCCCCAGTCGTGGTCTCTGGAGATCTCATCATCAAAACCGAAGCAGTCCGAGCCCTCGCCCACAAGTCCCACAGCAATCCGATGCACATATTCCGGGAAAATCTCCTCTATCATGGGCTTACCGAAAGTCTCATAATACTCCCTGCAAAGGGCAAGTCCCTTCACACCCTCCTGCTTTTGTCCGCTTTGCTCAAGACAGGCATCCACATATTCCTGCAGCCGTTCAAAATACTCGTTGCGGCCCAGGTTCTGCTCCATGATATCTCTTGCTTTCACAAAGAAATCAAGTGCCTCTCCATACTCCTGCCTTGCATAATGGTAATTGCCCATGGCCGCCAACGCAGCGCCGTAGTGGGCATCCGAAACGCCCATGGCTTCAAAGCCCTTCATGGCTTGCAGGGCATACTCCCTGGCCTCCTCCGCCTCTCCCAGCTGCATACAGGTGTTTGCCAGATTGGCATAAGTAACCGCCACCTCGAACTCTGCCTCTCTGGCGCTAACGATCTCCAGAGCACAGAGCAGACTTTTTCTGGCATTCTCATAGTCGCCCATCTCCTGATAGAGAAGGCTCAGATTATTCTCCAGGCTGGCCACCAGCATATTGTCGGGGGACAGCGTCTTTTCATAAATCTCACGAACCTTCTTGTAGCAATCCAGCGAATCCGCAAGTCTGCCTCCGGCGCGGTAGGCATTGGCCACATTCAATAAAGTGGTGGCATAGGGAATGCTGCCGGACAGCCCCATTTTCTCTGCAAGGGCCAGCGCCTGCCCGGCGACCGCATAAGAATGCTCCACCTGACTGGTCTCCCGGTAATAGCCCAGAAGCTCATTCAAAAGCTGCAAAAGACCGTCATTCTCTTCTATGGCCACAGCCTCCCGGATGGCCTCCAGCATCAGCTGCTCCGCTTCCTCGCCTTTATTTTGCTCATATAACTCATCCACTTGTCTCAGCACTTCATCTATTTTCATTGATTTCACCCGTTCTCCTCTAATCAAAAGATTCCCGCTCTGTCACGAAGGCATCCCAAACTGCTCCCGGTACTCCGAGGGCGCATATCCGGTCTTTGCCTTAAACAGCCGGCTGAAATAGGCCGGGTCCGCAAAGCCCGAATCCCGGGAAATTTCCTCCACCGTGCCGCTTCCATACTGCAACAGCTCCTTTGCGTGAGTGATGCGGAGCGTTGCAATATATTCGTGGGGCGCCAACTTATAAATTTTCCGAAAGCATCTGCGGAAATCCACCTCACTCATCTGCGCCTCGGCCGCAAGCGATGCGATCGAGATGTCCTCTGTGGTATAATTGTCCGAAATCTGCCGGGTCACAGCCTCAAACAGCTCCCGCTTTTCCTTGGGTAAATAGGAAGATACTTCCGATTGAAT